>NZ_JACBGN010000315.1 GCF_013401435.1 Streptomyces sp. BR123
CCGCACGGCAGCATGCCCGTCACGCTCCCGGCTCCGGCCCCCGCCCCGGAGTCGGCACCTCCCGCCGACCAGCCGTCGGCCGTCCCCGCCGGTGACACCCCGGTCCACGCGGTCCCCCTGCCGGCCCCGGCGCCCTTCCCCGTACCGGCGCCCGCGCGGGCGGCGTCCCCGGTGCCCGTCCTCGCCGAGACCGGCGCGGGCCAGGCCGGCGCCGCGGCCCTGCTGGCCTCCGCCCTCGTCCTGGGCGGCGCGGTCCTGTACCGCAGGTCCCGTACCGCCTGAGCGCCGGAGGAATCGGAAGAAAAACCGGCCGGAGAATCCCTGAGGGATTCTCCGGCCGTTCACGTGCCCTCGCACGCGTTTCCGCCGCGGCACGGAATCGTTAGGCAGGACGAAAGTGGTGCGACGGTCACCGCTGGAAAAGGAATTCGACAATGAAGCTCACGAAGGTCGCCGCTGTCGTGGCCGGTTCCGTTGCCGCCCTCGGGGCCTCCGCTCCGGCGTTCGCCGCCGGGGGCTCGGCCGCAATGCCCCCCATGAGCCTGACGGGCGGGGCGACACAGGCCGTCGACTCTCTCGCCCCGGTCGCCGAGAACCTGCCCCAGACGCTCGGCAACGGCCTGGCCGAGCAGGGCCAGACCGTCGACAAGGTCATGGCCACCGGCCAGCGGGTCAACGAGCTCCGCAACGACGCCCCGGGTGAGGTGCTCGGCCTGGCGAACGGGGCCACGAAGGCCTCCCCGCTCCTCGGCGGGGTGCAGCTCAACGGCGACGGCAAGCGTTCCTGACCTCCCGGCTCCCGCCGCGAGAAAACCGTGGGCGCCACCGGCGAGGCCGGTGGCGCCCACGGTCCGATGCCGTCGTCACGGACGCGGCGCCAGGCTCAGGCGTTGACGCAGGTGTTGCCGAACACCGGGTTCAGCAGGCCGTAGCCGCCGAAGGAGTTGCCGCAGATGTTGATCGGGAAGTGGAGCGGGATCTGCACGATGTTGCCGGAGGCGACGCCGGGGGAACCCACGGCCGCGGCCTCGGCCGTGGAGTCGGCGAAGGCGGTGCCCGCGACGCCGGCTGCGATGAGACCGGCGGAGGCAAGGACCAGGGCGGCCTTCTTGGCAGAGTTCATGGGAGCTGCACCTTCCGTTCGACGTTACGCCCCGACCAGACCGGGGCTCACACGGAGAGGAACGGCCCGGGCTCCCCGACGGACACGGCCTCGGGCAGGATCAAACCTGTTCAGCCCAATCCCCCGTGCCACAGGCGGGTTTCCGGCCACTCACCCCTGCCCGCACCCTCCCTCACGTGAGTGCGGGAACGTCCGGGACCTCGGGGATCTCGGGGATCTCCCAGATCTCCCAGATCTCGGGGATCTCGGGGATCTCGGGAATCTCGGGGATCTCCGGGATCTCCGGGACCGTCGGCAGGCCGCCCGTCGACGGCAGAGTGACGGGCGGACCGGGGATCGTGATCGGCGACTCCGGCACAGACGGCAGATCGGGGAGGATCGGCAGCGTGCCCCCGGGCAGCAGCCCCGCGAGGCTCTTCAACAGCCCGTCCAAGGTGGTGGAGATGCCGGTGAGCAGGTCGTCGATCGGGCCTGCCGGGACCACGGCCCGGCGCTCCTCCGCTTCCTGCCGGACCGCCGCCACTCGTTTGCGCAGGGACGCGGCGGTCTCACCGTCCGCGGCGCCCGCGGGGGCGGCCGCGCCGGTGAGTATGACGGCGACGAGGGCCGACGGGGCGAGGGCGCGGGCGCGGAAGCGGAACGACACGGAGCGGCGCATGGGGTTCCTTCGCTGGTCGCAGAAAAACGGACCCGAGCGATCCGCTTCATTGCCCACCGTGGTGACATCGTGCACGGACTGCAACCGGGGCCGGGCCGAACGCAGGAACCGCCGCGCAGGGACCTTGCCCCGGGCTGCGTACGGGCTTCGCGCAGGCGTCCGGGCCGGACTCACCCGAGCCGGGGAAAAGCCCTCGGGGCGCGGGCCGTTCGAGTGAAGCCCCGGAACCAACCCGACGGAGGGGCAGTTGACCAGGGCGCTCCACTAGCGGGCATTCATGCGAAAAAAGGACCAATCATGCTCAAGAAGATCATGACTGCTGCCGCGGTCACCGCCGCCGCCCTCGGTGCGGGCGCCACCCTCGCCGCCCCGGCCATGGCCCTCGGCGACGACAACGGGATCAACACCCTCAACGGCAACGGCTCCCAGCAGATCTACGGCAACCAGAAGACCGCCGGCGACATGAGCCCGCAGCTCGGCCTGGTCCAGGGCTCCCTCAACAAGCCCTGCATCGGCCTGCCGGCGAAGGTCAACGCCCAGACCCTCGCCAGCTCGCTGGTCGGCGTCCAGGACGTCCCGATCCTGTCCAACCCGATGAACCAGCAGTGCACCGAGAACTCCACCCAGGCCAAGGGCGACGAGGCGCTCTCGCACATCCTGGACAACATCCCGATCCTCTCCGGCAACGCCTCCGTCGGCAGCTGATCCTCCGCTCCCTCCCCAACCCCCACGGTTCGGGCCTGCGCCCGTGGAGCGATGTGACGAGGGCCCCGACAGCCTCCGGCTGCCGGGGCCCTCGCACGCACCCGTCCGCCGTCAGCTCGTCCAGAACTCCCACCACCGGGTCAGCACCAGCATCCCGATCACCCCGGTGTGCAGGACGGGCGGCACCCAGCCGAACTCGGCGAGGAAGCACCGCACCGGCCCGGGAGCGGGCAGGCACCCGCTGCCGACGTTGTGCGCGGTGACCGCCCAGAACATCACGAGCGTCGCCACCCACGTCAGGCAGCACCACAGGCACAGCGCGTTGATCTCGTAGAGCGACTGGGCCATCAGCCAGGTGCAGAAACCGACGCCGAAGGCCATGCCGGCGTTCAGTCCCAGCCAGAACCAGCCGCGCTGCCGAGCGCCCGCCAGCAGGCTCGCGCCGACGCACACCACGGCCCCGAACGCCACCAGTCCCAGCATGGGGTTGGGGAATCCGAAGGCCTGCGCCTGCTCGCTCTGCATCACGCTGCCGCAGGAAACCACCGGGTTGAGGCTGCAGGCGGGCTTGAAGTCGGGGTCCTGGAGCAGGAGGAACTTGTCGAGGGTGATCACCCAGGAGGCCAGCACGCCCGCGGCCCCGGTGAGGACCAGCAGCCAGGCCAACGCCCTTGGCGCGGCGTCCGGTTCGCCCTCGTGTCGAGTGCCGGGCCGCCCCTGCTGGCGGGGAAGACCCATTGTTTTCGTAGCCATACCGCCCATGGTCCCGCGCTCCAGGACAGACCCGGGCGAACCCTCCGCATTCCGCCACAAGTTGACCTGAAGGGATGGCGGGAACCCCCGTTCCTTCCCGGACGTTTTAACGAACCCCGGACGTGATGTCAGAGCCAGGGGCTACGTTGTGCTTCCGCGAAGTCACAAGCTGCGACGGCCTGGAGACCCACCTTGAGCGATCCGTACGAGACAACCGAGGCGCACCTCGAGCGACTCCTGGGCCGCGCCCTCAACTCCTATGACCTGTCGGACCGGTTGGTCGAGCGCCTCGGGACGGCGCTCGCCCACAGTTCTTCGCTGTACACCACGAGCCACAGCCCGGCGGCGGGGCGGTGGCGGGAGACCCACCGGCACACCTACCTGCTCTCCGACGGCGGTGCGGCGTCCCTGTGGGAGCTGGTGTACCGGCACGAGGGCGACCGGACCATACGGCACGAGGTCTTCGCGAGCCGCACCGAGTTCCGCCTGGCCGTGGCCCGGCTGTTCGGCGAGGCACCGGAGGGGGACGTCTTCGGCCCCGCGCCGTTCGGCCCGGAGGAGGAGCCCGAGGCGGCGGACCGGGACGCGGCCGCGCTGAGCGCGCTGCTCACCGCTCCGACCGCGGGGCAGCGGTACCGGGAGTACGCGGTGGAGCAGTCGGCCGACCACGCCCGGCGGGTGCTGCGGCGCGCCGAGAACGCCGACCGGCCCGGGGAGCGGACGGCCCTGCTGCTGAAGACGGCGTACGCGCACCGGATCACGCAGGCGTTCGGCACTCTGCAGTGCCTGGCCGACGGGCGGGACGTCGGATTCCGGCTGTACGAGCACGCGTTCGTCCTGCTGGACGGCAGCGAGATCAGCCTGTGGGAGGTCGAGCACACGGCGACGCCGGACGGGCGCCACATGTGCGAGGTCTACGGGACGGAGGCCGCGGCGCGCGGGGCGATGGAGGTCCGCGCGCACGGCTGAGGCGCTCCCGTCAGACGGCGGTCGGCTCGATCGGCCCGGTCGGCCCCACCGGCCCGACGGGCCCCACCGGCTCGACGGGCGGCGCCGGAGGTTCCCACCGCACCGGGGTCCGGCCGCCGGGGACGGCCGGCGCGGCCGGCTCGGTCAGGTGCCGGTCCAGGGGCGGCCTCGGTGTGATGCGGACGGCCTCGGGGCGCAGCTCCGCGGGGGTCGGCATGGCGCTGCCCGGGAGCCGGACGGCGGCCGCGCCGTGGGCCAGGGCGGAGGCGAGGGCCGCCGGGCCGCTGCCGCCCGCGACGAGGAAGCCGGCCAGTGCGGCGTCGCCGACGCCGGCGCTGCTGCGGACGGCTGTGACGGGGGCGGTGCCGTGGAAGATCCCGTCGGCCGAGACCAGCAACTGGCCGTCCGCTCCGAGCGTGGCCAGGACGGCGCCCGCTCCCCGGGAGCGCAGCTCCTCCGATGCGGCGGCCACATCGCCGAGCGTGCGCAGGGGGCGGCCCACCGCTTCCGCGAGCTCGTCCGCGTTCGGCTTCACCAGGTCCGGGCGGGCGCACAGCGCCTCCGCCAGGGCCGGGCCGGAGGCGTCCAGGGCGACCCGGGCGCCCGTCGCGCGGGCCCGGGCGACCGCGTCGGCGTACCAGTGGGACGGCAGGCCGGGCGGGAGGCTGCCGCAGGCCGCGATCCAGTCGGGGTTGTCCCCGCAGGTGCGGACGGTGTCCAGCAGGAGCGCGGATTCGGCCCCGGTGAGGACCGGGCCGGGTGCGTTGACCTTGGTGAGGGTGCCGTCCGGTTCGACGATCGAGACGTTGGAGCGGGTCTGCCCGGTGATCGAGACCGCTGTGACGTCCACTGCCTCGGCGGCCAGGAGCGCGGCGAGCAGGGTGCCGGTCGGGCCGCCGAGCGGGAGCACCGCCGCCGTCCGCACACCCGCGGCGGCCACGGCGCGCGAGACGTTGACCCCCTTGCCCCCGGGGTCGAGCCGGTCGGTGGCCGCGCGCAGGACGGCGCCCCGCTCCAGCAGGGGGACCTCGTACGTCCGGTCGAGGGAGGGGTTCGGGGTGACGGTGAGGATCATTCGGGCACGGCTCCCTTGGATTCCCCTCACCGTACGCCCGTTATGCCCGGAATCAAAAGGAACGGGCATGTCCGCCCGAAGGGGCCGACATGCCCGTGCGCAGGGGCGGCCACGGCCCGACTACGCGGCCGGGGCCGGCTCCGGAGCCTGCGGGGCCTGCTCGACGGCGCCCTCGCGCTGCTCGGGCGGCACCGACGTGCGCGGCAGCATGAACATCACCGCGAAGATCACCACCAGGACGGCCGCGATCCACCACAGCGCCCCGTGGAAGGCCTCCACGTACGGCGGCCCGAAGACGGAGTCGTCGTCCATCTGACCGAAGAAGACCACCGAGGTCAGGCCGAGGCCCAGGGCGTTGCCCATCTGGCCGGTGGTGTTGATCAGCCCGGAGGCGGAGCCCGCGTGCTCGCGCGGCACCTGGGACAGCACGGTGTCGGTGAGCGGGGCCACGATCAGGCCCATGCCGAGGCCCATGACGACCAGGGGGGCGGCCATCTGCCAGGAGGCGATCTCCATGCCGAAGTGCTTCGCCTCCCAGATGTAGAGCAGGATGCCCGCGGCCATGGTCAGCGCGCCCGTCTGGAGCACCTTGCGGCCGAAGCGCGGCACGAGCTTCTGCACCGACATGCCGGCGGCGACGGAGACCGCGATGGAGAACGGGACGCCGGTGAGTCCGGCCCGCAGGGCGCTCCAGCCGAGGCCCATCTGCATGTACAGCGTCCAGACCAGGAAGAAGATGCCGGTCGCGAGGCCGAAGGTCAGCTGGACGGCGATACCGCCCGCAAAGCTCTTGATCTTGAAGAGGGAGAGCTCGACCAGCGGGGAGCCGTCCTTGCGGATCTTGTGCTTCTCGTACGCGATGAACGCGGTGAAGACGAAGGGCACGAGGGCCATGGAGACGAAGCCCCACAGCGGCCAGCCGTTCTCCCGGCCGTGGGTCAGCGGGAAGATCAGCATGACCAGGCCGAGGGTCGCGAGGACGACGCCGACCAGGTCGAGGCGCAGGGCCGCCGGGGCCTTGGACTCGGTGATGAAGGCGCGGCCGAGCAGCACGCCGGCGATGCCGACGGGCAGGTTGATCAGGAAGATCGGGCGCCATTCGAGGCCGAAGAGGTTCCACTGGGTCAGCAGGGCGCCCAGCAGCGGGCCCGAGACGGCACCGAGTCCGACGATCGCCCCGAACATGCCGAAGACCTTGCCGCGCTCGTGCGGCGGGAAGCTGACGTGGATGATCGCCAGCACCTGCGGGACCATCATGGCCGCCATGCCGCCCTGGAGGATGCGGGCGGCGACGAGCACGTCCGGGTCGGGGGCGATGCCGCAGAGCAGCGAGGCGGCGGTGAAGCCGGCGATGCCTATGAGGAAGAGCCTCTTGCGGCCGTAGATGTCGCCGAGGCGGCCGCCGGTGATCAGGCCGGCCGCGAAGGCGAGCGCGTAACCCGCGGTGATCCATTGGATGGCGCTGGTGGAGGCGCCGAAGTCACCGCGCATGCTGGGTATCGCGATGTTGACGATCGTGACGTCGACCAGGTCCATGAAGGCCGCGGTCATCACGATGGCGAGCGCCAGCCAGCGGCGCCGGTCCGCGACGGGGGCGCCGGATTCGGCGGGGGCGGAGTTCCGCTCTTCGGATAGGGGCCCGGTCTTTCCTCCGGGCGATGTCATGGTCGTCTCGCTGCTCATGGGAAGAAACCTAGACTGTGTCTAGGTCAGATGGTGTCCTATTTTGCTGGCAGCCTGGCCCCATGACCGACACTCCGGCGCGGCTCCTCAGCCTGCTCTCCCTGCTGCAGACCCCGCGCGAATGGCCTGGCAGCGAACTGGCGGACCGGCTGCGGGTCAGTACGCGCACGATCCGCCGCGACATCGACCGCCTGCGGGAGCTGGGGTACCCGGTGGAGGCCACTCTGGGCCCGGAGGGCGGGTACCGGCTGGTGGCGGGCGCGGCGATGCCGCCGCTGCTGCTGGACGACGAGGAGGCCGTCGCGATCGCGGTGGGGCTGCGGGCGGGGGCCGGGCATGCCGTCGAGGGGGTCGAGGAGGCCTCCGTACGGGCGCTGGCCAAGCTGGAGCAGGTCCTGCCGGGGCGGCTGCGGCACAGGGTGAGCGCACTGCAGTCGGCCACGATCGCGCTGACCCGCGGCGACGGGGCCACCGTGGATCCGCGCACGCTGACGACGATGGCCTCGGCGGTGGCCGGGCAGGAGCGGATGCGGTTCGCGTACAGGGCGCGGGACGGGGCCGGCACGCGGCGGCTGGTGGAGCCGTACCGGCTGGTGAGCACGGGCAGCCGGTGGTACCTGGTGGCCTACGACATGGGCAGGGAGGACTGGCGGACCTTCCGCGTGGACCGGGTGGCGGAGCCCTTCGCGACCGGCGCCCGGTTCGCCCCGCGCGCGATGCCGATGGACGCCGTGGAATTCGTCCGCAGGGGGCTGCACGGCCGGCAGACGTACGCGGTGGAGGTCCGCTTCGGCGCCGGGGCGGAGCAGCTGCCCGGCTGGCTGCAGGGGCACGCCGTACCGGCGGACGGGGGCGCGGACACGGGGACGGGCACGGAGGCGAGTG
>NZ_JACBGN010000316.1 GCF_013401435.1 Streptomyces sp. BR123
GGTGTTGTGGAGGTCCTTCGGGGGTGATCAGCGCGGCGGAGGGGTGGGGTAGCGTCGCCGCGCTGCGGGGAGAGGAGCGGGGGCATGCGCGAGGTCACGGTCCCACCGGTCGTCACGGGAGCGCCCGTCGGCGGGCTCGCCGACTGCGTGTTCCGGTACGCGCTCGACGATCCCGGCCGGGTCGTGCTGGGCCGCAAGCGGGGCGGCCGCTGGGGGGACGTGACCTCCGGGGAGTTCGCCGCCGAGGTGCTCGGCCTCGCGCGCGGGCTGCTGGCGCAGGGGGTCCGGTTCGGGGACCGGGTCGCGCTCATGGCCCGGACCCGGTACGAGTGGACGCTGTTCGACTTCGCGCTGTGGGCGGTCGGTGCGCAGCCCGTCCCCGTCTATCCGAGCTCCTCCGCCGAGCAGGTGCAGTGGATCCTGTCCGACTCCGGGTGTACGGCGTGCGTCGTGGAGAACGAGGACCAGGCCATGACCGTCGGCTCGGTCGTCGAGGGGCTGCCGCAGCTGCGCCGGCTGTGGCAGCTGGACGCCGGGGCCGTGGAGTCGCTCCTCGCCGACGGCCGCGGTGTCGCCGAGGACGTGGTCCACCGGCACCGCGCCGCGGTCACGCCCGACTCCGTCGCGACCGTCATCTACACGTCCGGGACCACGGGGCGCCCGAAGGGCTGTGTGCTCACGCACGGCAACTTCATGTACGAGGCGGACACGCTCGTGGCCCGCTGGGAGTCCGTGTTCCGGGCCGGGCCCGGGGAGGTGCCCTCCACCCTGCTGTTCCTGCCGCTCGCGCACGTCTTCGGGCGGATGGTGGAGGTGGCGGCCGTCCGGGCCCGGGTCAGGCTCGGGCACCAGCCGGTGCTGGCGGCGGCCGAGCTGCTGCCGGACCTCGCCGCGTTCCGGCCGACGTTCGTGCTGGGTGTCCCGCACGTCTTCGAGAAGGTCTTCGCGGCGGCCCGCCGCAAGGCGGAGGCGGAGGGGCGCGCGGGCGCCTTCGACCGGGCCGTCGAGACGGCCGTGCGGTACGCGGAAGCGCGCGAGCAGCAGGCGTTCGGCCTCGGGCCGGGGCCGTCGGCCGCGCTGCGCGTGGAGCACCGGCTCTTCGAGAGGCTGGTGTACGGGAAGGTCCGCGAGGCGCTGGGCGGGCAGGTGCGGCACGCCATGTCGGGCGGGTCGGCGATGCCGCGCCGGCTCGGGCTGTTCTTCGACGGGGCCGGGATCACGGTGTTCGAGGGGTACGGGCTGACCGAGTCCTGCGCGGCGGCGACCGCGAACCCGCCGGGGGCGGTCAAGTACGGCACGGTGGGCCGGCCGATCCCGGGCAGTGCGGTGCACATCGCCGAGGACGGAGAGGTGTGGCTGCACGGGGCGCACGTCTTCTCGGGGTACCTGGGCGACGCGCGCTCCACGCAGGCCGTGCTGCGCGGCGGCTGGCTGGCGACCGGGGACCTGGGGCGGCTGGACGAGGACGGGTACCTCACCATCACCGGGCGGAAGAAGGAGATCCTGGTGACCTCCAACGGCAAGAGCGTCGCACCGGCCGCCCTGGAGGAGCGGGTGTGCTCGCATCCGCTGGTCGCGCAGTGCGTGCTCGTCGGCAACGACCGGCCGTACGTGGCCGCGCTGATCACCCTGGACCCGGAGGGGATCGCGCACTGGCTGTCGATGCGCGGGCTGGCGCAGCGGCCGCCGGCCCAGCTGGTCCGGGACCCGGACCTGACGGCGGAGGTGCGGCGGGCGGTGGTGGCGGCGAACACTCTGGTCTCGCAGGCCGAGGCGATCCGGGCGTTCCGGGTGCTGGAGGAGCAGTTCACGGAGGAGCGGGGGCTGCTGACGCCCTCGCTGAAGCTGAAGCGGCGGGCCATCGAGAAGCGGTACGCGCAGGACGTCGCCGACCTGTACCGGGACTCGGTCCTGCCCCGAGCGGCGGGGGGGGGGGGAATACCCGGGTCCGGCGGCCGGTTCCCGACGACATCCGATGAGATCCGGCGACGTCCGGCGACCCCGAGGGAACGACAGCACGTGAACCAGGTCCCCGCCATCACGCTCAACAACGGCACCTCGATGCCCCGGCTCGGCTTCGGTGTCTGGCAGATTCCCGACGACGAGGCGCAGGCCGCGGTCGGGACCGCACTGGAGGCGGGCTACCGCAGCATCGACACGGCGTCCGTGTACCGCAACGAGCCTGGTACGGGCAAGGCCATCGCCGCGTCCGGGCTGCCGCGGGAGGAGCTGTTCGTCACCACCAAGCTGTGGAACAGCACGCGGAGGAAGTGGCGCCGCAAGGAGGTGCTGCGCGCGTTCGAGGACTCGCTCTCCCGGCTCGGCCTCGACTACGTCGACCTGTACCTGATCCACTGGCCGCGTCCGATGCGCGACGACTTCCTCTACATCTGGGAGGCGTTCGAGGAGCTCGCGGCGGACGGCCGGGCCCGCGCCGTCGGCGTGTCGAACTTCCGCCCGGCAGACCTGGACCGGATCCGCGAGCGCAGCTCGCTGGTGCCGGCCGTGAACCAGGTCGAGCTGCACCCGTTCTTCCCGCAGGCCGAGCTGCGCGCGGAGCACGCCCGGCGCGGCATCGCCACCGAGGCCTGGTCCCCGCTCGGGCAGGGCCCGCGGCTGCTGACGCTGCCCGTCGTCGCCGAGGTCGCCGCCCGGCACGGCCGCACCGCGGCCCAGGTGGTGCTGCGCTGGCACCTGCAGCTCGGGAACATCGCGATCCCGAAGTCGGTGACGCCGTCGCGGATCCGGGAGAACCTGGACGTGTTCGGCTTCGAGCTGGACGCCGCCGACATGGCTGCGCTCGACGCCCTCGCGCACGGGCCGCAGGCGGGGCGGATCGGGCCGGACCCGGCCGTCTGCGACCTCTGAGCGGGGGCGGCATGAGTGTTCCCGAAGGGGTGTACCGGGTGCGGAACGCGGCGAGCGGGCTGCTGCTGCGGGTGGAGAGCGGCAACCGGGTGGGGGTGGGTGCCGACGGCCCGCCGGCGCCGGCCGCCGCCCTGGAGTGGCGGATCTCGCCCGTGCACAGCGGCGGCGGGATCGTCCACGTCGTGAGCGTGCACAACGACAGGCGGCTCGACGTGGCGAACGCGTCGACCGAGAGCGGCGCCCGCGTCCAGGTGTGGCGGCCGAACGCCTTCGGCGCACAGGAGTGGATCGTCGAGGAGCACCTCGACGATCCGGGGGTCGTGTCCCTGGTGGCCTGCATCAGCGGGCTGTCGCTGGAGGCGGACGAGGAGGGCCTCGCCCGGCAGTGCGAGGACACCGACTCGCCGGCGCAGTGGTGGCGGCTGGAACCCGTCTGACCGGGCCCGCCCCGGGGACCGAGGACCCCGGGGTCCGGGGGCGGGGTCAGCTCGCGCCGTGGGCGGGAGCGAGCGCCTCGACGCGTTCCGCGAGGGCGAAGTCCGTCTCGGTGACGGAGTCGTCCGCGCTGTGCGTGTTCACCGACAGCCGGACGGTGTTGTAGCCGAGGGTGAGATCGGAGTGGTGGTTCAGCTCGTCCTGCACGGCGGCGATGTGGGCGACGAGCGCGCTCGCCGCGACATGGGAGCCCAGCCGGTAGGTGCGGCTGATCCGGTCGTCCTCGAACGCCCACCCCGGCAGTTCCCGCAACCGGTCCTCGATCTCCTTCTGCGAAAGCGGCTCGGCTGCCATCGGCATGCTCCTTCCCCGTACGGGACGAACTCCTGACGTGGGCTCAAGGTTCCCACAATCGCGCCGGTCGGGAAGGGTGCGCGCGGCCGTTCGCCGCGCCCTTTCCACCGTGGTGGCGTCTCGTTTCCGCGGACCGTCGCCGACCTGCGGGAAGGCTTCCTGAGGTAGCGTCATGCGCATGGCGACCGTGACACATGCGGACACCGGGTGCGGGTCCGTCGGCTCCCTGCTCCGCTCCTGGCGCGAGCGGCGCGGCATCAGCCAGCTGGAGCTGGCAGGCCGCGCCGACTCCTCCGCACGCCACATCAGCTTCATCGAGACCGGCCGGTCCAAGCCCAGCCAGGAGATGGTGCTGCGGCTCGCGGACCGCCTCGACGTGCCGGTACGCGAGCGCAACGCGCTGCTGCTGGCCGCCGGGTACGCCCCCGGTATGCGCAGACCCCGATGGACGACCCGGCGATGAGCACCCTGCGAGAGGGCCTGGAGCGGCTGCTGACGGGCTACGAGCCGTACCCGGCGCTGGTCGTCGACGCCCTGTACAACGTGGTCGCCGCCAACCGGGGCATCGCGATGCTCCTCGACGGCCTGCCCGGGCACCTGCTGGCCCCGCCGCTGAACGCGATGCGGATCACCCTGCACCCGGAGGGGCTGGCGCCGCGGATCCACAACCTCGCGGAGTGGCGCGGCCACCTGCTGGCCCAGATGGAGCGGCAGATCGCACTGGCCCGCTCCGCGCCGCTGCGCGCCCTGTACGAGGAGGTCGCGGCCTACCCGGCGGCCCGCCGCCCGGGCGACACCGCACCCGCCGGGCCCGTCCCGTACCTCGCGCTGCCGCTGGTCATCGAGCACGACGGGCACCGGCTGTCGTTCGTGTCGTCCATCGCGACGTTCAACACCCCGATGGACGTGACCGTCGCCGAGCTGGCCATCGAGACGCTGCTCCCGGCCGACCCGGCGACGGTGAAGTACCTGCGCTCACCGGGTCCCTGAGGCCACGGCCGCGCGCAGCGACAGCTGCTGCAGCAGTGCGAAGCCGGCGACGGTGAGCGCCTGGGCCGGGATCCAGGCGAGGCCCGCCGCGGTGGGCGCGTCCCACAGGAAGAGGGAGACCAGGCTGAGCACGGCCCAGGCGCAGTTGGCCTCGATGACGAGCTTCACCCCGAAGACCGGGGGCCGGCGGCGGGAGGCGAGCCAGCCGACACCGGCTGCGTAGGCGGTGAGGAAGAGGCCGAGCTCGAACAGGGTGGCGGGGCCGATGCCGAGCAGCCGGCCGGTCGGGGCGCTGAAGGCGGCGTACGCGAGGCCGTTGGCGCCGGTGACGACGGCGTCGAGGGCGAGGAAGCGGCGCAGGGCGGTCTGCGGGGCGGCGGTGCGGGCGAGGCCGGCGATGAGGGTCGCGGACATGGCGGATCAGCCTCCGGGGAGGGTCGGGTTCGAAGGCCGGCGAGAGCCGGCGGCTGTCCGGCCGGAAGGGGGCGCGGGGAGATCCGCGGCCTTCCGTGAACCGGTGCCTCCACTGTGCCGTGAGCCCGCGGCGGGGTCGATTACCTCCGAGGTAACGGGCGACTGCCCGGGACGGGCAGAAAAGCGCTCCGGCCCCGGCGGCTTCGGCCTTGCGCCGTCCACGGTCCGCACTCGTACGCAGGATCAGGCGTCACAACTGACGGCCCGCCACATTGGCAGCACCTGCGTCTGCGTTACAGGTCGAGGCACCGTCCAGCGGGTGAGCCGCCGCCAACGGTCGTCAGCGTCGGCCACCACTGGGCACCCCCTTCCGCGGTTCCCCGGCCCGGGGACGGACCGGCGGCCATGCGGGCCCGCCCGAATCCCGACGGCGTTGATTCCGGTGTTGTGCGATCTTGCTGCCATGGACAACAGCTCCCCGGCCCCCGTGACCGTCGCCGACGACTACATCTTCGCCTGCCGCATCCTGCTCGGCATCAAGGCCCTTCGGGAACACCTCGGGTGCCCACTTCAGGACGCTTTCGTTGCCTTCACCGATCGCTACGAGGTCCTGCGCCGCGAGAGGCCCGACTGCTTCTCCCAGACCCATGAGGAGTACTGGGAGGGCTTCCACTCCTGACTCCCGACGGTCACGGAACCGGCCCGCAGAAGGTCGACGGAGCGGCCTTCGGCGGGAACGGCCGCGGGACGCAGGTGGATCGGAAGCCGGCCCTGGCGTCCGGTGGAGCGCGTCACCGTACGAACGACCTGGACGCCGGACCCCGTGTCTGCTCGGCTCCGCCTGGGTCAAGGGCACGCGGCGGCGCGTCCCGGCGGGCGGGCGGGGCCAACCTTCTTTGACCCACAGCGCAAGAAACGTTGGGTTCTTATGTCCTGCTGCAACCCGGAGGTCTAGGCTGCACACAGCCGAATCTCTCGAACGTCCAGTCGACATACGGAGAACCTCACGGTGGTACCCGATGCCCGGCCCGCCCTCGCCGCGACCTGGTCGCGCGTCGCGGCGTTGGCGGAGTGGCGCGGTCAGGACCCGGCCGAGGTGCTGGACGCGGAGCGGCTGAGCCGGCTGAGCGGGGTGGAGCCGGAGCTGATCCCCGCGGTGGTGGCGGGGACGGCGCCCGCGGTCCCGCTGTGCGAGCGCGTGCACCGGCGCTTCCTGCGGCTGCGGGCCACGCGCCCCGACCGGCACGGCCGGGAGTGGCCGCTGGCCGCCATCGCCGACGAGTTCGACGCCCCCGGCGCCTCCTTGGGCCCCCTCAACGCCGGCACCGGCCTGCCCCGGCTGGGGCACGCCGCCGGGGTACAGCGGTTCTTCGGGGTGTACGCGGGCTTCCTCCTCGCCGACAGCAAGAGCGCGGTGGAGCGGGCGCTGGCCTCCACCGCGGCCGAGGCCTGCACCAGGGCCGCGGCGGGCGCCCCGGTCACCGGCTCCGGTGCCACGGACGACCTGGAGCACCTGTCGTACCTGACCGGCATGCCCCCGCACGCCGTCGCGCAGACCCTCGACGGCCGGCCGCCCCGGCTGCCGCTCAAGGAGCAGGTCCACCAGCGCTTCACGCACCTGCGCCGCACCCGCCCGCGGCCGGACGGGCAGGCCCACTCGCTGGCGGCCATCGCCCGGTCCTTCGACGCGTCCGGCCAGTCGCTGACCCGCCTGGCCCGCGGCGAGGGGCTGCCCAACCTCGCCGCGGCCGCCGGGATCCAGCGCTTCTACGGGGTCGAGGGCGGATTCCTGCTGGCCGACGACACCGAGGCCCTCGCCGCCGCGCTCACCGGCATCGAGTACGGGCTGCGGTCCGCGGAGACGGACGCGGAGGACCCGATGCTCGCCGTCCTGCGGGCGCACGACCTCCGCGGCATCGTCACCCGGGCCGGCCGGCTGTCCGCAGCGGGCTGGAAGTCGCTCGCCGACCACCTGGACGACCTGCTGGCCCGGGAGGGCCTGCTCAGGGGCCCGGGCGCGCACCGTGAACACCCGGCCCGCACGGCACGGGGCCGTGAAGGCACCGCCGAGGGGGGAGCGCCATGAGGACCACACGGACCATGCGGAAGCTCGGCGCGGATCTGCTGGCGGAGGTGCGCCTGACGCCGCCGGCCGATGCCGCCGCGATCGTCGGGAGCCTGTGCGAGGCGTACGGCCGCAGGCGCGGCGGCCGGCCCGTGGACTTCCGCTTCGCCGGATTCCCGCCCGACACGGCCAGCGGGCTGTGGCTGGAGCTCGCGGACCGCGACCTGCTCATCATCGAGGAACGCACCCGTCCCGAGCACCAACTCGTCATCGCCTGCCACGAGTTGTGGCATCTGGAGGAAGGCACCTGCGACAGTCACGGGCCGGGCATGGCCGTGGCCGCCCGGCTCGCGGGACGCCACGGCGACCTCGCGGAACTGCTGCACTCCGAGACCGGCCTGGGCAGCGTCGTACGGCAGGCAGCCGCCCGCGCGGACCGCGAGGATCCGGCGGAGATCCGGGCCGAGACCTTCGGCCTGCACCTCGGCAAGATCCTCAAGGGTTTCCTGCAGCCGCCCTGCCAGGAGCAGCTCCCGGAGGCCATCGCGCGCATCAAGACCTCGCTCGGCTGGGGCTGTTGAGCGCACCCGCATTCCCTGCGGCGCAGCCCGGCGCCGCGGCGGACACCGGCCCACCGGCGCCCTGCCGACGCACCTCACGCGCCGCTGCCCCCGTGCGGCCCCGACAGAGAGCCCACCACACACGATGACCCAGCCC
>NZ_JACBGN010000317.1 GCF_013401435.1 Streptomyces sp. BR123
CCACCCCCACCGAACCGGCCCCCGCTCCGGCACCCGCGGCCGGGATTCCGGTGTGGGCGAAGACCACCGCGCTCCTCGCCCCGACCGTCGGCGGCGGCATCGGCGCGGCCGGAATCGGAATTTCCTACGCCGTCCCGGGAGTCCTCGCCATGGCCGAAGCCCTCTGGGCCCTCGTCGCACTCATCGCCGCTGGCGCGCTCGCCTCCGTCCTGCTGCGGGGCGGCCGGGGCCGGGCGGCCGGCACCACCACGCACATCACGCAGAACATCACCGCGACCGGTCTCTTCGGCCGTGCGTCCGGCACTTTCCGCAAGGGCTGAGGGGAGAGGCGTTGCGTTTCTACCTGACCACGCATAAGCGGCACTGGGTTCGAGTCACGGCGATACCGCTGTTCTTGAAGTCGGAGCACTTCACCCAGGCCAAGACCCTGACGGCCGCTCTCGGCCCGTACGCGGTCGACTCGGGCGGGTTCACGGAGCTCCAGAAACACGGCCGCTGGACCCGCAGCCCCCAGCAGTACATCCAAGACCTGCGGCGGATCTGGGAGCACGTGGGCCCGTTCGACTGGGCCGCGCCACAGGACTGGATGTGCGAGCCGATCGTCATCGGCGGCGGACAGGCGGGACCGAACCGGTTCGCTGGAACCGGGCTGTCGGTTGCCGAGCACCAGCGGCGGACGGTCGCCAACTACCTCGAACTGCGCTCCCTCGCACCAGACCTCCCGATCATCCCGGTCCTTCAGGGCTGGGAGCTCTCCGACTACGAGCGCTGCCTGGCTCTCTACCAGCAAGCCGGGGTCGACCTCACCCGAGAGCCGACCGTGGGACTCGGGTCGGTATGCCGCCGGCAGTCCACCCGCGAGGGCATCACCATCGTCACCACCCTCGCCAGCTACGGGCTGCGCCTGCACGGTTTCGGGTTCAAAACGCTCGGCCTGGCCAAGGTCGGACACCTCATGGCATCAGCGGACTCCCTCGCTTGGAGCTCCCACGCCCGCCACCGACCCCCACTGCCCGACCACACGCACAAAAACTGCGCCAACTGCCTCCCCTACGCGCTGGCCTGGCGCGACCGCGTCCTCAACGCCCTGCCCACCTGGCAGCAACCGCAACTCGCCACCTAGCCGAAAGGGCGGCCCACTCTCGCCAAAGACCGGGGCCGCCCTCATCCAGCACATTTCACCGAACTGGAGAGTCCAGCATGACCCAACCCGACGACATCCCGCGAGAGCACCGACCCCGCTTACTGGACACGTTCACCCGACAGAATGGCGGCGCGGCGCGCCACCTGCGGACCGCACTGTGGCTTGCGGACATCGGCCTGCCGGCCCTGCCCCTGCGGGAGGGCAAACTGCCCTTCGGGAACTGCCCGGCCTGCACCCGCTCGGCATGCGGCGACCGCCCGCACATGAAGGCGGCCGGGCCCTGCCAGTGCCCCGCCCCCTGCCACGGGTGGGGCGCGGCCACGACCGACCAGCGCGTCCTCACCTCCCCTGCGTGGGCGGGGGCCTGGCGGCAGGCGCACGCCGTCGCGTATCACCCCGGCGGTGCGGGGCTCACCGTCGTGGACCTTGACGACGCGGACGCGGTCGCGTGGGCCCGCGAGAACCTCCCCCCGACGAAGGTTGTGGCGACCACCCGCGGCGAGCACTGGATCTACCGGGGCGCCATGGGCTCGCTTAACGGCGTCCGCAAGGCCGTCGACATCAAGTCCACGATGGTCTATGCCCAGTGGCGTGGACCTGGCACCGGCACCATGGCCGCACTGCCGGACGTCGTACGCGCCCTGGTAGTGAAGGCGCCCACCCCGGTCCGGCCGGTGCCCAGCACCGTGACTGTCCCCGTGCCGGTCGGAGACGGGGACTGCCGTCATCGCTCGCCCGTCTACCTGGAGCGGGGCATCGCCATGGCGGAGCAGCGCATCACCGGGGCGTCCGAGGCCGTCCACAAGACCGTGTACAAGGCGTTCCTCGCCGTGTTGTCCGTCCACGGTCGGTGCGGCTGCCTCACTGACAAGCACATCAAGAGGCTTTTCACCGCCGCGCAGGGAAAGGGCGAGTCCCTGCGGCACTGCGAGGCCGCCTGGGACAACGCCCGAACGAAGCTGGGGATGTAGCCATGCCCGAGGAAGAGAAGACCCCGGCCCGCGAAATCATCACCGACTACGCGCAGGCGCACTTCCGGTACTTCCGCACCATCGAAGGCACCGTGTACGCACAGAAGAACGGCCACCCCGTGGCCCGGCCGATTCGCTCGCAGGGCACGACCGGCAGCCACCGGCAGGAACTCATGGTCGGTCTCTTCAACGACGGGCACGGCGTGTTCAACGGCTCCGCCCTGAAAGAGGCGTTGGACTTGATCGAAGCACTTGCGCTCAGCCAGGACGTACAGGCCACCCACATCCGGGTGGCCCCGGGATTCGACGGCGCGACGTGGCTCGACCTGGGCCGCGACGACGGCCGATCCGTCCGCATCCACCCCACCGGCTGGGACATCCGCATCCCCGACCCAAGGGAGGTGTGCTGGCGGCGCACCCAGCTCACCGGGGAACTGCCCATCCCGGAGAAGGACACCGACGGCAAGGGCATCGACCTCCTGCTGCGGTTGTGCAACTTCGCCAACGCCGAGAGTGAGTGCCTGGCCGTGGCGTGGCTGATCGGCTGCCTGGAGCCGTCCGTGCCCGTTCCCGCGCCGTTCCTCACCGGCCCCCAGGGCGCCGGCAAGTCCACCGGCGGGCGGATGCTGGTGCGGATCATCGAGGGCATGACCGGTGACCTGCGACGGGCACCGAAGGACGAGGAGAACCTGATCACGGCTGTTGCGGCCGGATGGGTCACTGCCCTGGACAACCTTTCCCACCTGCCGCCGGATCTGTCCGACCTGATGTGCTGCATCGTCACCGGCGCCGAGAGCATCAAGCGCGCGCTGTTCAGCGACGGCGACGTCCACCGCTCCCGCTACCGCCGCCCGCTGCTGCTGACCGGCATCGACGTGGGCGTCATCCGCCCCGACCTCGCCGAACGACTCCTCCCCCTCCGGCTGGAGCGGCCCAGGGTGCGGCGGACGGAAGCTGAGCTGTGGGCGGAGTACGCGCAGGTGCTGCCCGTCATCCTCGGCTCGCTCCTGGACCTGACCGTGAAGGTACGGGCCACCGAGGCCGACATCCCCACCGACCTGCGCATGGCCGACTTCGCCCACCTCTGCGCCCAGCTCGACGCGGCCACCGGCCTCGCCTCGCTGACCGCCTACCGGGCCAGCCTCGACGACCTCAACGACGACGTCATCGAAGGCGACCTCCTCGCGCAGACCGTCCTCAAGCACGCCACCGGCCTCGACCCCGGCAAGGAGATCCGGATGGCCTCGACCGAGTGGCTGCACGCCCTCACCCAGCTCTACATCGGTGAGGACTTGCGCCCCCTGCCCAAGGGCTGGCCGACCACCGGCAAGGTCCTCTCCGACCGTCTGAAGCGGCTGCAGCCCACCCTCGCCGCGCGCGGCGTCCTCGTGGACTGGGGCCGCACCAAAGCCGCCCGCTATATCGAGATGACCCGACCGGCCCCACCCGTACCGGTCCAGCCCTACCCGATGTTCTAACCGGACCGGCCGCCGAGCGGCCAGGCACAGGCAAGAAGAGCACCCGGCCCCCGGGCGGGCGTGCTCTTCTTGCCCTTCCGGCGGAACGCCGGCCCCGAAGGGCGTGCCGCTTCGCGGCTCCTTCTTCACGCCTGAAGGCACGCACCACAACAGACACCACCCCCTCTCTTTTCCTAAGAAGAGAGACGCTGCGTCACCCACGTCACCACAAGCCCACGCACCGCCCCTGAGCTGCCCACACAGCGGTGACGCAGACGGCCCCCGGCTGCGTCACCCGCGTCACCCGCGTCACCGGCCCACCTCACCCCAGGGCCCGGGTGACACAGGACGGTGACACACCCCATCCCCCCGTGTCACCGAAAACCGCAGGTCAGGAGCGCGAATGACACAGGCGACGCGGTGACGCAGAAATCCGAGCCTCGGACAGGCGCGCACTTCCCGCATCGTCCAGCACAGCCCGCCGAGAGGACAGGACCAGCCCGTGAAGCGAGACCCGCTGCCCCACCTCTACTACCCGGCCGACGTCGCCAGAGCGCTCGGCAAGTCTGAGTGGTGGGTCAAGGAGCAAGCACGCAACCACCGGATCCCGTATACGAAGCCCGGCCGCGCCTACCGGTTCACGGCCGAGCAGTTCGCAGAGACTCTCCGTCTCTTCGCCGAGGGGTCGACCGGCCCGAGTGTGTCTCCACAGCCCCGGCCCACCTCGGTCCGTGTGATGGGGGCGCCGCCCAAGCTCCCGAGGCCGGCGCCGGCCTCACAGTTGCGGGCACGTCCCCCACGCCGCACCGTCCACCTGAATCAACAGCAGGACGCCGCATAAGACCGCCCCGCCCGGCCAACCCGGGCGGGGCTCACTCGTAGAGAGAGCACTTTGGGATTCGCAGAGAACCGCGGGGAGTACTGGCGCGGGCGGTACAAGATCGCGCCCGGTAAGTACGGCACCGTGGCCGACGAGTACGGCAAGACCATCCGCTTCCGGACGAAGCGCGCCGCCGAGAAGGCGGCCGCCGTGGAGGAGGAGAAAGTCCTCACCGCCGGCCGGGCCACCGTGGCCCCGGAACCCGAGCGGATCACGTTCGGCGACTACGCGAGCAGGTGGTACGAGGGCCAGGACCTCGCCGCCTCCACCATGCAGAACTACCGCCGGCACATCGAGGAGCACCTGCTCCCGCAGTTCGAGGACGCAATCGTCAGCGAGATCACGAAGGGGGAGATCGATGCGTGGGAGCGCAGCGAGCGAGAGCGTGGGTACGCCGCCAGCAGCATCAAGACCTGGCGCGGCACTCTGCACCTGATTCTCGCCGACGCGGTTGACGAGGAACTCCGAGAGTCGAACCCCGCGACCCGCCGCCGGGGCCGCGGCAAGCGGGCCGGTCGATCCCGGAGCCGGGGCCCGGAGAAGGTGGTGACGTCCGCCCTCGGCGTGCTGCTGATCGCCGAGCGGGCTGCTCTGCTGTCCGGCCGGGACGACGAGTTCGTTGGCGTCGTCCTCAAGGGCTACACGGGTATGCGGTGGGGCGAGATCGTCGGCCTGGAGACGGAGTTCATCCGTCCTGCGGCCGTGCGAGTCGAGCACCAGCTGTACGAGCTGGACTCCGGCGAGTTGCACCGCTGCCCGCCGAAGGACGACTCCTATCGGACGATTGATTTGCCGGGCTGGCTCTCGAACCTCCTGGCGGGCCAGATCGCGCGGGCGGGGGAGAAGCCGTGTGATTGCCATGGGCGGCGATACCTGTTCAGTGGGCACGCCGCCGCCAACGGCGCGGCCCGCCGGCCTGGCGCCAAGCTGGCCGACGTGGCGCGCGCGGCCGGGGTCTCCACCGGTACGGTCTCGAACGTGCTGAACCGTCCTGGCGCGGTGGCCGAGGCGACGCGGGCCGTGGTCGAGAAGGCCATGGCCGACCTCGGGTACGTCCGAGCCTGGGCGTCCGGGGAGAACGCGGCGCACTGGAGGCGGAACGGCTTCGCGACCTGGCTGTTCCACCCGGCCGTGACCGGCTGGTACCCGAAGAAGTCGCCGCAGGAAGCGCGCCCGGTGCCGTTGATCGCGGAACCCTGGCCGGGCATCCCGGCCCGAGGCCGGGGCGCCGCCGGCCGTGCCGAGGCGTCGTGGATGCCGATCGCGCCGGGGCTCACGCCCCACGGGCTTCGACACAGCCACAAGACGATGATGGACGAGCTCCGGACGCCCCCCAAGCTCATGGACGAGCGGATGGGGCACGAGGACGGTTCGGTTCAGGCCCGGTACTCGCACATCACGCCCGAGATGCGCCGTGAGCTTCTCCGAGGCCTGACCGAGATGTGGGAGGGCGCACTCGCCATCCGTCGGCGGATGTCGCCGGGGTCGCCCGTGACCGTCCTCGATGCACTGCTGAGGGCAGGAGCGTAGGAGCGGGCCGGGAGCCGTTTCGGCGCAGATTTCTCCCAGGATTCTCCCGAGAGCCCGGGGAGAAACAGTCAGAGCCGGTCTCCTTGGAAGGAGACCGGCTCTGAGCTGGTCTTACTCTGTCGGGGTGGCGGGATTTGAACCCACGACCTCTTCGTCCCGAACGAAGCGCGCTGCCAAGCTGCGCTACACCCCGATCGCCGCCGTTTTTCGGGCTCTCGCCCTGGCGACATCGATTACTTTAGCGGACCCTCGGCCGGAGACGAAATCCGGTTTTCGCGGGCGGGCCCGCGGGGCCGCTAGGCCTTCGGGGCGAGGGTCAGGAGGGTGGCCTCCGGGGGGCAGGCGAAGCGGACCGGGGTGTAGCGGTTGGTGCCGCAGCCTGCGGAAACGTGCAGGTAGGCGCGCCGCTCGCCGGTCTCGTGGGTGGAGAGGCCCTTGACGCGGCCGGTGTCCAGGTCGCAGTTGGTGACGAGGGCCCCGTAGAAGGGGACGCACAGCTGCCCGCCGTGCGTGTGCCCCGCCAGGATCAGCGGGTAGCCGTCCGCCGTGAAGGCCTCCAGGCTGCGCAGGTACGGGGCGTGCACCACGGCGATCGAGAAGTCGGCGTCGGCTTCGGGGCCGCCGGCGACCCGCTCGTAGCGGTCGCGCTTGATGTGCGGGTCGTCGAGGCCGGTGAAGGCCAGTTCCAGCCCGTCGAGCTTGAGCCGGCCCCGCGTGTTGGTGAGGTTCAGCCAGCCCGCCGCGTCGAAGGCGTCCCGCATGCCCTCCCACGGGTTGTGCACGGCGCCGACGACCGGCTTGTTGCCGTTCAGCCCGTGCCGGCCCTGCAGCTTCTCGACCAGGTACCGCCCCGGGTTGCGCAGCCGCGGCCCGTAGTAGTCGTTCGAGCCGAACACGTACACGCCCGGGAACGACATCAGCGGGCCGAGCGCGTCGAGCAGCTCCGGCACGCCCTCCGTGTCGGAGAGGTTGTCGCCGGTGTTCACGACGAAGTCAGGGCGCAGGCCGGCCAGGGACTGCAGCCAGGCGCGCTTCTTGCGCTGGCCGCTGACCATGTGGATGTCCGACACCTGGAGTACGCGCAGCGGGCGCATCCCGGCGGGCAGAACCGGAATCGTGATCCGGCGCAAGCGGAAGGACCGCGCCTCGAATCCGGCGGCATAGGCCACTCCGGCGGCCCCCACCGCCGCGATTCCGGCGGTGACCTTCAGGGGTACTCCGTAACGCGCACGCATGGGGTCATCGTCTCAGACGCGGAAAACCGGAAGGCGACACCGCCCCCGAACCTGGCAGACTCGTGGGCATGACCACGCTCAAGGCCAAGCTGCAGGAAGACCTCACCACCGCGATCAAGGAGCGCAACGAGCTCCACTCCTCCACGCTGCGACTGACCCTCGCCGCGATCACCAAGGAGGAGGTCGCGGGCAAGGAGGCGCGCGTCCTCACCGACGAGGAGGTCCTCACGGTGATCGCCAAGGAGGCGAAGAAGCGCCGCGAGGCCGCGGAGGCGTTCGCCCAGGGCGGCCGCGCCGAGCAGTCCGAGCGGGAGACGGCGGAGGGCGAGTTCCTCGACACCTATCTGCCGAAGCAGCTGACCGACGACGAGCTCGCCGCGATCGTGGCGCAGGCCGTCGAGGAGGCGCGGGCCGCGGGCGCCGAGGGGCCGCGGGCGATGGGTGCGGTCATGAAGATCGTGAAGCCGAAGGTGGCAGGGCTCGCGGAGGGCGGCCGTGTCGCCGCCGCCGTCAAGAAGCACCTTCAGTAGCGGGCAGGACCGTAGCCAGGACAGTTGGAAAGGGGGTGGGCCCCGGTGCCGAACGGCACCGGGGC
>NZ_JACBGN010000318.1 GCF_013401435.1 Streptomyces sp. BR123
GCCCGCCCCTTCACCCCACCGGCGGCCTCCGGCGGCCGGCCGTACGCGGAGCCGCTGTCGTACCGGCCCGCAGGGCCCGACCGCGGGGGCCCACAGCGCGGGCCCACAGCGCGGGCCCACAGCGCGGGCCCACAGCGCGGGCCCACCGGGGGGACAGGCACAGGGAGCGGCTCGGCGGCGGCCGTTCACGCTTCCTCGGCATCGGTGCAGAGGACACAGGCGTCGTACGGGCCGAGAACCGGACCGGCTCGCCCTTGACGGTCCGAAACGGCCGGACGCCCCGTCTGCCTGCCGCGTACGGCGGTGCAGCCCGCGTATGGCGGGCAGACGGGGCGTTCGGTGGCCGGGGCGCCACCCCGGGGCGCCGCGGGCTCGGGGCCGGGACTCGGGGTCCGAGGCGGCGCCCCGGCCCCCGGGCGGGGCGCTCAGACGGCCTCGGTGTTCACGCCGCCTCGGTGTTCACGCGGCCCGGGTGTTCACGCGGCTTGGGTGTTCACGCGAGCTTTGCGCTCAGGGTGATGGTCGTGCCCGTCAGGGCCTGGCTGACCGGGCAGTTCTTCTTGGCGTCCTCGGCCGCGGCCTGGAAGCCCGCCTCGTCCAGCCCGGGGACCTCGCCCTCCACCGTCAGGTGGATGCCGGTGATGCCCTCGCCCGGCTGGAAGGTGACGTCCGCCTTCGTCTCCAGGCGGGTCGGCGGGGTGCCCTTGCCGGCCAGGCCGTGGGACAGGGCCATCGAGAAGCAGCTGGAGTGCGCGGCCGCGATCAGCTCTTCCGGGCTGGTCTTGCCGTTCGCCGCCTCCGCGCGGGAGGGCCAGGAGACGTCGTACGACCCGATGCCCGAGGAGTCGAGGGTGACGACACCCTTGCCCTCCAGCAGGTTGCCTTCCCAGACGGTGTGTGCGTGACGGGTGGTGGCCATGTTCGCTGGTGTCCCTTCGCAGGAAAGTGAGGAAAGGCCGGTCCGCCCGAAAGCGGCCCGGCGCCCCCAAACCTACTGGGAGACCAGGGGTTTCGCGTCGCGTGCCAGGGCCGTGAGCCGGGATATGGCGCGGAAGTACTTCTTGCGGTAGCCGCCGTTCAGCATGTCGTCACTGAACAGCCTGTCGAACGGGACACCCGAGGCGAGCACCGGTATCTCGCGGTCGTACAGCCGGTCCGCGAGCACGACGAGCCGCAGCGCGGTCGACTGGTCCGGCACGGGGACCACATCGGTGAGGCAGACCGCGGTGATGCCGTCGGTGAGGGCGCCGTACCGGCTGGGGTGCACCTTGGCCAGGTGGTCGAGGAGCCCGGGGAAGTCGTCGAGGCTCGCCCCCTCGGTGGCGTACGCGGCCTTCGTCACCTGCTCGTCCGAGAACGGCGCCGGAGCCTCCGGCAGCCCGCGGTGGCGGTAGTCCTGGCCGTCGATGCGCAGCGGCCGGAAGTGCGCGGAGAGCCCCTGGATCTCGCGCAGGAAGTCCACGGCCGCGAAGCGGCCCTCGCCGAGCTTGCCGGGCAGCGTGTTGGAGGTGGCGGCCAGCGCCACGCCCCGCTCGACGAGCCGGCTGAGGAGGGAGGAGACGAGCACGGTGTCACCCGGGTCGTCCAGCTCGAACTCGTCGATGCACAGCAGCCGGTGTCCGCCGAGGGTGTTCACGGTCTGCTGGAAGCCGAGGGCGCCGACGAGGTTGGTCAGCTCCACGAAGGTGCCGAAGGCCTTCAGGGCGGGCTCGGCCGGGGTGGCGTGCCAGAGGGAGGCCAGCAGGTGGGTCTTGCCGACGCCGTAGCCGCCGTCGAGGTACACGCCGCGCGGGGCGGTGGGGGCCGCGGCCTTCGGGGCGCGGGAGAACCAGCGCCGCCTGCCGGAGCCGGTGGCGTGCGCGCCGCCCAGCCCGGCGGCGAAGCCGCTGAGGACGGTGACCGCCTCGGCCTGGCTCGGCTGGGTGGAGTCCGGCACGTACGTGTTGAAGCGCACCGAGTCGAACCGCGGCGGCGGCACCATCTCGGCCACCAGCCGCTCGGCGGGCACCCGGGGCTCGCGGGCGCACAGGGACTGCGGGCCCGCGTCGGATATCAGGTGTCGCCCGTGGGTGGAACCGGAAGCGGAGAGTGATGTCGGCACAGCTCCTCACTGTACGCGGCGTGGCAGACTGCACCGATGCGACGCCTGTTCCCTGTGACCGATCAGACATCCCGCCCCGCAGGCCCCGGCTCGGGGGACCGCCCCGCGGACGCCCGCCCCGCGGACTCCGAAGACCGCGAGTGGTCGCCGGACGAGCTGGCGGAGGCCTACGCGTACCCCGACACCGGGCCGGACGGCCACTGGCTGCGGGCGAACATGGTGTCGACCCTGGACGGCGCCGCCCAGCACGAGGGCCGCTCACAGCCGATCTCCAGCGACACCGACATGCGGATCTTCGGCACCCTGCGGGCGCTGGCAGATGTGGTGATCGCCGGCGCGGAAACGGTTCGCCAGGAGGGCTACCGCCCGGCCCGGGCGCGGGAGGCCTTCGCGGCCCGGCGCGCGGCCGCCGGGCAGGGGCCCGCGCCCGCCATCGCGGTGGTCACGGCGGGGGCGGACCTGGACTACTCGCTGCCCCTGTTCACCTCCCCGCTGGTGCCGACCCTGCTGGTCACCGGCGCCGGCGCCCCGGCCGGCAAGGTGGCCGAGGCGGCCAGGGCCGGGGCCGAGATCGTCGTGGCCGGGGACGGGGCCGCGGTGGACCCGGCCCGCGTGGTGCGGGAGCTCGCGGCCCGCGGGCTGCGCCGCCAGCTCACCGAGGGCGGGCCCCGGCTGCTGGGCCAGTTCGTGGCCGCCGACGTGCTCGACGAGCTGTGCCTGACGATCTCCCCGATGCTCACGGCGGGTGACGCCCAGCGGATCGCCGGAGGCCCCGGGGTGGCCGTGCCGCACCGGCTCGCGCCGGCCTCCGTGCTGGAGGAGGCCGGGTTCCTCTTCACGAGCTACCGTCGGATCTGACAAAAGCGGAATTCCTCGTTCCGCCTAGCTTCCGCTGGGCACATATATCTGCGCACGCCCCGTGCGAGAGCGGGGCAGGATGGTTTCCGCAGGGCGCGGCCGCCCGGCCGCGGCCCATGGAGGAGAGGGCGTCCGTGTTCACGAGCGTTTTGATGATCGAGCAGCCGCTGACCGCCGTCGACGCGGACTTCGTCACCACCCTGCACGGGGACGACCCGGTCTCCTTCATCGTGCTCATGCAGCCCAGGGGCGACCAGGACCGGCTGCTGCGCGCCATCGACGACGTCGCCCTCGGCGAGCTGCCGGAGGCGCTGCGCGAGGCCGACATCCCCGAGGGCGACGCCGCGCTCGGCCCCGCCGAGCAGGCCCTCGCCCACTCCCTGGAGGTCCTGCGGAGAAAGGGGGCCCAGGCCGTCGGGGAGATCGTCCAGCACCACCCGCTCGACAAACTGCGCGAGGTCGTCGAGGGCTCGAAGGCCGACGAAGTGATCGTTCTGACCGCCCCGCACTTCGTCGAGGAGTTCTTCCACCGGGACTGGGCCTCCCGCGCCCGCCACAAGGTCGGGGTTCCCGTGCTCAAGCTCTTCGCCCACAACGAATAGGCTGGCGTCCGACACACGCGTCGAGCCCCTCGGGCCGGCCCGCACCGCGGGCCGTCCGGCGGACCGCTCGGCACGCACGTACAGCCCGTACCGCCCGACCCGCACCTTGGGGAGCCCCGATATGACGCCGCCGCCCGGCCTGCCGAACGCCATGGAACGCCCGCACTTCATCGGCATCGGCGGCGCCGGGATGTCCGGCATCGCGAAGATCCTCGCCCAGCGCGGCGCCCGGGTCGCCGGCAGCGACGCCCGCGACTCCGACACCGCACAGGCGCTGCGCGCACACGGCGCCACCGTCCACATCGGGCACGCCGCCGGCCACCTCGCCGACGACGCCACCTGCGTGGTCGTCTCCAGCGCGATCCGCGCCGACAACCCCGAGCTGGCCCGCGCCGCCGAACTCGGCATCCCCGTCGTGCACCGCTCCGACGCCCTCGCCGCCCTGATGGACGGCCTCCGGCCGATCGCCGTCGCCGGCACCCACGGCAAGACCACCACCACCTCGATGCTGGCGGTGTCCCTGTCGGCGCTCGGCCTCGACCCCTCGTACGCCATCGGCGGCGACCTCGACGCCCCGGGCTCCAACGCCCACCACGGCACCGGCGACATCTTCGTGGCCGAGGCGGACGAGAGCGACCGCAGCTTCCACAAGTACACCCCGCAGGTCGCGATCATCCTGAACGCGGAGCTCGACCACCACGCGAACTACGCGTCGATGGACGAGATCTACGAGTCCTTCGAGACCTTCGTCGGCAAGATCGTGCCCGGCGGCACCCTGGTCGTCGCCCACGGCCAGGCCGGCGCGGCCGAGATCGCCGACCGCGTCAGCGGCACCCCCGGGCTGACCGTCACCACGTACGGTGAGGAAGAGGGCGCAGACGTCCGGATCCAGAAGATCACCCCCCGCGGCCTGACCAGCGAGGTCTCCGTCGTGATCGACGGCCGCGAGATCGTCTTCACCGTCTCCGTCCCCGGGCGCCACTACGCGCACAACGCCGTCGCCGCCCTCGCCGCCGGTGTGGCCCTCGGCATCCCCGCCGACGACCTGGCCTCCGCCCTCGGCAAGTACACCGGCGTCAAGCGCCGCCTCCAGCTCAAGGGCGAGGCCGCCGGCGTGCAGGTCATCGACTCCTACGCACACCACCCCACCGAGATGACCGCCGACCTGGAGGCCATCCGGGGCGCCGCCGGGGACTCCCGGATCCTGGTCGTCTTCCAGCCGCACCTGTTCTCGCGCACCCAGGAGCTGGGCAAGGAGATGGGCCAGTCCCTCGCCCTCGCCGACTCCGCGGTGGTCCTGGACATCTACCCCGCCCGTGAGGACCCGATCCCGGGCGTCACCAGCGAGATCATCATCGCGGCCGCGCGGGCGGCCGGCGCCGACGTCACCGCCGAGCACGACAAGGCCGCCGTCGCCGAGGTCATCGCGGGAATGGCGAAGCCCGGTGATCTCGTTCTGACGATGGGCGCGGGAGACGTCACGGACCTCGGTCCGGCGATCCTGGCCCGCCTGTCCGGCTGACCGAGGCGCCGGACACGAGGGACCCGAGGGACACAGGGAGAGGGAGCGGAAGAGCCATGGCGTACGAGGTCGAGAAGACGGACGAGCAGTGGCAGACGGAGCTGACGCCGTCCGAGTACCAGGTGCTGCGCCTGGCGGGCACCGAGCCGGCGTTCCGCGGTGAGTACACCGACACCAAGACGCCCGGCATCTACAGCTGCCGCGGCTGCGGCGCCGAGCTCTTCCGCTCCACCGAGAAGTTCGAGTCGCACTGCGGCTGGCCGAGCTTCTACGACCCGAAGGACTCGGACGCGGTCGAACTGCGGGCGGACACCTCGCACGGCATGGTCCGCACGGAGGTCCTCTGCGCCCGCTGCGGCTCCCACCTGGGCCACGTCTTCGAGGGCGAGGGCTACCCGACCCCCACGGACCAGCGCTACTGCATCAACTCGATCTCCCTGCGCCTGGCCCCGGACTCCACCGAGGGCTGACGTCCGCGCCTTCCGGACACCGGGGGCTGCCGTTCCGCCACCGGCCAACGGGCCGGTGCGGAACAGGAGTTCGTCACGGAGTGTGGAGGCGTTGGCCACGGTCGGCTCGTAGACTGGCCGGTGCCGGGGGGAGGCAAGGACCCTGGCCCGTGCGGCATACGTCGCGCCACGACGCGCCACGAGGTGAACGAGCCATCCTGTACCTGATCATCGCCTGCGACGTACTCTTCTGGGTCCTGCTCGCGGCCGGACTCGCCGCCCGCTACGCCAAGGGACGGAGACGCCTCGGCGGCGCGCTCCTGCTGTGCGTCCCCCTGATCGACGTCGTGCTGCTGGCGGCCACCGTCCTCAGCCTCCGGGACGGGGCCGAGCCGAGCATCTGGCACGGGCTCTCCGCCGCCTACCTGGGCTTCACCGTGGCCTTCGGACACGACACCCTGCGCTGGGCCGACGCCAGGTTCGCCCGGCGGTTCGGCGGTGCCGCCGCCGAGGAGCCCCGGCCCGTCCTGTACGGCCGGGCCCGCGTCCGCCAGGAGTGGCGCTCCTGGCTCCGCTTCCTCCTGGCGTACGCGGTCGGCTGCGCGCTGCTGCTCGGCATGGTGTGGCTCGTCGGCGGCCCGGAGCGCGGAGCCCTCCTCCTCGTCTGGCTGAATCCGCTCACCAAGATCCTGCTGTACAGCCTCGTCTGGCCGGTCATCGTGACGATCCGGCCCGGCCGCGCCCCGGCCTGACCAGAAACCGGGGCTCCGCGCCGGACCCCGGTGCGTTCAGGCGCCGCGCGGGCCGGGGGTGCGCAGGGTTGCCAGGTAGCCGTCCAGGGTGTGGTGCGGGGTCCAGCCCCGGGAGTGGGCGCGGGTCAGGTCCAGGACGACGGAGTGGGCCAGCTGGTCCACCGCGTACCGGCTCAGCAGCGGTTCGGCGCCGCGGGCCAGGGCTTCCGCCGCGCGGGCGGCCGCACGGGCCAGGCCCGGCGGGAGGTGCCGGATGCGGGCCGTGATGCCGTGGGCGGCCAGCACCCGGCGTACGGTCGCATCGCGCGCGTACGGCTCCGCGTCGGCCACGTTGTACGCGCCCGGCGTCCAGTCGGCGGCCGCGAGCGCCGCGTCGGCCAGGTTCTCCACCGCCGTCAGGCTGAGCAGGACGTCCGGGCCCGGGAGGAACAGCGTCCCCGCCCGCACCCGGGACACGATGCGGGGCAGTAGCGTCGTGTCCCCCGGCCCGTAGACGGCCCGCGGCCGGAGCACCACAGCTCCCGCAGCGAGGGCGAGCGCCTCGCCCTCCGCCTTGGTCCGCCCGTACGCGTTCAGCTGCCCGTCGCGCGGGTGGTCCTCGCCGACCAGGCTGCGGTCCGGGCGCGGGTCGTACACGCTCGCACTGCTCACCCACACCACCGGCCGGCCGCCGGCGGCCGCCAGCAGCCGCTCGGTGCCGCCGACGTTGACCGCGTGCATCTCCCTCTCCGCTGGCGAGCCGGGCGCCGGGTCGCCGACCGCGGCCGCGCAGTGCACGACGAGGTCCGCCCCGGAGAGGTCCGGCAGTTCGCGGGCGGCGTCCCAGAACCGGTGCTCCCCGACGGGGCCGGGCCTGCGGCCCAGGCACACCACCTCCGCCCCGCGCGCGGCGGCCGCCCGGGCCACGTGCCCTCCGCAGAAGCCGCTCGCCCCCGTGACCGCGATCCGGATCACGCGCCCGCCGCCTTCACCGTGAGGACCCGCCAGCCGGGCAGGGCCGCCCGCCGGTCCACCCGGGCCCGGACGACCCGCGGCCGGTACGGGGCCAGCGCCGCCAGGACGTCGGCCAGCTGGGCCCGGGCCAGCCGGGCGCCGGGGCAGGCGTGGGGGCCGGCGCCGAACACCAGGTGGGCGTCGGCCGGCGCGGCCGGATCCAGGGCGTCGGGGTCGCGCCGGTGCGCCGCGGCGGCATGCCGGGCGACCAGCAGCAGCCGGTCGCCCCCGCGGACCGGGCAGCCGCCGACGCTCCCGTCCACGGCGGCCACCCGTGGCAGCACCGGCGAAGCCGTGGTCACCCGCAGCAACTCGTCCGCCAGCCGGGGCAGCAGCACCGGGTCGGCGGCCTGCTCCCACAGCCCGGCGTCGGCACACCAGGCCACGGCCCGGGGCAGCGCGGCCACCGTGGTGTTGACGGCAGCCACGGCCACCATCGCCCCCAGTGCCCCCGCCA
>NZ_JACBGN010000319.1 GCF_013401435.1 Streptomyces sp. BR123
GGCTGGGCCTGGGTGGGGGCGTCGCTCATGGTGGAGGTACTCCGAAGGATCACACCGTGCCGGCACGGGCATGGTGGCGAGGTGGTCGGTGTCCCCGCGGGAAGCGGCGGACACGCAGAGCGGAACGGATCCGGGAGCATGCGGCGGGGCGGGTGGGCACACGTCGCCGAAGCTCGATCACCGGTAATCCGGCGGCAGGCTAACACCGTGCCGAGAGCTTGGCAATCGTGACGACCGGTCACCGGAGCGTCTGGAAAGGGGCGTTGTCAGTGGGGCCCGGTAGCGTCGTTACCGGTGGGCAGACCTCTTGTCGACGGGAGTCGAATCATGACCGTGAACCGTGTGCAGCCGCAGCTCAGGGTGGTACTGACGGATGTCAACGCGAAGGTGGTGGAGTCGTGGCGGGCGGCCTTCGCCGACACTCCGGAGATCGAGATCCGCAAGGGTTCGATCCTCTCCGAGGAGGTCGACGCCTGGGTCAGCCCGACCAATGCGCGGGGCCGGATGGACGGCGGTGTGGACGCCGTCATCAAGCGGCACCTCGGGGCGGGCATCCAGCTGCGCGTGCAGCAGGCGATCCGCGACGGGTTCGCCGGCAGCCTGCCGGTGGGCAGCGCGGTGTGTGTCCCGTCGGGGGCGGTCAACCCGAGGTTCCTGATCTCGACGCCGACGATGGAGACGTCCTCCCAGAACGTGAGCGAGACGCTGAACGTGGCCCTGGCGTGTGCCGCCGCGTTCCAGGCGGTCCACCGGCAGAACCTGGCGAAGCCGGGCAGCATCACCTCCGTGGCGCTGGTCGGCATGGGCGCCCGGACGGGCAGGGTGCCGGCCCGGGTGTGCGCCAACCTGATGTGGACGGGCTACACGCTGTTCAACGACCACCACTTCGAGGACTACGACGATCTGCGCAGCACGATCACGGCGCAGCTCGACGACATCGAGAACGCGCCCGAGGAGCAGCGGATACGCATCGCGCCGCCCCGGCGGGCCGCCTCCCGCCGCTGACCGGAGACTGCCGCCGGTGGGCGGGCAGGGCGCTGTCGGAGCGCCTCCCGCAGATCGCCGGGCGCACCGACGGGCCGGTCTGCCGGTGGGCCGCTAGTGCTCCGGGACGTCCTTGACGAACACGATCCCGTCGCTGTCCGCCAGGTGGGCCGGGTCGAGCGGGGCGTAGCCGAACCAGGGCGAGGTGCGGGGCGCGGGCCGAGTGTCGCCGAGGGCGGCGGTCAGCTGCCGGGCGTCGATGGCGCACCGGTCCTCGGGGAGCGCGTACAGGAGTCCTTCGACGGTGTCCGGCGGCGGCGTGTCCACGCCCCGGTGCCGGATCGTGCCGAGGGCCGTGGCCACGAAGGCGTACTCCTCCCCGAGCCGGGTGCTCACCAACGCGCCGGCGCTCCACCATTCCAGTGGCTTCCCGCCCATCTGCATGGTGCTCTTCTGCCGTTGGAGATGGGAGTTGTGGGCGTGGACGAGTGCCGGGCCGCGGGCGGCGATGGCGAGGAGGTTCTGCGCCATCATCCCGTCGCGCACGCCCACCAGCCGGGTCAGCCGGGCCGGTGAGGCGTCGGCCATCCAGTGGTGGTAGCGCAGCAGGCCGGTGGCGGTGCGCGCGTACAGGCCCGCCCGGTCCCGATCGTCCGGCGATGTCACCGCGAGGAGGTGCGGCGTCTGCTCGTCGAGCAGCGCCGCCAGGTCGTCGGCGATCAGCCGCAGCTCGCCGGCCTCGGCCGACCGTCCCACGGACCGGTCCGGGTCCGTCATCGCGGCGGGACAGGTCCACCGGTCGTCGGTGCCGAGCAGGCGGTCGAGTGTTTCCGCGGTGCAGGGGAGCAGGTCCGGGTCCACCCGGGCCGAGAGGTAGGCGTGGAGTGCGGTGAGGGCCTGACGGGGGCTCGCGGCGGCGGTGATCTCCAGTGGGCCGTCGAAGCCGGCGAAGCGGACCTGTTCGGACGCGGGACGGCCTTCGTTGTGGGCGCGCATCCAGCGCACGAGTTCGCGGTTGGCGGCGGATGTGCCCCAGCCGTGGCTGATGCCGTGTTCCATGACCTCGTCGAGGGTGCCCGTACCCGAGGTGACGTGAGCGTCCACGACCAGGCCCATCATGCAGTCGCTCTCGATCGCGATCGTGCGGTAGTCCTGCTGCTCGACGAGCTGCCGGAAGATCTCGTTGCGCAGCCGGAGCAGGGCGTCCTCGCCGTGGGTGGGCTCGCCCAGAGCGAGCAGCCGGGGCCGCGCCGGGAACAGCCCCATGACGGCGGCAGCGTCGACGGCGCGGGCGATTTCCTTGACGTCGGTTGCCATGCCTTCAACGCTATCGTTGAACCTCCGGTGGAAACTTTTCACCGATATCGTCGGCTTCATGGGGAGAAACCTTCAAAGCTGCGAGCGGCTCAGGCCGGTCGATCTGGCGCGCGGGCACGGCTTGTCCACGCAGGCGGTCAGGAACTACGAGGAGGTCGGCATCCTTCCGGCCGCCGGTCGCACACCGCACGGCTACCGCACCTACGACCCGCTGCACGCGAAAGCCCTGAGCGCGTTCCTCGCCCTGGTGCCCGGCCACGGCCACCGGACGGCGACGTCGATCATGCAGGCCGTGAACCGGGGCGCGGTCGACGATGCGTTGCGCATCATCGACGAGAGCCACGCCCAGCTCCTCGACGACCGGCGGACCCTCCAGGCCGTGGAGAGTGCCCTCCGCGACCTGGAGCCCACCGCGGCTCCCGGGCACACCGCGGCTCCCGGGCCCGGGCCCGCTGCCGGGTCCGGGTCAGCGGCCGGGTCCGGGCCCGGCAGCGCATTCATCGGGCCGCTGGCCAGGAAGCTCGGAATCCGGCCCGCGACGCTGCGCAAGTGGGAGCACGCCGGGCTGGTGCGCCCGCGCCGCGACCCGCGGACCGGGTACCGCGTCTACGACGAGGCCGACGTACGGGACGCCCGGCTGACCCACCACCTCAGGCGGGGCGGCTACCTGCTGGAGCAGATCGCCCCGCTGATCGCACAGGTGCGGGCGGCCGGCGGGCTGGAGCCGTTGGAGGCCGCGCTGTGCGACTGGCACCGCCGGCTGTCCGCCCGCGGGCGGGCGATGCTGACCGGAGCCGCCGAGCTGGAGGCGTACCTGTCCGCGGGCCCTGACGGGACTCCGGTCGCCGGCCGCGGCGACTGACCTGGTCGTTCCCAACGCCCGGTTCAGTCGAGAGAGTTGATGACGTCACCCAGGTCGACGAACTTGAAGCCGGTGGCCTCGCGGTCGCCGTCACCGGGGGTCTCCCGCCCGTCCTGGACGACGAGCAGGCCCTTCGGATACCTGTCGCCGAGTGGCGCGTTGATCGCGGCGGCGCCGTCGCAGACCTCCGAGCCGTCGAGGGCGGCCGAGGCCGCGGTGATGCGGAAGGCGCCCTCGTACTCGTTGTCCTCGTCGCGCTCGCGGTCGTAGGCGACGAACCGGTTGTCGCCCTGGCTGGAGGCCAGCAGGTACCCGTCGCCGCCGCGCTGGTTGACCAGCGTCAGGCCCTCGACGTCGGCCGACAGGTGCGTGCCGCCGTAGCCGGGGTCGACACCCGGCGTGCATTCCTCCGTGGCCTCGTCGTACGTGCCGGGGACGCCGTACTCGCGGACCTTGTCCATCAGCTGCGGGGTCCCGGTGAGATCCGCCTTGATCCGCCAGATGCCGACGTCCTCCTGGCCCGCGTAGAGCGTGCCGTTGGCCGGGTCGACGACCATGCCCTCGACCTGCGGCAGTTCGCCGGGCTCGGCGCAGGGCGCCCAGGTGGATCCGTTCGGCAGCCGGAAGGAGGACGGGAGGTCCAGAGTGCGCACACGGCGGTAGTCCACCGTGCCGGAGCCGGTCGTGACCAGCTCCAGAAGCGCGATCCGGGTGCGGCTGCGCCGGCTGACCAGGGCGTAGGACCGCCCGGTGGTCCGGTCCGTCCAGGTGGCCAGACCGTAGGCGGTGGCCTGCTCGTTGATCTCGCCCTGGTCGGCGGAGAACACGGGCTGCACGCCCGGGTCGGTGACGTCGGTCAGCGGGCCGCCCGGCCGGTCGCGGTCGATCCGGTAGATCCGCAGCCGGTCGTTGCCGCGGTCGCTGACCACCGCGACGTCCGCACGGGCACCGCCGACGCGCAGGCCGTGCACGAGGTCGACGTTGTTGAACCGGCCGGGCGCGTCGTCGGCGCCGGGGCCGGCCGGGGCCGGAACGGACTGGACCTCCTCGGCGTCGAGGTCGTAGACGCGCAGGCCGCCCTGCTTGGCGGTGGCGATCACCAGACTGCGGCCCGGGTCGGCGGAGTTCCGCCAGATCGCCGGGTCGTCCGCGTTGGCGTCGCCGCCCGCCTCGTCGTCGAACAGGGCCCGGGTCTCGGCCTTCGGGTGAACGGCTTTGATGCCATGGGCTTCGGCCGGCAGCGCGAACGAGGCGGCGAGCACCCCGCCCAGGACGAGCGCGAGGGCGCGCCCCACAGGACGTGTCGTCATGATCCTTCTCTCAGAGGGGAGTTGGAGTGGCGGCGACACGCTCCCGTGGCCGGGCGGCCGCACGTGGACCGGTTGCCGGCCGGCAGGTGAATTCGCCGGTACGCACCCGCGCGGCCGCGTGTCTCGATCACGGGTTCACGGCACCGACCAGAGGGACATGTGAGACGTCCGGCACCGGTGATCACGTCGCTGCTCCTGCTCGTGGCGGCCGGCTGCCAGGAAGCCGGATGCGAAGGCGCCCGACAGCGAGCGTACCGCCGGGACGGGCACGCCGCCCGCCGGCCCTCCGTGCCCGGGCGGGCACCGGTCCGGACGGCAGCAGCCGGTGCATCTCACGGCGAAGGGCAGGATCCCCGTCGGCCTGGAGAAGGACAAGCACGACGCGGTACTCACCACGTGGGACGCGCGGGGCCGACCCCGTGACGGGCGTGGCCGGCAGCCGCTTCCGGGCCCCTGCGGCCCGGGCGTGGATCGCCGCATTCAGCCGGGCGCTGCGCCCCTACGCGGGCGGTGCCTGCGTCAACGTGCCGAACGTCGGTGTGCAGGACGTCGGTGTGCAGGACGGGGAGACCGCCTACCGCGGTCCGACTTCGACCGACTGCGCACGATCAAGGCGGAGCACGACCCGCACCACGTCTTCAAGTACGGGGGCGAGCGAGCCTGCGGAATCGACCAGCGGGCGCCGGCCTCGTGTCACGCTCTCGCACGGTCGCGCCGGCGGTTCCGCCCGATTCCGCCGCGCCGGGCGGCTCCGGGTGCTTCCGGGATGAGGACGCAGGGGTTAAGACGTATCCATCATGACAGATCTGACGGCATTTTCGTAGGGCGAACAGCACAGGCGATCGGCCTTGTTCGGGAGCTGTCGGGCTTTCAGAATTCCGTTCATGAATCACTCGGTGAATATCAATCACGATGCAGTGCTGCGGGCCAGGGTTTCCCTCCTGGGTTCGGAGAAGCCCACGGTCCGTCAGCGAGTTGCGGCCTACCGGGTTCTCGTGCAGGTCAGCCCGCTGGCATACCTGTCCCGTCTGGCTGTCGACCTCATCAAGTACAGCAAGGAATTCGCTGACCAGCCCGAGACGGTACGGGCCTTGCGGGCCGAATCCGTCGCCGCTGCGCGCCGCTTGTGCGAGCTGGAATCGGGCCGTCAGCGACTTCTCATCGCAACACTGACGGCTCTCCGGGAGCAGCTGGACCTCATGGAGCGGAGGGAGGAAGCGTCCGCCGTGACGAGGGAAATAGCCCTTCTCGAATCCGCCTCCCGGGATTCCTAGGGCGCGCCGGCTGCGGGGAGTCGGGCGTGCGGAACGGTGCTGGGGCCGGACCCCGACGGCCACACCGTCCACCAGCAGGACGCGGTGGTTGCCGGCCTGGCCGCCGGAGAGGGCCCGGGCGCGGGCGGCGCACCGGACCACCAGGGCAGGTCGGCAGCGCCGAGCAGGTGCACGGAGCCGCGGGAGGCGGCGGGCGAGAGCGGCGTTCCAGGAGACCGTCGTCAGCGTCACACGGGCGAACCCGGCCGCCGTACGGGACGGTCACCGGCCCGTACGAGGCCCGGGAGCCCGCGCGCCGGTGTCCCGCTGGGTGATGGCATCGGCCACCTCCCCGATGGCCGTGCGCAGCAGATCACCGTACGGGTCGGGCGGGAGACGGGGGACGTGCTCTTCGGCCGCCCTGATGTGTTCGGCGGCGGCGTCGAAGGATCCCAGGCGACGGTGGTTGTCGGCGAGGTTGAGGTGCAGGGAGGGACGGAAGTCCTCGACGCGGAGGTTTGCCTGATGCTCCTGCAGGCGCTCCTCGGTCAGGGCGTCGGCGGCGTCGAGGGCCCGGACGTCCCAGACCAGGGCCCGGGCCGGATGCTCGTAGAGGTCGGCCAGGTGGTGCGCGAGGGTGCAGCGGTGCAGCGGGTCGCCGGTGACACCGATCGCGGACCACAGGTCGAGGAGTTTCCGGCGGGCGGACGCGATGCCGCCGGCCTGGCCCTCGGTGACGGCGCGGCCGATGGCCTCCATGGTGGGGTCGGGGCCGGGGAGGGGAGCGGCGGTCATGGCGGTGGCTCTCGTCTCGTTCTCGGGGTCAGGCGGCGTGGTGGGCGGGGTTGATCGGCATGGCCAGGGTGGTGAGGTCTCCGCGGTCGGCGGAGCGGACCGTCACGGGCTGGTCGGGTCCCCGCAGGTCCAGCATCACCTCGGGGCCGATGGCGGTGCTGACGGCCGGGTGGAGCGTGGTCAGGCTGAAGGAGAGCAGGAGTGGTTCCCCCGTCACGGTGGCCGGGAGCAGGACGTCTGGGTGCTCGGGGTCGGGGTTCGCCGTCGGGACGTGTACGCCGCGGTCGGTCACGAGCAGCGTGATGTGCCCGTCGGGATGTTCCTCCAGGGCGTGCAGGAGCCGGTTCTTCGGGAGGGTTGCGCGGGTGGTGGCCTCGGGCAGCGAGGCGAGCACCAGCCGGTGGTCGGGGAATTCGTCCGGCAGCAGACGGCAGTGCCGGTCTTCCCGGTCGGGCATGCGGAGCCGGATGCCGTGCGGGGTCGCCTCGATGCGCACCAGCGGGCTGCGGCGGATCTCGGGGGCGGCGGCCCGCAGTTCGTCTCCGTCGACCGTGGCGGTCCAGGGTGCGGTCGACGGTTCGGTGGGAACCAGGGTGCGGGTGGAGAGGCGGTAGCGGTCGGTGGCGGTCAGGGTGACGGTTTCCCGGTTCGCCTCGATGTGCAGGCCGGCGAGTACGGGCATGCCGGGTTCTCGTGCGGTGGCGGTCAGGATCTGCTCGACCGCGTCGGCCAGTACGGGGCCTTTCAGTGCGGCGATCGGCACGCCCGGCGCGCCGGCGAGCGAGGACGTGACGAGGGAGGACTTGATGAGGACGGCTTTGCGTTGCGCCGCCACCGCGTCCCCGAGGACCTGTGCGACGTGCCCGTCGATCAGCCGGGACGCCTCCCCGGGACCGGCGTCGAGGACCGCCTCGACGGTGGCGAGGGGCATGGCGATCTCGCGGAGCCGGCGCAGCGCGGTCGCCCGCGCCACCTGGTCGGCGCCGTAGTAGCGGTAGCCCGAGGCCGGGTCGACCTCGGCGGGAGGAAGCAGTCCGGAGTCGGCGTAGAAGCGCAGGGCACTGGGGGTCAGTCCACTGCGCCGGGCGAAGACCCCGATGGGCATCAGTTCGGAAGGCGGCATGCCGGCATCATGGGGTTTCAACCCACTTGAGGGTCAAAGCGGTTCGCCGGGG
>NZ_JACBGN010000031.1 GCF_013401435.1 Streptomyces sp. BR123
CGGCGGTACCGCTCCGGGGGCGGGCGCGGGCTCGCCGTAGTACGCGGGGTACTCGCCGTAGACCGGGGCCTCTTCGGGAAGACGCGCGGGCACGCCGTAGGGATGGGGTTCGGTGACCGGCACCCGGAAGTCCCGCAGCGTCTCCGTCCGCATCGCGGGTCCCTGACCGGCCCCCTGAGTCATCGACCCCTCCACCACCGTCGCGCTGCCGTACACCTGCGGATCCTCCCGCCCTCCGGCTCGGAGGATCCGTGATGTCGTGCGCCCATCATAGGAATGCGGCTCGCGCTGTGTGACGCACCAGGGGTGGTGAATCCTGCGCGGAACCAATCGTTCCTGCCGCTTTATCCCGAAATCGGCGTTGTCGAACTTTCCGGCGGGACCACCGGCTCCGCCGGTCCGGCGGTGTAACGGTCAGTCCTGCGCGGGTGACCGCGGCGGGCTGATCGTCGTACGGGGCCTCCTGCGCTGCGAGGAAGTCCGGACGATCAGCTCGGTCGGGACGACCTGTTCGACGGTGCGGCCGGTGTCGACCCCCTCGATGGCGTCGATGAGCAACTGCACGACTGCGGTGCCGATGCGGCGCGGTTTGAGGGAGAGCGTGGTGATCGGCGGCTCCGTGGTGGCGTACACGGTGGACTCGCTGCAGCAGACGAGCAGCAGGTCCTCGGGAACGCGCAGGCCGTAGCGGCGTGCCGCGGCGAGCAGGTCGGTGCCGTTCGGGTCGAAGAGCCCGTAGACGGCGTCCGGGCGGTCGGGCCGGGCGAGGAGGCGGTCGGCGGCGACCGCACCCGCGCACGGGTCGTGGGCCGGGTAGGACTCGTAGACGGGGTCCTGGCCGACGCGCTGGCACCAGTTGAGGTAGGCGGTGGTCGACAGGTGGGTGTAGGTGTCCGTGGTCGTCCCGGTCAGCAGCCCGATGCGGCGGGCTCCGGCGGCGGCGAGGTGGTCCAGCAGGTTGAGCACGGCCGCCTCGTGGTCGTTGTCGACCCAGGCGGTGACCGGGAGGGATCCGGCGGGGCGCCCGTCGGAGACCACGGGCAGGCCCTGGCGGACCAGCTCGGTGACGACGGGATCGTGGTCGGAGGGGTCGATCACGACGGTGCCGTCGAGTGCGACGTTGGACCACACGTCGTGCCGGGAGGTGGCCGGGAGGATGACGAGCGCGTAGCCGCGGGCGAGCGCGGCCGAGGTGGCGGCTCTCGCCATCTCGGCGAAGTACGCGAACTCGGTGAAGGTGAAAGGTTCATCCCCGTACGTGGTCACGGTCAGCCCGATGAGGCCCGATTTGCCGGTACGGAGGGTGCGGGCTGCGGCGGAGGGGCGGTACCCCAGCCGGTCGGCCACCTCGCGGACGTGGCGGCGGGTGGCGTCGGGCAGCCGTCCCTTGCCATTGAGCGCGTCGGAGACTGTCGTGATCGAGACGCCCGCCGCGGCGGCCACGTCCCTGATGCCGGCCCGGCCCTGCCGGCCGGCGGCCCGTCGGGTGGTCTCGCTCCGGCTCACCTGATGCTTCCCTGCTGCTGTCATGGCGAGCCGATAGTAGGGCTCGGTGGGGAGGGCGACCTGGGTGCATATGCACGCGTTGACAGGCACCTTTCTGCATGGTTCGGCACCCCAATGACCTTGGAAATCAAGGTATTTGAGGGTCGCGAGCGAAAGGGCCCCTTGTCGGCGGGTCCGAGCATGCCAAAACAGCACACCCCTGGGGCGCTCCCAACTCACCTGTACGAGGGATGCGCGCCAGGGCGCGGGCCACCGGCGCACGCATATATGCGTGCGCTCCCCCGCAATCCAGGCGCTGCCATTTTCGCCGGAGCGGAATCCTCTTAAGGTGAGCAGTATTGAGTCGACGGCGACGTCCGACGGGATGGTCTAGGAGGACCTGCGGTGAGCGAGAAGACCCCTAAGCTGCGCGCCGAGCTGGACGGCATCCCCGTCTACAAGCCCGGCAAGCCCGCCGCCGCGGGCGGTTCCGTCGCGTACAAGCTGTCCTCGAACGAGAACCCGTACCCGCCGCTGCCCGGCGTGCTCGAGACCGCTGTGGCGGCCGCCGGCCGGTTCAACCGCTACCCGGACCTGGCCTGCACCGGCCTGGTGAACGAGCTCGCGGAGCGGTACGGCGTCCCCGCCGACCACATCGCCACCGGCACGGGCTCGGTGGGCGTGGCACAGCAGCTGGTCCAGTCGACCGCCGGCGCCGGCGACGAGGTGATCTACGCCTGGCGCTCCTTCGAGGCCTACCCGATCATCACGCAGATTGCGGGGGCGAAGTCCGTACAGGTCCCGCTGACCCCCGGCGACGTGCACGACCTCGATGCGATGTACGACGCGATCACCGACCGGACCCGGCTGATCTTCGTCTGCAACCCCAACAACCCCACCGGTACCGCGGTGCGCCGCGCCGAGCTGGAGCGCTTTCTGGAGCGTGTGCCCTCGGACATCCTGGTGGTCCTCGACGAGGCGTACCGCGAGTTCGTCCGCGACCCCGAGGTGCCGGACGGCATCGAGCTGTACCGCGACCGCCCGAACGTCTGCGTGCTGCGTACCTTCTCCAAGGCCTACGGCCTGGCCGGTCTGCGCATCGGCTTTGCGGTGGCACACGAGCCGGTGGCCGCGGCGCTGCGCAAGACGGCGGTGCCCTTCGGCGTCAGTCAGCTGGCCCAGGATGCGGCGGTCGCCTCGCTGCGCGCCGAGGACGAGCTCATGGGCCGCGTCGGCTCGCTGGTGGCCGAGCGCACCCGGGTCCACGAGGGGCTGCTCGGCCAGGGCTGGACGGTCGTGCCGGACACGCAGGCGAACTTCGTGTGGATGCGGCTGGGCGAGCGGACCCTGGAGTTCGCCGCGGCCTGCGAGAAGGCCGGCGTGGTGGTCCGGCCCTTCCCGGGCGAGGGCCTGCGGATCACGATCGGTGAGTGCGAGGCGAACGACATCTTCCTGCACACCGCGGAGGCGTTCCTCAAGGAGATGTAGGGCGTAGCGCCGGGAGAGGGCGGGCGCTCGCTCGCCCGTTCCACCCGGACCGGGTCGCCGTCGCGGACGGTGGCCGGCGGGCGGGGGCGCCGTCGAAGGAGCCGAGGACGTGGCACGGGCCACCAGCCTGGCGGGCGTCGGGCTCCGGGGCCGGCCGACATGCCGGTGCTGAAGGAGGCCTCTGCGCCCGTGAGGCGGCGGCGGAGGTCAGGAGGGCTTCGGGCCGGCGCCGTGCTGGGGCGGGGCCTCGTCCACGCTGGGGCGGGGCCTCGTCCACGCTGGGGCGGGGCCTCGTCCACGGATGCCATTCAACAATTTGTTGAGAATCGCACCCAGGGACCCCCCGGCTGAAAGTCGTCGGAAGCGGTGCGCCATAATGCTTGTGAATGTGAACGCGTTCACAAGCTCGTCTGTTTTCGCCCGTCGTGGGCGGAATGCGGCGGGCTGACTTCGGCCATGACCACGGCGACCCGAAGGAGATGACGACGTGGACGTAGCTTTGGCGCCGGAAACACTGGCGCGCTGGCAGTTCGGCATCACGACCGTCTACCACTTCCTCTTCGTCCCCCTCACGATCTCCCTCGCCGCACTGGTTGCGATCTTGCAGACCGCGTGGGTGCGCACCGAAAAGGAGAAGTACCTCAAGGCCACGAAGTTCTGGGGCAAGCTCTTCCTGATCAATATCGCGATGGGTGTCGTCACCGGCATCGTCCAGGAGTTCCAGTTCGGCATGAACTGGTCCGACTACTCGCGGTTCGTCGGCGACGTCTTCGGGGCCCCGCTGGCCTTCGAGGCGCTCATAGCCTTCTTCTTCGAATCGACCTTCATCGGGCTGTGGATCTTCGGCTGGGACAAGCTGCCGAAGAAGATCCACCTCGCCTGCATATGGATGGTGTCCCTCGGCACCGTGCTGTCCGCGTACTTCATCCTCGCGGCGAACTCGTGGATGCAGCACCCGGTGGGCTACCGCATCAACAAGGAAACCGGTCGCGCCGAGCTGACCGACTTCTGGCTCGTCCTGACGCAGAACACCACCCTGGCGCAGGTCTTCCACACGCTGACCGCGGCGCTCCTGACAGGTGGGGCCTTCATGGTGGGCATCGCCGCCTTCCACCTGCTGCGCAAGAAGCACATCCCGGTCATGCGCACCTCGCTGAGGCTGGGCCTGGTCGCCGTCGTCGTCGGCGGCGCGCTCGTCGCGGTCAGCGGCGACACCCTCGCCAAGGTCATGTTCAAGCAGCAGCCGATGAAGATGGCTGCCGCCGAGGCCCTGTGGGACGGCGAGGAGAGCGCCCCGTTCTCCGTCTTCGCCTACGGCGACGTCGACAAGGGCCACAACAAGGTCGCGATCGAGGTGCCCGGCCTGCTGTCCTTCCTGGCCGATAACGACTTCGATTCGTTCGTGCCCGGCATCAACGACGTCAACAAGTCCGAGCAGGAGAAGTACGGCCCCGGCGACTACCGGCCCAACATCCCCGTCGCGTACTGGGGCTTCCGGTGGATGATCGGCTTCGGCATGGCCTCGCTCGGCATCGGTGCTGTCGGCCTGTGGCTGACCAGGAGGAAGTTCCTGCTGCCGCATGCCCTGCGGACCGGTGAGGACGAACGGCCGCACCTGGTCCTGTTCACCAAGCCTCTCAGCCCGCGTCTGACCCGGCTGTACTGGCTGGCCGCCGTCTGGACGCTCGGCTTCCCGCTGATCGCCAACTCCTGGGGCTGGATCTTCACCGAGATGGGCCGCCAGCCGTGGGTCGTCTACGGAGTGCTGCGGACGAGGGACGCGGTCTCGCCCGGGGTCTCCCAGGCCGAGGTCCTCACCTCGATGCTCGTCTTCACCACCCTGTACGCCGTACTCGCCGTGATCGAGGTCAAGCTGCTGGTCAAGTACGTCAAAGCCGGCCCGCCCGAGCTCACCGAAGCCGACCTCAACCCGCCGACCAAGGTCGGCGGACACGACTCCTCCGACCGGCCGATGGCCTTCTCGTACTGAGGCTGAGGGGACCACACCATGCAACTCCACGACGTCTGGTTCGTGCTCATCGCCGTCCTGTGGACCGGCTACTTCTTCCTGGAGGGCTTCGACTTCGGGGTTGGTGTCCTGACCAAGCTGCTCGCCCGGGACCGCAAGGAGAAGCGGGTCCTGATCAACACGATCGGGCCCGTGTGGGACGGCAACGAGGTCTGGCTGCTCACCGCGGGCGGTGCGACCTTCGCCGCCTTCCCCGACTGGTACGCCACCCTGTTCTCCGGCTTCTATCTGCCGCTGCTGCTCATCCTGGTCTGCCTGATCATCCGCGGAGTCGCCTTCGAGTACCGGCACAAGCGGGACGAGGACCGGTGGCAGACCAACTGGGAACACGCGATCTTCTGGACCTCGTTGACCCCTGCGTTCCTGTGGGGCGTGGCGTTCGCCAACATCGCCCGGGGTGTGAAGATCGACCAGAACAAGGAGTACGTCGGCACTCTCTTCGACCTGCTCAACTTCCACGCGATCCTCGGCGGCCTCGTCACCCTCACCCTGTTCACCTTCCACGGCGCGGTCTTCACCGCCCTCAAGACGGTCGGTGAGATCCGGGACCGTGCACGGGCGCTGGCAACCCGGCTCGGCGTGATCACCGCGGTGCTCGCCGTCGTGTTCCTGGGATGGACCCAGCTCCTGCGCGGCGACAGCTGGAGCCTGGTCGTGCTGATCGTTGCGGTGGCGGCCCTGGTCGGCGCCCTCGGCTGCAACCTTGCAGGCCGTGAGGGCTGGTCGTTCGCCCTGTCCGGGGTCACGATCGCGGCTGCTGTCGCGATGCTGTTCCTCACGCTGTTCCCGAACGTCATGCCGTCCTCGCTGAACGAGACCTGGAGCCTCACGGTCACCAACGCCTCGTCCAGCCCGTACACCCTGAAGATCATGACCTGGTGTGCGGCCGTGGCCACCCCGGTCGTCCTGCTCTACCAGGGCTGGACGTACTGGGTGTTCCGCAAGCGGATCGGCACGCAGCACATCGCCGACACGCACTGACCTGATCTGTACCGACCCTGATCTGTACCGACCCTGATCCGGGGGATGTTTCACGTGAAACCGATCGACCCGCGCCTGCTGCGGTACGCCCGCTCCACCCGCCTCTTTCTGGCTGCGGTGGTGGCCCTCGGATGTGCCGGGGCGGGGGTGGTCATCGGTCAGGCGATGCTCATCGCCGAGATCGTGGTCGGCGCCTTCGAGGAGGGACTGGACGGCGGGCAACTGCGTACGCCGCTGCTTCTTCTGGCGGCCGTGGCGGTGGGGCGCGGCCTGCTCGCGTGGCTCACCGAGCTCGCCGCCCACCGGGCGGCCGCGTCGGTCAAGTCGGAACTGAGGGCCCGGCTCCTGGAGCGGGCCGCCGGTCTCGGGCCGGGCTGGCTGAGCGGGCAGCGGACAGGGTCGCTTGTGGCGCTGGCCACCCGGGGCGTGGACGCCCTGGACGACTACTTCGCTCGCTACCTGCCCCAGTTGGGGCTGGCCGTGGCCGTGCCGGTCGCGGTCCTCGCCCGGATCGTCACCGAGGACTGGGTGTCGGCGGCCATCATCGTGGTCACGCTGCCCCTCATCCCGCTGTTCATGGTGCTGATCGGCATGGCGACTCAGTCACGGATGAACCGCCAGTGGCGGCTGCTGTCCCGGCTGTCGGGGCACTTCCTCGACGTCGTGGCGGGCCTGCCGACGCTGAAGGTCTTCGGCCGGGCCAAGGCGCAGGCCGAGTCCATCCGCCGGATCACCGAGGACTACCGGCGGGCGACGATGCGCACCCTGCGCATCGCGTTTCTGTCGTCCTTCGCGCTGGAGCTGCTGGCGACGCTGTCGGTGGCGCTGGTCGCCGTGACCATCGGCATGCGGCTGGTCCATGGGGAACTCGACCTCTACACCGGCCTGGTCGTCCTGATCCTGGCGCCGGAGGCGTACCTGCCGCTGCGGCAGGTCGGCGCCCAGTACCACGCGGCTGCGGAGGGGCTGGCGGCGGCGGAGGAGGTCTTCGAGGTCCTTCAGACGCCGGCCGCTGTGGTCAGCACCTTCGGTGTCGGCGTGCCCGGTGCGGAGCCCTCCGGACTGCGGATCGAGGTCGACAGGGTGTCCGTACGGCATCCCGGGCGGGGCGAGGACTCGCCAGGGCCGGTCTCGTTCACCGTCGGGCCCGGTGAGTGCGTGGCCCTCACCGGCCCCAGCGGGGCCGGCAAGTCCACCCTGCTCCACGTGCTGCTGGGGTTCACGGCACCGACCGCGGGCCGGGTGCGGATCGGGGACGCTGACCTGGCCGGGCTCGCGCCGGGGCAGTGGCGGGAGCGGATCGCCTGGGTACCGCAGCGGCCGCACCTGTTCGCGGGAACCCTTGCCGAGAACGTGCGTCTGGCCCGGCCGGACGCCTCCGACGCCGCCGTGGCGGCGGCTCTGGACGACGCCGGAGCCGGAGAGTTCGTGGCGGCACTGCCGCGCGGCATCGAGACGGTGCTCGGCGAGGGCGGCGCCGGGCTGTCCGCCGGGCAGCGCCAGCGGATCGCACTGGCGCGCGCCTTCCTGGCGGACCGGCCCGTGCTACTGCTGGACGAGCCGACGGCAGCGCTGGACGGCGAGACCGAGGCCGCGGTGGTCGAGGCGGTGCGCCGCCTTGCGGTGGGGCGGACCGTGCTGCTGGTCGTGCACCGGCCGGCGCTCCTGGCCCTCGCGGACCGGGTGGTGGAGGTCGGCTCCGGACCGGCGGGTGCGCCCGCGGCGAGCCCGGCTCCGGAGAGTCGGCTTTCGGAGGGTCGGACCCTTGACCGCCGGGTTCCGGAGAGCCGGGTGCCGGCGCCGCGGACCCCGGAGTCCGCGGACACCGCCCCGCGGAGCACGTCGGCCGGAGCCGGCTGGGGCGCATCCGCCGGGCGGCATCCGCTGCGCCGGGTCAGGGGTGCGGCCAAGGCCTGGCAGGGCCGGTTCCGGCTCGGGCTGCTGCTGGGGGCGCTGGCCGTCGGGTGCAGCGTCGGGCTGATGGCCGTCTCGGGATGGCTGATCTCCCGGGCCTCCCAGCAGCCTCCCGTGCTCTACCTGATGGTGGCCGTCACGGCCACCCGCACGTTCGGGATCGGGCGGGCCGTGTTCCGGTACGCGGAGCGGCTGGTGTCGCACGATGCCGTCCTGCGGATGCTGTCCGACCTCCGGGTGTCCGTCTTCCGGCGGCTGGAGCGCATTGCACCCGCAGGCCTGCCCGCGCGGCGGCGTGGGGACCTGCTGGCCCGCCTGGTGGCAGACGCCGACGCCCTGCAGGACTACTGGCTGCGCTGGCTGCTGCCGGTGGGCACCGCAGCCCTTGTCGGCGGCGGGTCGGTCGCGTTCACGGCCTGGCTGCTGCCCGAGGCCGGGGCCGCCCTCGCCGTCGGGCTGCTGGCCGCCGGGATCGGGGTGCCGCTGCTCAGCGGGGCTTGCTCCCGCCGTGCGGAGCGCCGACTGGCACCCGCCCGGGGCGAACTCGCCACCCGTACGGCCGACGTGCTGACCGGGACCGCCGAACTGACCGTCGCCGGCGCGCTCGGACGGCGCATGGACGCCGTGCAGGAGAGCGACCGGACCCTGACCGCCATCACCGCGCGCGGCGCGGCCGCCACGGGCCTCGGCAGCGGACTGTCGGTCCTCGTGTCCGGGCTGACCGTGGTGGCCGCCGCAGCCTTCGCCGCCGGTGCCGTGCAGGACGGGCGGCTGTCGGGGGTGGCCATGGCCGTGGCCGTACTGACCCCGCTGGCCGCCTTCGAAGCGGTGACCGGGCTGCCGCAGGCGGTGCAGTTCCGGCAGCGGGTGCGGCGCAGCGCCGAGCGGGTCTACGAGGTCGTCGACGCCCCGGCTGCGGTGGCCGAGCCGGAGCGGCCCGAGCCGGTGCCCGCCTCGCCGTTCCCCCTGCGCCTGGCGGGGCTGACCGCCCGGCACCCCGGCCAGGAGGGCGATGCCCTGCACTGCCTCGACCTCACCCTGGAGGAAGGGAGGCGCACCGCCGTCGTAGGGGTCTCCGGCGCGGGCAAGTCCACCCTGGCCCAGGTTCTGCTCCGGTTCCTGGACCCGCGCGCGGGTTCCTACACCCTGGGCGGGACCGACGCGCGCCTGCTCGACGGCGACGAGGTCCGCCGGATCGTCGGCCTGTGCGCCCAGGACGCCCACATCTTCGACAGCTCGGTCAGGGAGAACCTGAGGCTGGCCCGTCCCGCAGCAGGCGAGGAGGAGCTGCGCGGGGCCCTGGCTGCGGCTCGGCTGCTGGAATGGGCCGACGGGCTGCCGGACGGCCTCGACACCTTGGTGGGGGAGCACGGTGAGCGGATCTCCGGCGGTCAGCGCCAGCGCCTGGCCCTGGCCCGTGCACTCCTCGCTGACTTCCCCGTCCTCGTCCTGGACGAGCCGGCCGAGCACCTGGACCTCGCGACTGCCGACGCACTGACCGCGGACCTGCTGGCCGCAACCCAAGGCCGCACCACCGTGCTGATCACGCACCGGCTGGCCGGTCTGGAAGCGGTGGACGAGGTCCTCGTCCTGGACGGCGGAGCCGTTGTCCAGCGCGGCGCCTTCGCCGAGCTCTCCGTGGTCGAGGGCCCGTTGCGCCGCATGCTGGAGCGGGAGGCGGCGGCCGACGTCGCCCTGGCTGACTTTCCCCCGGTAAAACGGACTAACTAGGGTCACGAGCATGTCGCTGCAGGAGTCGCCGGAAGCGCCGGATCCAGCCTCCCCGGCTCCGGACCCGCTGGAGGCCGCCACCCTGGCCACCCGAAGTCTGCAGGGCCTGTCCACCGAGCTCACTGCACGGGTGCCGCAGTTGCTGGAGGCCATGCGGTCGGTCGGCACCGGCCTTGAGCTGCACTCCACGCTGGACCGGATCTGCGAGACCGCTGCCAAGCTCGCGGATGCCCGCTACGCGGCGATCGGCGTCGTCGGCACCGAGGGCCGTGGCCTGTCGGACTTCGTCACCTTCGGCATCGACGCCGAAGTGGCGGAGCGCATCGGGCACCGCCCGGACGGCAGGCGGGGCCTGCTCGGAGCGCTGATCTCGCACCCCGGCACCGTGCGGCTCGCCGATCTGACGAAGGACCCCCGCTCGGCGGGCTTTCCGCCGCATCACCCCCCGATGAAGACCTTCCTGGGTGTCCCCATCCGCGTGCAGGGGGAGATCTTCGGCAACCTGTACCTCGCCGAGAAGAACGGCGGCGGCGACTTCAGCGACTACGACGTCCACATGGTCCGGGTGCTGGCAACCGAGGCGGGCATCGCCATCGGCAACGCCCGGCTGTACGAGGCCGCCACCCAGCGGGAGCGGTGGATCGACGGCTCGGTGGCCGTCACCACGGCCCTGCTGTCGGGCGGGGACGCGGATGACGCCCTCTCCGTGGTGGCCGAACAGGCCCGACGCCTCGCCGGCTCTTCGGCCGGGGTCGTGATGCTCCCGGCCGAAGACGGCGGGATGGAGATCGTCGCCGTCTCCGCCGACGCCCCGGCCGCCTCGCTCGGCTTGGTCATCCCTGCGGAGAGCCCGGTCGTGGCCAGGCTACTGAGGGGAGAGCCGGTTTTCGTGGACGACGCCGCGACCGACCCCCGCATGGCCGGCCCGCTGACCAGCCCGTACGGGCCCTGCATGATGCTGCCGCTGCACAGTGGCGGTCGGGTGCTGGGTGCCCTGGTCACCCCGCGGGCCCGCGACGAGCGGCCGTTCAGCGAGGCCGAGCGGACCCTGGCCACGCAGTTCGCCTCCCAGGCGGCGCTCGCACTGATGATGGCCGAGACGCAGCGCGACCGGGAGCGGCTCGCGGTGTTCGAGGACCGTGACCGGATCGCCCGGGACCTTCACGACCTGGTGATCCAGCGGCTGTTCGCCACCGGGATGATGCTGGAGAGTGCGCGGCGGCGCTCCGACGTCCCTGAGGTGCGCGACGGGGTCGGCAAGGCCGTGGACGAACTCGACCTGACGATCCAGGAGATCCGCACCGCGATCTTCGCGCTCCAGCAGGGGCCGGCGGAGGCGCCCTCGGGCCTGCGGACCCGTGTGCTGCGGGAGATCAATATGGCAGCCGTGCCGCTCGGCTTCAAGCCCGCCCACCGTTTCCTCGGCCCGCTCGACACGGTCGTCGGCGAGCAGGTGGGCAAGAACCTGATCGCCGCACTGCGCGAGGCCCTGTCCAATGCGTTCCGGCACGCGGCGGCGTCCCGGATCGAGGTGGTGGTGGACGCCACCGTCACGCTGCCCGACGGGCGGCCCGGGGTGCGGTTGGAGGTCGCCGATGACGGCATCGGCATCAGCGAGAACGGGCGCCGCAGCGGGCTGCGCAACCTGCGCCGACGGGCCGAGTCGCTGGGCGGGTCGAGCTCGTACGGCCCCGGGCTCGGCGAGCGCGGCGGCGGGACCACCCTCGTGTGGGAGGCCCCGTTCTGAGTCCCGCTCTGACGCCTAGAGCAGCTGCTGCGGCTGTCCGAGGCCGGCCAGGATCTGCTCGATGACGACGGCGACCCCGTCCTCGTTGTTGGCGACCGTGCGGCCGGAGGCAGCCGAGATCACATCCGGATGCGCGTTGCCCATGGCGTACGAGGTACCGGCCCAGCTGAGCATTTCCACGTCGTTGGGCATGTCGCCGAAGGCGACCACCTCGGACGGGGCGATGCCGCGCTCCTCGCAGCACAGCGCCAGGGTACTGGCCTTGGAGACGCCCAGGCCGCTGATCTCCAGCAGGGCGGTCGGGCTGGACCGGGTGATCGAGGCGTGGTCGCCCGCCACGCAGCGTGCAAGCGCCAGGAACTCGTCTGGGGCCAGCTCGGGGTGGTGCGCGAGCAGCTTCAGGACCGGGGCGGAGGCGTCGTCGGCCTCAACGCGCAGCAGTTTCTCCGCGGTGGCGACATGAGCGCCCGGGTCCTGGAAGAAGGGCGGGTACAGCGGCTCGTAGTTGATGCCCGAGGTGGTCTCCACCGCGAAGGACGTGCCGGGAGCGGCAAGGCGCAGGGTGTCCACCACCGTCAGTGCCGTCGCCCGGGGCAGCGCCCGGACCCGTACGAAGTCCCGTCCGGCGTGGAGGTCGACTACCGCCGCGCCGTTCGCGCAGATCGCCAGGCCGTGGCCGTGGACGTGATCGCTGACCACGTCCATCCAACGGGCCGGTCGGCCTGTGACGAAGAAGACCTCGATCCCGGCCGCTTCGGCGGAGGCGAGCGCGGCCACCGTACGCTGCGAGACGGATTTGTCGTCGCGCAGCAGGGTGCCGTCGAGATCGGTGGCGATGAGCCGGGGAGTCGGGGTTGGCCCGTCCGGGCGCTGGGGAGCCGAGGTCACCGCTCCATCTTCACCCATGGTCCTGCAGTGGAGGACGCGGACCCGGTCCGCCCGGACGCCCGGTGGCGATGTTTCACGTGAAACATCGGCTTGCTGTGTTTCACGTGAAACACAGCAGGGCCGTAGTCTCGAACGCATGAGTTTGCGTCTGAGCACTGTGATTCTCCCGGTACGACCGTGGCGGCAGGGCGGCCGCGACCAGTGGGTACGGGCCGAGGAGCTGGGATTCCACGCCGCCTACAGCTATGACCACCTGTCTTGGCGGTCCTTCCGGGACCTCCCGTGGTTTGGCGCGATCCCGACTCTGACGGCGGCGGCTGCGGCCACCGAGCGCATGCGCCTGGGCACCCTCGTCACCTCGCCGAACTTCCGGCACCCGGTGACGCTGGCCAAGGAGCTCATGACGCTGGACGACATCTCCGGCGGGCGGATCACCCTCGGCATCGGGGCGGGGGGCAACGGATTCGATGCGACCGCCCTCGGGCAGGACCCCTGGACCCCGCGCGAGCGCGCCGACCGCTTCGCCGAGTTCGTGCCCCTGCTGGACCGGCTGCTGACGGAGCCGGCGGTGAGCCAGCGCGGCACCTTCTACGCCGCGGACGAGGTCCGCAACATCCCCGGCTGTGTGCAGCGGCCCCGCCTGCCGTTCGCGGTCGCGGCGACCGGACCGCGCGGGCTGAAGCTCGCGGCGGCCCACGGCCAGGCCTGGGTGACCACCGGCGACCCGAAGCTCTACGAGGACGGCACCCCCGAGCAGTCGCTGGAGGCACTGCGCGGACAGCTGACCCGGCTGGAGAAGGCCTTCGCGGAGATCGGCCGCGACGTCGAACCGATGGAGAAGATCCTGCTGACCGGATTCACCCCGGAGCGCAACACCCTGATGGCGTCCGTGGACGCCTTCGTCGACTTCGCGGGGCGCCACCAGGAACTCGGCTTCACCGAACTCGTGATCCACGCGCCGATCCCGGACTCCGACTTCGCTGCCGACCAGGGTGTCTTCGAGAAGATCGCCACCGAGGGGCCGGCTCAGCTGGGCGTCTGACCGGCCGACTGCCTGACCGGATTCCGGCACTGCGGATGCCCGGCTGGTGACCCCGCCATGAGGGGACACCAGCCGGGCGTTTCGACTCAGGAGGCCGACAGCCGTTCGAGCGTGTACTCGGCACGCTCCAGCAGGCCGTCCGCCGTGCCTTCGGGCAGCTCGCGCAGCTCGTCCACCAAGGCCGACACCCGGGCGGCCCCTTCCTCGTCGCGCCCCAGCTCCTGTTCGGTCCAGGCGGCGTACTGCACGCACTGCAGCCGGTCTTCCAGATGGTCCGGGCCCAGCTCCGCGTAGACGTCGGCGGCCCGCTCGCACAGGGCGATCTCCTCCAGCCGCAGATCCCAGGTCTCCGCCGCGGCCAGCCTCTCGGCTCGCCGTGCGTCCTCGTCCCCCTCCCCGTACTCGTCGTCGACGTGCTCGGCGGCGGTCACCTGCCGGTCGAGTACCTGCGCCAGCTGGTGCCAGGTCCGGGCGAGTTCGGCCCGCAGCCCGAGGTCTTCCGGGTCGGAGGACAACGCGGCTTCCAGCACCCCGGCTGCCTCGTCCATGAGGAAACGGGCCCGCGCCACGCTCGCACCGAAGGCCCCCTCGCGCAGGGCAAGCCAGGCCAGGGAGCGCAGGATCCGCACCTCCGCGACCGGCGCGCCACCGTTCATCCGATGCAGCTCCAAGGCCCGTTCGTACGCGGCGACCGCCTCCTCGGGCAACTGCGCCGAGGCGAGCTGGTCCGCGGCCGAGTGCGCCAGGTCCGCCTCCGGCCGGCGGCCGTCCCAGCCTTTGGCCACCTCCGCCGCCAGCAGGAACTGCTCCGCCGCGGCGCGCGGCTCGTTCAGCTGCCGCAGCAGATCGCCGAGGAACTCCCGGGCGGAAACGGCCTGGAGATCGCCGTGGTCCAGCAGGTCGGGCAGTGCAGACTGGAGCACCTCCGCGGCATCGGAGACGCGCCCCTCCCGTGCATACGCCGTGGCCAGCGCGAACCGTGCCTGCGCCCCGCCGAGGGCCGCCAGTCCGGCGTGGTCGAACCAGTGCGCCGCCGTCAGCGCGTGTTCGGCCGCCTCGGCCGCGGTGTCGGCCCTCCGCAGCAGGATGTCCGCCAGGGTGAGCCGTGCGGCCGCCTGCGTCTCGGCATCGGTGATCTCCACGGTGAACTCCACCGCGGATCGGGCAGCTTCCTCGGCCTCCTCGGCCCGCCCGAGCGACATCAGCAGCCCCGCCCGCAGCACCAGCGGGTCCACGGCCAGCCACGGCCGGCCCGCCTCGGCCACGCGTCGCGCGGCGGAGCCCAGCAGGACCACGGCCCGCTCGGGGTCGCCCTGGGAGAGGGCGACCCGGCCCAGCAGCTCCTCGGCGTCGGCGGCGAGATCGGGCAGCGTCTGTGCGTGGGCCTCGGCGAAGGCGGCCAGCTCCCGCTGCCCGTGGTCGTGCTCCGGGTCGTGGTGCGCATGATCGTGCCCATTGCCGTGCGCGTGTCGGTGGCCGGTCTCGCGCGAGCGCAGGTACGGCTCGATCCGAAGCGAGGCCAGTTCTGCCGAGGCGATCCTGCGTGCGCGCAGCGGCTCGCCCGGGTCCAGCGCCGCAGCAGCCCGCGCCGCCGCAGCCAGCAGCTCGCGGACCCGGTCGGGCTCCGCTCCGCACTGGCCTGCCACGCTGGCCAGCCGCAACTCCGCCAGCGCAGCCCGCTGGTCCTGGCCGAGGGCCCGGTAGCGGTCGCGGACCGCCTCCAGCAGCTCGGCCGCCTCCGGAGCCCCAGCGCGTGCGGCTGCCAGCGCCCGGCTGTCCGCCACGTCGGCTGCGACCAGCGCATCCACGCCCTCCGCCGGGCGGGCGTCCATCCGTACGGCCACCTCCGCCCAGAGCCCGTCGGCGGCCGGACGCCCCTGGTCACGTGCCTGCCGGGCCTGTTCCACCAGATCGGCGAAGGCGGCCTCCGGGGTGATCGCGGCCGTCGGGCCGCCTGCCGCCGTCGGCACCGCGGCCCCGGGCACCACTGCGGCCGCCGCAGTGCTCTGGGTCTGCGGCAGCGGCGCGCTGCGGACGCCGAGCGGCAGCACGCCGACCAACGGCTGCGCCCCGATCCGGGCGAGGAAGCGGTCCGAGGTCCGGGTCGTGCCGTTGCGGGCGTCGAAGCGGCGGGCAATGGCCAGCGAACCCGCGTACATCTGCTCGTACAGCTCGGAGACCGTGCGCGGGACGCCCTCGTAGGAGGCTGCCGGGCTGTCGCCGTGTCCGAGCTCCTTCAGTCGGCGCAGCAGGACGAGGATGCCGCCGTGGAACGCCAGCTGGTCGTCGACGTTGGCCAGCGGGCCCAGGTGGGCGGCGTGCTCGGCGAGGATCTCCAAACCGCGCGACTCGTTGCCGCTCAGCGCGCAGAACTCGATGTGCCTGGCGATCGTCGGCAGCAGGCTCTCGATACCGCGGGCCATGCGGTAGCCGCGCAGGTGGTGGGCGCGGGCCTCGTCGAGGCGGCCGAGGCGTAGCAGCGGCAGCAGCGAGGCGGACAGCACCCGGTGCGGCTCCTCGGCGCAGGTCCGGTCGCCCGCCAGCACCGGCTTCCAGTGCTCCAGGGCTTGTGCGTCGTCGCCCCGCAGGGCGGTGTAGTTGCCCTGGCTGTTGAGTTCGCAGGCGCGGCAGTCGCTCATGCTGTCGCGGTCCGCCGCCAGCCAGTCCCGGTGCGCCCGGTCGGCCCGCTCATCGTCCCCGGTGCTGTGGGCGAGCCACATCTCGGCCTTGCGCACCGGCCGCTCGCCGTAGCCGGCGATCCGGTAGCGGCGCTCCATCTCCGCAATCCAGCCCCAGGCCGACTCCAGCGGGATCTCCGGCGAGTCGGAGATGGCCGACGCCGCCCACTTGAACTTCCAGAACAGGGAATGGGCATCCGGCTTGGTGAAGGAGCCGGGGTCCTTGTCGTACTCCTGAAGCAGCCGGGCGAAGGGCACCAGCATCTTGGAGGACTCGGAGCTCCAGAGGTAGGCGCGGACCAGGTTGTCCAGTGTGTCGCGGAACAGGGCCGTGTCGCCGAGAGCCTCCGCCGCGGCGACCAGCGCCTCGGCATGGGTGTTGCGGGCAGTCCCGTTCGGGGCCTTGTGGTTCTCCGCCAGCCCCCGCCGGATCTCCTCGTGCGTCGTCATCGTCACTGCTGGCCCTCCTGGGCGTCGGCGGAGTGCGTCGCCCATTCCAGGAGCCCGAGGAAGGCCCGGTTGAGCAGGGTGGAGTCGGCAGGGCGCAGAGGCCGCTGGGACATCAGCAGTGCCTGCCCGTACAGCGACTCGACGGCGGTGCCGGCCAGTCCCTCGTCGGACAGGGCTGCGATCCGGCGGATGAGCGGGTTGTGGTGGTTGAGGACCAGGCTGGCGCGCGGCGCGGAGCCGCGCAGGGCGCCGAGGATGCCCGTCCAGAGGGAGTCGGCGCTGTCCAGTGCGGCGGTCCGGTCGCGCTCCTGACGGGCCTGCCGGTCGTCGAGGTAGAGCGCAGGGACGGAGACGGGCTGGAAGGCGCGCAGCACCACGTCGCAGCCCTGCGGCTCCAGCCGTGTGCGGGCGGTGGACAGGAACGATGCGAGGGCCAGTTCGGCGGAGGTCGGAACCGGGTCGAGGCGCTCCGTGACGGCTCCGGCGTCCAGTTCGGTGACCTTCAGGTCCGGCCGTACGGTCGGCAGCAGGGCGAGCAGGTCGGCGTCGTAGGTGTAGCCGGCGTTGATGACGCCGAGGCCGTGGGCCGCCGCGATCGGGGCGATCTGGCGAAACTCCTCGACGGTGCGGGTGAAGTGGATCTCGCTGTGGGCGGCTGCGAACTCCTGCAGGCTCATCGAGCCGTCGCTGGTCTCGAACGGCAGCCAGGGCAGCATCAGGCCGAGCAGTTCGGCGTCGTGCCGGGCCAGGGACTTCACACCGAGGTGGTGGACGTTCAGGAACGCGGCCAGCCGCTCCGGTTCGCTGGCGGCGAGCTCGGCCAGCCAGGCCCGGATGCGAGCGCCGAGGGGCTCCCGTACGGCGCACAGGGTCTCGTCGTCGTAGAGGTTCTCGCGGGAGGCGGTGGGCCGCAGCGTGTCGGTGTCGAGGACGGCACGTACGAAGAACGCCCAGTCCGGCAGCAGGTTGTCGGCCCGTTCGGTGAGCAGCATGCCCTTGAGGTGGATACGGTGGCCGGCCCGGTGGGCGGGGCTGGTCGGCTCGGGCAGGACGTAGGCGACGCCGCGGACTCCGGCGACGGGCAGGTCGAGGTCGATGGTGTCGAGCGGGGTGAAGCCGAAGAGCTGTGCGCAGTGCCCGGCGAGCGCAACGCGGCGCGCGGTGGGTGTAGGGAACACGCGGTCCCAGACGGCCGGTCGATCGGTGACGGGACGCGGCTCGCCGCCTTCACCGTCGTCGAAGGTGATGTCGTACGGGAGAAGGGAGCCGTAGTCGCGGGCCAGCTGTTCGACCTTGGCGGGGACCAGCCACTCCTCGGCTCCCGGACGGGCCTGGAGGACGACGGTGGTGCCGGGCTCCGGGCGGGCGTCGTGGGGCAGTTCGCGGACGGTGTACGAGCCGTCGTCGGTCGCCAGCCATTCGACGGGAGCAGCCTGCGGGTCGCGCGCGGAGCGGGTGACGACGCGGATCTGGCGCGCGACGACGAAGCAGGCGAGCAGGCCGATGCCGAACTGGCCGAGGAACTCCCGGCGGGTGGTCTCCAGGCCGTGCTCGCCGCCCCGCTTGGAGCTGCGGCCGATGGTGGCGAGGAGCGAGTGGGCCTCGGCGGCGGTCAGGCCGATGCCGCTGTCCTCGATGGTGACCCGGTCCGCGGACGCCGACAGGCGGATGCGGATCTCCGCCTCCGGGTCGAGCGCATGGCGGGCGGTGACCGCGTCGACCGCGTTCTGCAGGAGCTCGCGGACGTAGACGCGCGGGCTGGAGTAGAGATGGTGGGAGAGCAGGTCGACCAGCCCGCGCAGGTCCACCTGGAAGTTGGCAGCCGACGGCTCATCGGTGCGGGCCTCGGGTCCCGAAGCGGATGCGGATGCGGATGCGGACGTCATGGGGTGTCACCTCGCGTGCGTAGGGGGAAGCTCGGCGATCGCGAGGCGCCCCCCCCTCACGGATCCCGGAATGAGGAACAGATTAGGGGGACTATCTGACAATCTCTCGGGAAATTCGGGCGGTCACGGCAGGCGCAGGAACTGCGGGGGGACGGCCTCCACCAGCCACACCCCGTTGGCGCTGACCCGGAAGACGTGCCCCGCGGCGTGCATCGCGCCCGCGTCCACGCTGAGGACGATCGGCCGACCGCGCCGTGCGCCGACGCGGGTCGCGGTCTCTCGGTCGGGGGACAGGTGGACGTGGTGGCGGGCCATGGGCCGCAGGCCCTCGGTACGGATCGACTCCAGCGCGGCGGCCACCGTGCCGTGGTAGAGGTACGCGGGCGGCTCCGCCTCCGGGAGATCCAGGTCGACGGGGACGGTGTGTCCCTGGTTGGCGCGGATACGGGTGCCCTCGACGGCGAAGCGCTGCTTGTCGTTGGCGGCGACGACGTGGTCGAGCTCGACCCGGGTGATGGGGAAGCCGTGGGCCGCTGCCGCGCGGAGGAGGGCCTCGATCTCCACCCAGCCGTGCGGGTCGAGTACGAGTCCGATGCGTTCCGGCTGGTGCCGCAGGTGTTTCGAGACGTATTTGGACACCTTCACGGTGCGTCTGTCGTCCATGAGCCCAGCTTGCCGGTCCGGCCGGGGCTGCCGCAGCGATTTTCCGCCATGCCTCCCGGCCGTGAAGACCCACTACTCTCTTTCCGAGATACGGAATGTATTTTCCATAGTTCAGTCTGTTCGGGGGAACCCATGACGATCCGCGCTTCCCTGTCGCGCCGTGCGGTCGCCGAACCCGTCGGCACCGCCGCGCGTGAAGCGCATCCCGGCGGCGGTGGCGGCGTACATCGGGTGTGCGATCTGGTTCACCTCCTCGGGCTCCTTAGTGAACCCCGCCGGCACCATCAGGCGCGCCTTCAGCGATTCCTTCGCGGGTATCGCCCCGCAGTCGCTGCCGGCCTTCGTCGTGGCGCAGCTGGCCGGCGGGGCCGCAGGCCTGGCCCTCGCCGGTCTCCTCTACGGCGGCACGGGGCGCCGCACGGCCCGGCGTACGGGCCGGGGTGCAGGCCGTAAGGCCGAGGGCGGCATGGGGGAAGCCCCCGCCGCCAGACCGCCGTACGAGGCCGTCAGCTGAGTCGTCCACAAGGTTGCCCACAGGAATCCCCGACTTGTCCACAGCTGGTTGGGTGGGTTTTGACGGCAAATGAGTGATTCGCCCTGTGGACTACCGGTCGCTGCCGGCAGGGCCCCGGCGGGTGCCCCTCTGTGCCAGGTCGTTCATCGTGCGGGCCTGCAGCTCCCGTTCCGTCGCCGCCCGGACGAACTCCCCCACGTGCTCTGCGCCGACCAGTTCCTGCACTGCCCGCACCGTCTCGGCCGGCAGGGCCACCGCCGCCGGCCCCGACGCCTGCGGTGCACCGTCCGCGCCGAGGTGCCGCTGCAGGTGCCGGGTCGCGAACAGCCGCATGGCGCGGGCCAGCTCGGCATCCACCGTCTGCTGCGCCAGCGGGCGCAGTCGGCGGACCAGCGCCGCCGCCTCCGCCGCGTCCGCATCCGTCGGCGGCACCTGCCCCAGATAGCGCGCGAAGACGTGCTCGGTGGTGAACTCCAGGAACCGGGAGGCTATGTGCTCCACCTGCCCGCGCAGCTCCCGCAGGTGCCCGGTGACCGCCGGCAGCGGCACCCCGGCCGCGTACAGCTCGGCCGCCACCGTCAGCTCCTGCGGCGACGGGACGAGGAACTCCTCCGGACGGCCCGGGATCCGCTCCAGCACGCCCAGCTCACAGGCCTCGTTCACGGCGGCGTCGTCGGAGGTGCCGCCGAAGCGCTCGTCCAGCTCGGCCCGGCTGACCCGGGCCGGCTCCTCGTCGGTCCACGGCCCGTGCACCTCGGCGACGAGCCCCAGGACGCCGCCGAGACCACGCCCCGCGTCCCAGGCCTCCAGCAGTTCCTTGATGGAGGCCAGGGTGTAGCCGCGGTCCAGAAGGTCCGCGACCTGGCGCAGCCGTGCCAGATGCGTGTCGCGGTAGACGTTCGAACGGCCGCGCCGCTCCGGCTTCGGCAGCAGGCCACGGTCCTGGTAGGCCCGGATCGTGCGCACCGTGGCTCCGCTGTGGTGCGCCAGATCCTCGATCCGGTACTCGGCTGCTGCCTGATCGGACAATCCCGGCTCCCTACGACATGGCGGCCCGGCCCCGCCTGCGCAGCGAGCCCTCCTGCGAGGGATGGTACGACCGCCGCAAGGAGGGGTACACGGGCGCGCGGCCCCCGTTCACAGCCGGGGTTCCATCCGGGCCAGCCGCCTCAGGGCGCGCGGCGCGAAGCGGGACATCCACAGGGCGCCCCTGGACTCCGGTGTCACCGGGACCACCGCCTCGTTGCGGACGACCGCCCGCAGGATCGCATCGGCGACCTTCTCCGGCGGGAAGTTGCGCAGCCCGTACAGTCGTGAGGCGCGCTCCTGGCGGCGCTTCTCCTCGGCCGCGTCCACCCCGGCGAACCGGGACGTGGCGGTGATGCCGGTGTTCACGATGCCCGGGCAGATCGCCGAGACGCCGATCGACTGCGAGGCGAGTTCGGCGCGCAGGCACTCCGACAGCATCAGCACCGCCGCTTTCGACGTGCTGTACGCGGGCAGGGTCCGGGACGGCAGGTAGGCGGCGGCCGAAGCGGTGTTGACGATGTGCCCGCCCTGGCCGCGCTCGGCCATCTGCTTCCCGAAGATCCGGCAGCCGTGGATGACGCCCCACAAATTGACGTCCAGTACCTTCTTCCAGTCCTCCGCCGTGGTCTGGAGGAACGGACCCGACAGCCCTACCCCTGCGTTGTTGACCAGAACGTCCACCACGCCGTACTCGGCCGCGGTCTTCGCCGCGAGCTTCTCCATCGCCTGCTCGTCGCTGACGTCCACGCATTCGCCCCAGGCCTCGGGGGCCCCGATGAGCCGCGCCATGTCGGCCGTGCGCGCCGCGCCCTCCGCATCCCGGTCCACGCACACCACCCGGGCTCCGGCCTCGGCGAACGCGAAGGCGGTGGCCCGGCCGATGCCGCTGGCAGCGCCGGTGACCAGGACCAGACGGCCCCCGAACCAGTCGGCGTACTTCCCCGGAGCCTTGTCCTGCGGGGCCTGTGCGGCGGCCTCCTCGCGGGCGGTGACGAACTCGGTGATCCACGAGGCCAGCTGGTCCGGGCGGGTCCGGGGCACCCAGTGCTTCGCCGACAGGGTGCGCCGCACCAGGTCGGGGGCCCACCGCTCCAGGTCGTCGTAGAGCTTCTCGGAGAGGAAGGCGTCGCCGGTCGGCGTGATGAGCTGCACCGGAGCGTGGGCATAAGCGTCGTCGCGGGGGCGGCTCAGCCGGGACCGCACGTTGTCGCGGTAGAGCCAGGCCCCGTGCGCCGCGTCCGAGGGCAGCGAGGACGTCGGGTACGAGCCGGCCGGCACCTTCTCGACGCGCTGCAGGATGTCGGGCCACCGCTTGCCGAGCGGCCCGCGCCAGGCGAGCTCCGGCAGGACGGGGGTGTGCAGCATGTAGACGTACCAGGACTTGATCCCCTGGCCCAGCAGTTGGGCGGCCCGGCGCGGGGTGGGCCGGCTCGTCCGCTTTTTGACCCAGTGCCCGAAATGGTCGAGGGAGGGACCCGACACGGAGGTGAAGGAGGCGATCCGGCCCTCGGTGCGGGCGACGGTCGCGAACTCCCAGCCCTGTACGGAGCCCCAGTCGTGGCCGACCAAGTGCACCGGGCGCTGCGGGCTCACTGCGTCCGCCACCGCCAGGAAGTCGTCGGTCAGCTTCTCGAGCGTGAACCCGCCGCGCAGCGGCACGGGCGCGGTGGAGCGCCCGTGGCCGCGTACGTCGTAGAGCACCACGTGGAAGCGGGCCGCGAGCCGCTCGGCGACCTCCGCCCAGACCTCCTTGCTGTCGGGGTACCCGTGCACCAGCACCACGGTCGGCCGGGCCGTGTCTCCGAGCTCGACCACGCAGAGATCGATCCCGCCGGTGCTCACCCGGCGCTCGCGCGCTCCTGCCAGGCCCGTCCGGCGCACCCCGTTCACCCCGTCCACCCCGCTCGCACCCGTCGCCCCGTTCCCGCGCTCCCCGCTGCTCATGCTGCTCCCTCCTCGGCCCAGCGCCGCACGTGCGGCAGATCGTCGTCCAGCCAGAACGCGCTCTCCTCGGGATCCCGGGAGTCCGTGACCACGAGGATCTCCTCGAACTTCGCGCCGGTACCCCGGAACCCAAGGTGCGGCTCCACCGCCCACATCCCCGGCTGCGGGGCGTGGTCGGAGAAGCGGTACGGGCTCCACAGCGGCGACCAGCCCTCCCGGTGCCCGTGCAGCGCGTCGGAGGCCAGCCCCTTGAGGGACTGGACCCCGAACCCGAACGCGGTCGGGGACCAGCGCCGCTCCCGCACCCGTTCGATCTTGTGTGCGATCACGCCGAAGGGGTAGGCGCGGTGCCGGTTCGCGTACCCTTGCCGGACCATCAGCCGGTCGACGTTCTCGTATATCTCGCGCAGCGAGCGGCGCTCACGGACCTGTTCGAGGATCAGCTCCCGGTGGACGCGCAGGTCGGACATCAGCCGGTCCTGCACCGGGTTCAGCCCGAGGCTGCCCGAGTACCCGATGTCGGCTGCATAACCCCGGTGGACCGGTGCCATATCGAGGATGAACGGCATCCCCGGCTCCAGCTTCCGGTTGGTCGGGAAGAACTGCAGGGGGATCCTGAAGTCCGCGAAGGCGGTGCGGTCCCCGAACCAGGCGAACGGCAGGTGGAACCAGTCCCGCACGCCGCGCTCGCGCAGCCACTCCCGCTGCATTCGCGCGGCCTCGCGCTCGGTCACGCCCGGCCGCAGCCGGGCCGCCACGGCCTCGGCACACTGGTATGCGAGGCACTGCACCTCTCTGAACCCGCGGAGGTCGGCGGCGAGCCGACCGGTGAGCCGTGTGGTGCGCTGCCTCGTGTCCCCACCCATAGCCGTCCGTCCGTAGAGCCGTACCGCCCGTAACTTGACACTGATGAATGTGACAATGGCCGGAGGTCGCGTCAAGGGTCGTGCGCGGACCTGTGGACAAAGTTGTCCGGTGCACATCAGTCTCGCGTCAGGGTTCGTAGTCCTGAAGGCTGATACCGGATCGCGCTCCAAGTCTGACGACCGGCGGTTGACGCGCCACTACCGTCGAAGCCGTGACTGTCATCGCGGCCGAAGGCCTGACCAAGCGGTACCCCCGAGTGACCGCCATCGACCGGCTCTCCCTGGACATCGGCCCGGGAGTGACCGGCCTGGTGGGCGCCAACGGGGCCGGCAAGTCCACGCTGATCAAGATCCTGCTGGGCCTGTCCCCTGCCACGGAGGGGCGCGCCACCGTGCTCGGCCTCGACGTCGCGACGCACGGCAGCACCATCCGGGAGTGGGTTGGCTACATGCCCGAGCACGACTGCCTGCCGCCCGACGTCTCGGCCACCGAGTTCGTCGTGCACATGGCGCGCATGTCCGGGCTCCCGCCGGCCGCCGCCCGCGAGCGGACCGCCGACACCCTGCGCCACGTAGGGCTGTACGAGGAGCGCTACCGTCCCATCGGCGGCTACTCCACAGGCATGAAGCAGCGCGTCAAGCTCGCCCAGGCGCTCGTCCACGACCCCCAGCTGGTCCTCCTCGACGAGCCCACCAACGGCCTCGACCCGGTCGGCCGCGACGAGATGCTCGGCCTGATCCGCCGCGTGTACACCGACTTCGGCATTTCGGTGCTGGTCACCTCCCACCTCCTCGGCGAGCTGGAGCGGACTTGCGACCACGTCGTGGTCGTTGACGGCGGCAAGTTGCTGCGCTCCAGCTCCACCAGCGACTTCATGCAGACCACCACGACGGTCGCCGTCGAGGTCACCGACTCGGACGCGCACCCGGACGGCACCGCCGCCCTGCGCGCCGCGCTCGCCGCGGCGGGGGTCGTCCTGCACCCGGGCGAGGAGCAGGGCCTGCCCGGCGCGGGACACATCCTGCTCGTCGAGGCCACCGGCGAGAGCATCTACGACACCATCGTCGACACCGTCGCCGGCCTCGGCCTCGGCCTGGTCCGCATGGAACAGCGACGCCACCACATCGCGGAGGTCTTCCGTGACAACGACCAGCGGAAGGGACCCGGTACCGATGGCGCCTGAGACCTCCACCCGGATCCACAACATCGGCTACCGGTCCTACGAAGGCGCCCGGCTCGGCCGCTCCTACGCGCGCACCTCGCTGTACTCGCAGTCCCTGCGCGGCGCGTACGGACTCGGCCGCTCGGCCAAGTCCAAGGTCCTCCCGATGATCCTCTTCGCGGTGATGTGCGTCCCTGCGCTGATCATCGTCGCCATCGCCATCGCGGTGCCCGGCTCGACCGACCTGCCGATCAAGTACACGACGTACGCCCTGACCACCCAGATGGTCATCGGCCTCTACCTCGCCTCGCAGGCACCGCAGTCGGTCTCCCGGGACCTGCGGTTCAAAACCGTGCCGCTGTACTTCTCGCGGCCGATCGAGCGGGTCGACTACGTCCTCGCCAAGTACGCTGCGATGGCCTCGGCCCTGTTCATCCTCACCGCCACACCGCTGCTGATCATGTGGATCGGCTCGCTGCTGGCCAAATTCGACTTCGCGGACCAGACCAAGGGGTTCGCGCAGGGGCTGGTCTCCGTGCTGCTGCTCTCGGTTCTGTTCGCCGGCCTCGGCCTGGTCGTGGCCGCGCTCACCCCGCGCCGCGGGTTCGGCGTCGCCGGCATCATCGCCCTGCTGCTGATCCCCTACGGCGCGGTCACCGCGGTGCAGGGCGTCGCCTACAGCGCGGGGCAGACAGCCCCGATCGAGTGGATGGGCCTGTTCTCCCCGATCACCCTGATCGACGGCATGCAGACGGCGTTCCTCGGCGCCACCTCCGCCTTCCCCGGCGGCGAGGGCCCCTCGGCCGGCGTCGGCTTCGCCTACCTGCTCGTCATCCTCGCCCTCATCGTCGGCTCGTACGCCGCCCTGATGGCGCGCTACCGGAAGGCCGGGCTGTGACCACCATCGACATCGACCACACCTCCCGCTGGTTCGGGAACGTCGTCGCCGTCAACGACGTGACCATGCGCATCGGTCCCGGCGTCACCGGATTGCTCGGGCCCAACGGCGCCGGCAAGTCCACCCTCATCAACATGATGGGCGGCTTCCTGGCCCCCTCCACGGGCGCCGTCACCCTCGACGGCGCCGCCATCTGGGGCAACGAGCAGGCCTACCGGCAGATCGGCGTCGTGCCTGAGCGCGAGGCCATGTACGACTTCCTCACCGGCAGGGAATTCGTCGTCGCCAACGCCGAACTCCACGGCCTCGACGACGCCGCCGCGCAGCGAGCCCTTGCGACCGTCGAGATGGAGTACGCCCAGGACCGCAAGATCGCGACCTACTCCAAGGGCATGCGCCAGCGCGTGAAGATGGCCTCCGCGCTCGTCCACGACCCGTCGGTGCTCCTCCTCGACGAGCCGTTCAACGGCATGGACCCGCGCCAGCGCATGCAGCTCATGGACCTGCTGCGGCGCATGGGTGAGGAGGGACGAACCGTCCTGTTCTCCTCCCACATCCTGGAGGAGGTCGAGCAGCTCGCCTCCCACATCGAGGTGGTCGTCGCCGGGCGGCACGCAGCCTCCGGCGACTTCCGCAAGATCCGCCGCCTGATGACGGACCGCCCGCACCGTTACCTGGTCCGCTCCTCCGACGACCGGGCCCTCGCCGCCACCCTGATCGCCGACCCGTCCACGGCCGGGATCGAGGTCGACGTCAAGGAGGGTGCCCTGCACATCCAGGCGGTCGACTTCGGGCGCTTCACCGAGCTGCTGCCGCAGGTCGCCCGTGCCCACGGCATCCGGCTGTTCACGGTCTCGCCCTCCGACGAGTCCCTCGAGTCGGTTTTCTCTTACCTCGTCGCGGCCTGAAGGAGCTGGCACCCATGTACAACCCCACCGTGGCCCGGCTCACCTACCGCGCCCTGCTCGGCCGCCGCCGCGCGCTGATCCTCTTCGCTCTGCCGGCCATGCTGGTCGTCATCTCCGCTGCCGTCCGCGTCTTCACGGGCCTGGACGACAAGATCGCCGCCGACTTGCTGGGCGGCTTCGCGCTCGCAACGATGGTCCCGCTGATCGGCGTCATCGCCGGCACCGGCGCCATCGGGCCGGAGATCGACGACGGCTCGATCGTCTACCTGCTCTCCAAGCCGGTGAAGCGGCCGACGATCATCATGACCAAGCTGATCGTCGCGATCGCCGTCACGATGGCCTTCTCCGCCATCCCGATCCTGATCGCCGGCTTCATCCTCAACAACAACGGTCAGCAGATCGCCGTCGCCTACACCGTCGCCGCGCTGGTCGCCTCCATCGCCTACAGCGCCCTGTTCCTGCTGCTCGGCACGGTCAGCCGGCACGCGGTGGTCTTCGGCCTCGTCTACGCCCTGATCTGGGAGTCTCTCTTCGGCAGCCTGGTCTCCGGCGCCAAGACCCTCAGCGTCCAGCAGTGGGCCCTGGCCCTGGCCGAGAAGGTCGCCGGCGAGGGCTACGTCGACGCCACCGTCGCCCTGCCCACCGCGGTCATCCTCCTGACGGTGGTCACCGTCGGCGCCACCCTGTACGCAGGACAGAAGCTGCGCCGCCTCACCCTTGCAGGCGAGGAGTAGGACGACCACGGTTTCAGCCAGGCGTCGGCCCGGGACGCCCCCGGAACCCCTGTGCCCCGCCCGGCCCACCGGCCAGGCGGGGCACCGTCGTGCTCCCGTGGAGCGCCGGCCCGGAACCCGAAGCCTCCGCCCTGCTGCTCTCCTGACCATGTTTCACGTGAAACATGACGAGGGCGCCCCCGGGTCCGGGCCGGATCCGGCCGTCGGGGTGTGCGGCGCCGAAAATCACTGGTAAGGGGCTTACGCCCGGGGCAGAGTGGGCGGTGCGGGGAGAACAAAAGGTCCGGGACAGCCACTTCGAGCGCGCCGTTCGGCGCGGGCTGTCCCGGACCCTCACATCTGCGCGGCGCGCCGTCCGCGCGTGGCGGCGCCTTACGCGGCGCCCAGCAGGCGCTCCAGTACGACGGCGATGCCGTCTTCCTCGTTGGAGGTCGTGACCTCCCCGGCCACCGCCTTGAGCTCCGGATGGGCGTTGGCCATTGCCACACCGTGTGCCGCCCAGCGGAACATCGGGATGTCATTGGGCATGTCGCCGAAGGCGATCGTCTCGGTGGCCTTCACCCGCAGCCGGCGCGCGGCCAGGGAGAGCCCGGTGGCCTTGGTCAGGCCGAGCGGCAGGATCTCCACTATCCCCGGACCTGACATGACGATGTCGACCAGCGTGCCGACGGTCTGCCGTGCCGCCGTGGCCAGGGCGTCGTCGTCGAGCTCCGGGTGCTGGATGTACAGCTTGTTCAGCGGAGCCGACCACATCGTGGCGGTGTCGTCCAGGTACACAGCGGGCAGATTCCCCTGCTCCCGGTAGCCGGGGCCGATCAGCACGTCGCCGTCCACCCCGTCACGGCTGGCGGCCAGCGCGAGCGGACCCACCTCGGCCTCCAGCTTCGACAGGGCCAGACCGGCCAGCTGCCGGTCCAGCGTGACCGAGGTCAGCAGGCGGTGTGCTCCTGCGTCGTAGACCTGTGATCCCTGGCCGCAGACCGCTATCCCCCGGTAGCCGAGGTCGTCCAGCACACGCCGGGTCCAGGGCACGCCCCGGCCGGTGACGATGATGTGGACGGCGCCCGCCGCGGTGGCCGCGGTGAGCGCTTCCCGGGTGCGTTCGGAGATGGTGTGGTCGCCGCGCAGGAGCGTGCCGTCGAGGTCGGTCGCGACGAGCTTGTACGGGAACGGGACCGGGCTCACTTGGCGACCGGTTCCAGGACCTCGCGGCCGCCCAGGTAGGGACGGAGCACAGCGGGGACCCGGACCGAGCCGTCGGGCTGCTGGTGGTTCTCGAGGATCGCGACGATCGTGCGCGGAACGGCGCACAGCGTGCCGTTCAGCGTCGCGAGCGGCTGGGTCTTCTTGCCGTCGCGGACGCGGATCGACAGGCGGCGGGCCTGGAAGCCGTCGCAGTTCGAGGCCGAGGTCAGCTCGCGGTACTTGCCCTGCGTCGGAATCCACGCCTCGCAGTCGAACTTGCGCGAGGCGGAGGCGCCGAGGTCACCGGTGGCGACGTCGATCACCTGGAACGGCAGCTCCAAGCTGGTCAGCCACTGCTTCTCCCACGCAAGGAGACGGGCGTGCTCGGCCTCGGCGTCCTCCGGCGCGACGTACGAGAACATCTCGACCTTGTCGAACTGGTGGACGCGGAAGATGCCGCGGGTGTCCTTGCCGTAGGTGCCGGCCTCGCGGCGGAAGCACGGGGAGAAGCCGGCATACCGCAGCGGCAGCTTCTCGGCCTCGATGATCTCGTCCATGTGGTACGCGGCGAGCGGGACCTCGGAGGTGCCGACCAGGTAGTAGTCGTCCTTCTCCAGGTGGTACACGTTCTCTGCGGCCTGGCCGAGGAAGCCGGTGCCCTCCATGGCCCGGGGGCGCACCAGCGCCGGGGTGAGCATCGGGGTGAACCCGGCCTCGGTGGCCTGCGCGATCGCCGCGTTGACCAGAGCCAGCTCCAGCAGGGCGCCGACGCCGGTGAGGTAGTAGAAGCGCGAGCCGGACACCTTGGCGCCGCGCTCGACGTCGATGGCGCCCAGCGCCTCGCCCAGCTCCAGGTGGTCCTTGGGCTCGAAGCCCTCGGCGGCGAAGTCGCGGATCGTGCCGTGCGTCTCGAGGACGGTGAAGTCCTCCTCGCCGCCGACCGGGACGTCCGGGTGGACGACGTTGCCGAGCTTGAGGAGGAGGGTCCGGGCGGCCTCATCGGCCTCGTTCTGCTCGGCCTCGGCCGCCTTGACGTCGGCCTTGAGCTGCTCGGCCTTCTTCAGCAGCTCCGCGCGCTCCTCCGGGGAGGCCTTGGGGATGAGTTTGCCGAGCGACTTCTGCTCATTGCGCAGTTCGTCGAAGCGCATCCCGGAGGACCTGCGGCGCTCGTCGGCGGAGATTACGGCGTCGACGAGTTCGACGTCCTCTCCACGGGCGCGCTGCGAGGCGCGGACACGGTCAGGGTCTTCACGGAGCAGCCGAAGGTCAATCACCCCTCCAGGCTACCGGTCTGGGCTTCCCGGACTCACACCGATATCACGCTGCGTGTCCCTATGTCCTAATTGCCGCGAATGGCAAACTGTCCTCGGCCGACCGGAAGCCACCGCTCTCCGTCGGTCGAGGAAGAGCTGCCCATTCCCGGGGGCTGGGGCCGTCCCCTATGCGGACGCAGGTGGGCCGTCGGCTGCACTCCTCTTGTCCACAGGAATTGCCCGGCTCACAGAGTTGTCCACAGGCTGTGTGCCGCATCTGTGGACACAGAATCAGATCAATCCCGTCCACTGTGTGGTCATGGCGATTCAAGGTTCAAACCACCCTCACACACTCATTCGGGTGGGAATGGCTCGCTCCAAAGAGTTGGTCGGGGATGCGCGGGTGACGCCGTTCACCCCCCGCTCTCCCGCGCGAAACCTGAGCCGCCGACCGGCATGCCGCCTTGCGGCCCAGACTGTCGACTAGTCCACAGGCCTTCTTCTCGCCCTGTGGATAACTCTGTGGACAGTGCACGGCGTGGGACGCAGCCTCCTAGGGCCGGCCGTCGAGGCAGCGGGCCAGCCAATCGGAAGCGTCCGTGAAGTCGTCGTCCGACGTCCCTGCTCGCGGAGCGCGCACGGCACCACGGGTGACCCCGGCACGGGGATAGGAGCCGAGGAACCGCACCTGCGGACAGGTCCGCTTGAGACCCATCAGCGCCTCGCTCACCCGCCGGTCGGAGACGTGGCCTTCGGCGTCGACCGCGAAGCAGTAGTTGCCGATGCCCTCACCGGTCGGCCGCGACTGGATCAGCATCAGGTTGACCCCGCGCACGGCGAACTCCTGGAGCAGCTCCAGCAGCGCGCCGGGGTGGTCGTCCCCCAGCCACAGCACGACCGAGGTCTTGTCGGCACCGGTCGGTGCAGCGGGTCGGGCCGGCCGGCCGACCAGCACGAATCGCGTCTCGGCGTTCTGCGCGTCGTGGATCTCGGTGACCAGCGGGACGAGCCCGTAGGTGGCGGCCGCGAACTCGCCCGCGAACGCCGCGTCGAAGCGGCCCTCCTGGACCAGCCGGGCCCCGTCGGCGTTCGACGCGGCCGACTCCCACGCCGCGTCGGGCAGGTTCGCCCGCAGCCAGTTGCGCACCTGCGGCTGGGCAACTGGGTGTCCGGTCACGGTCTTGATGTCCGACAGCCCGGTTCCGGGCCGCACGAGCAGGGCGAAGGTGATCGGCAGCAGCACCTCGCGGTAGATCATCAGAGGCTCGCCGGAGGCCAGCTCGTCCAGGGTGGCCGTGACACCGCCCTCCACCGAGTTCTCGATCGGCACCAGCGCCGCAGCCGCCTCCCCGTTGCGCACGGCGTCGAGGGCGGCCGGCACCGACACCATGGGGACGAGCTCCCGGGTCGCGGCTTCCGGCAGTGTGCGAAGGGCGGCCTCGGTGAAGGTGCCCTCGGGACCGAGATAGGTGAAGCGGGTGGCCGACATGCGATCAGCCTAATGCCGGGCACCCGCCGCGAGGGGCGGTGTTCACCCTTCGAGCAGGCGCTGCCCCACGTACTCCCCGTCGCGCGGCCCGGGCGGCACGGCGTACAGACCACTCGACTCGTGCCGGATGAATTCCGACAGGGCGTCCCCGCGGTCCAGCTTGCGCTGCACGGGCACGAAGCCGCGCAGCGGATCGGCCTGCCAGCAGATGAACAGCAGCCCGGCGTCGGGGGCGCCGTCGGCGGAGATCCCGTCGTGGAACGAGAAGGGGCGCCGCAGCATCGCCGCCCCGCCGTTCTGCTCGGGGGCGGAGATCCGGGAGTGGGCGTTGGCGGGGATGAGGGGCTTGCCGTCCGGGCCGAGTTTGTCGAGCTCCATCCGGCTGGTCTCCGTGCCGCCCGTGAGCGGTGCGCCCGTCGCCTTGGTCCGGCCTATGACCTGCTCCTGCTGGGCGAGGGACCGCTTGTCCCACTCGTCCAGCAGCATCCGGATGCGCCGGACGACCGCATACGAGCCCCCGCCCATCCACGCGTGCTCGGCAGGCCCGGGTCCGGCGACGGGCACGAAGATGCGCTTGTCGAAGTCGGGCTGCGCCGGCTTCGGATTGTTGGTGCCGTCCACCTGGCCCATCAGATTACGGGCGGTCATCGGGGTGGCGGTGGCGCCGGGTGACCGGTTGAAGCCGTTCATCTGCCAGCGGATGCGGGCGGCGTCCCCGGCGTCCTTCTGGAGGGAGCGCAGTGCGTGGAAGGCGACGAGGCCGTCGTCGGCGCCGATCTGCACCCACAGGTCGCCGTTGCTGCGCTGTGGGTCGAGCCGGTCGGAGGAGAACTCCGGCAGCGGGTCCAGCGCTGTGGGGCGGCGGTCGGTGAGACCGGTGCGGTCGAAGAAGGAGTGGCCGAAGCCGAAGGTCACCGTCAGGGAGGACGGACCGGAGTCGAGGGCGATGCCCGTGTCCGCCGTTGGTGCGGTCTCCCCCGCCATGAGCCGGCGAGCGGTGTCGGACCAGCGGCGCAGCAGGGCCGCGGCCTCCTTGCGGCCGGCGCCAGGGGTCAGGTCGAAGGCGAGCACATGGCCCTTGGCCTGGAGCGGTGTCGTGATGCCTGCCTGGTGGTCGGCGTGGAACGCGACCCGGGTGGCACCCACTGAAGACAGCCGGGCGCCTCCGCCCGCCGCGCCCGCCGCCCCGGACGGCCCGTCGGCCAGGGCGGACTGCACGAGGGCGCCGCCGGCCCCACCGAGGGCGAGCCCGGTGGCGCCCGCGGCACCGACGGTGCCCAGCAGCCGGCGGCGGGAGATTGCGATGTCGGTGTTGCTCTCGGTCACGCTGGTCAGCCGATCTTCACGGTCTTCTGCACGGTGGTCTGGTCGATCTCGGAGGTACGGACGGTCACGTCGATCCGCCACTCCCCGGCGAGCGGCAGCTGGACACCGGAGGCACTCCAGTGTCCGGGAGCCATGCGCTCGGGAACGAGCGGAAGGGGGCCGATGTCCTTGGCGGGCAGGGTGAAGGCGACCTTGGTCTCGGGGATGTCGAGGGGGTTGCCGTCGGGGGACTCGACCCAGAGGTGGAGCGTGTTGGCGCCGACCCGTCCCGGGTCGAGCTGGAGCCGGACCGATCCCTTGCCGTTCGCGCCGCCGGCCTCGAACGGCAAGGTGATCTTGACGGCGCGGTCGGGTACCGCCGTGGTGGCGCCCGCCGCGCGACCTGTCTCCTGCGCGACGGTACGCCCGGGTTCGGTGCTGGTCAGGAGGGTGGTCACGGCGAGGAGCGCGACGGCCACGCCTGCTTCGGCGAGCACGGAGCGACGTAGGCCGGCCCGGTTCGGGTCGGCGTCGCGAGCCTGCCGCTCGCGGGCGTTCCGCACGGCCGCGCGCTGCCGGGCGAGCTGGGCGGCGCGCTGCGGGTCCTCGGGGTCCTCGGGGTTCTCGGGGGCCTTGGCTGGAGCCTTGGATGTTTCACGTGGAACACCGCTCGCCGCAGCGGCCCTGGCGGGCTCCGCGCTCGGCGTCTCGACCGGCTCCGCGGCCGACGCCTCGGCCAGCTGCGCGGTCCAGCGCCGGGAGAGGGAGGCAATGCCGACGAGGGCCGCCACGAGCCCGACCTTCAGAAGCAGCAGCCGTCCGTACGCGGTCCCGGTGAGGGCCGACCAACTGCCGAGCTGCCGCCAGGACTGGTAGACGCCCGTGACGGCGAGGACCAGGACTGCGGCGAACGCGAGCCGGGAGAAGCGCCGGACGGCGTCGCGCTCGATGCCCGGAACCTTGTGGAGCGCGACGAGCAGTGTCGCCAGCCCGCCGAGCCAGGCGGCCACGGCCATCAGGTGCAGGATGTCGGCGGGCATGGCGATGCCGGGCTGGATGCCCGTGGACGCGTGCTCGGACAGGGCCCATGTCGCGGCGATGCCGGAGGCGACCACACTGCCGCCGATGCAGAGGCCGAAGAAGAGATCGGCGGTGTCCTTCTCATCGGCGCCCTCGGCCTCGTCGGCGCCCTCGGCCTTTTCGGTGCCCTTGGCCTTGTCAGTGCTTTCGGCCCCGTCAGTGCCGTCGGCCGCGCCGACGTCGGCCTGCCGCCGCGCGTAGCTGCCGAAGAGCACGGCGATGAAGAGCGCGGCGGCCCCGAGCAGCAGCAGCCGGGACACGAGGGCAGCGCCGGTCTTGGTCTCCAGCACGGCCTTCAGGCCGCCCGGGTCGAACGCGTCGGCGAACTCCCCCGACCCGGTGTACGGGTTGCGCAGCAGCAGCATCACCAGCGTGGCCGCAGTGAGGGTCACCCAGGCCCGCAGGACGAGCTTCTGGACCGGCCGCTGCGCGGCGCCCCGCCGCCAGCAGGCCAGGACGAAGGCGCAGCCGCCCACCAGCACGGTGAAGCCCGCGTAGGCGGCGTAGCGGGCGAGGCCGTACGCGATGCCGACGGGCCCGTCGCCCGCCTGCCGGTCGGGCAGGGTGACACTGGTGGTCGACGGGGCGCCGATGGAGAAGGTGAAGGCGCCCGAGATGGGATGGCTGTCGGCGGAGACGGCCTGCCAGGCGACGGTGTACGTGCCGTCGGGCAGCCCGGAGTGCAGGGCGGTGCCATAGCGGACGGTGGATCCGCTGCACATGTCGCGCAGTTCCCCGGTGTCCACGCGCTTGCCCTGGGGGTCCAGGACGCGGATCGAGTCGTCTCCCATGGCGACCTGCTCCGAGAAGGAGAGGGTGACCTGGGCGGGAGCCGTGGCGACCACCGCCCCTTCCTTGGGGTCGCTCGCGGTGAGTGCGGCGTGTGCCGTGGCCGGGGTGGCCGCGGTGAACAGGGTCGCCAGCAGGGCTGCGAGGACCAGCGCGAGCCGTGGCAGGAGTGCCGCGGCCCGGTCGCGGGCCATGGAGGGGGCGGGGGCGGTGGCCGTCATGGCGTGTCTGTCCCTCGGTCCGTCAGTGCGTCAGTGGGATGCGGTGTGCTGGGCCTGGTACGTCCGTTCCTTCACGTCCAGTTCGACCTTGACCGGGTCGGCCTTCTCGAAGCGCAGCTCGACGGTGACCTTGTCGCCGATCTTCGGCTTGTTCTTGAGCCCCATGAACATGATGTGGTTGCCGCCGCGCACCAGCTTGAGCTCACCGTTCGGCGGCACGTCCATGGACGGGACCTGCTGCATCTTCTGGTCCTTGGTCTCGTGGATCTGCATGTCGTCCGAGAGCTGGCTGGTGACTGCGGTGAGCTTGTCGGCGCTCTTGGAGTCGTTCTTGATGATCATGAAGGCGCCGGCCATCTTGTCGTTGACCGGTTCGGGCATGAAGGCGCCGCTGACCGTGATCTTCGGCTTCTCGGCGGCGTCCGAGTCGGAGGAGCAACCGGATATGGCCAGCGCTGCCGTCAGGGAGAGGGCGGCGGCGAGGGTGCGGGTCGTGCGGGTGGTCACGGGTTCTCTCCCTTGATGATCTTCGGCAGGTCCTTGGTGTAGGTGTCGACGGTCGTGTTCTCGCCGTAGAGGAGGTAGCCCTCGTTCGACTTGGGCGAGAACGCGATGACCTGGGCGCCGTGCATGGAGACGACGCTGCCGTCGGTCTCCTTCTTGGCGGGGTCGATGCCGATGCCGAGCTGCCGTGCGGCGGCCTGGATGGTGGCGAAGTCCCCGGTCAGTCCGATGAAGGACGGGTCCTGGGCCTTGAGCCACGCGCCGAGGGATTCGGGAGTGTCCCGTTCGGGGTCGGTGGTGACGAAGACGACGCGGAGGTTCTCCTGCTCGGCCTTCGGGAGCGCCTTCCTGGCGACGGCGATGTTGCTCATCGTCAGCGGGCACACGTCCGGGCAGTTGGTGTAGCCGAAGTAGATGAGGGTCGGCTTGCCCTGGGTCTGCTCGCGCAGGTTCCACGGCTTGCCGCCGGTGTCCGTGAGGACGAGCTCCGGCTTGTCGAAGGGGCGGTCGAGGACCGTTGCGGTCCCGGCCTTGGACTGGCCGGTGATCTGCGTGACCCCGTCGGTTCTTGCGGGGGTCTCACCGCGACAGGCGGTGAGGGTGAGCGCAGCCGCCGCCACGAGGGCGGCGACCGTCACACGTGTGGTGCGCATGGCGTGTTGTCCCTGGAATCGGGTGGGATGGTTGCTGACGTGCCGCCGGACGAGGGGTCCGGCCGCGCGGATGCTGTGGTGGTGCGGATACGCCCGGGAGGGTGTCGGGTCAGGAGGCGCGGCGGCGCGAGGAGATGCCGAACGCGACACCCGCGAGGCCGATGACGATGCCGGCGACGCCGAGGGCACGCGCGGTCGTGTCCGAGCCGCCGCTTCCGGCAGCGGCCCCGGTGTGGCCGTCCTGGGCGGAGTTGCCGGCGTCGCCGGACTTCTTGGCGTTGTCGTGGTGGGCGTCGGCGGCCTTGGCCGCGGTCAGCTTCAGGACGGGAGCCGGGGTCTGCGGCTCGGCCGCGCCGTCCTTGGGCTCCTCGATCCAGCGGACGACCTCGTTGTTGTCGTACGTCTGGATCGCTTTGAAGACCATCCGGTCGGCGTTCTCCGGCAGCTTGCCCACAGAGACGGGGAACTGCTGGAACTTCCCGGGCTCGATCTTGCCGCCGCTCCAGATGACCTTGGTGACGGCCTCGCTGATCTGCTTGCCGTGCACGGTGAGCGGCTTGTCGAGCTTGGTCTTCTCGACCGCCACGGTCCAGCCCGGGACGTCCTGCGGCATGACGGACGTCAGAGGCTGGTCGGCCGGGAAGTTGACCTCCAACTGTGTGGTCGAGGCGTTGTCGCGCTCGTTCGGCACCTTGAAGTTGAGGGTGGCGTAGCCGCCCTTCGCCGCTTCGCCCGGCTGCACGCTGACGTGGGCGAAGGCGGGGCCGGACAGGACGAGGACGGCGCCGGCGGCGAGGGCGGCGGCCAGGGAGACGCGTGAGGTCTGCATATGACGGAAACACTCCAAGGGCAGTGGTGACGGTGGCTCCGCGCGCGGACGCGCGCGGTCCGCGGCACCGCTGCCCAGGTGCTGGGTCTCCCGGGGTGAGGGTGCCGCGTCAGGCTGCGAGGGCGAGCGCCGTGGGCGGCCCGCGCCTGATCACCGTGTGCTGGAGTGCTTCCCGGCCGGTGGGCGCCGAGGGCTCGGAGGCGGTACGCGGGAGCTGCGGCCCGCCCGCGGAGGCCGGGGCGAGCCCCGTGCGGAGTGCCCGTACGAAGGCCAGCGCGGTGCGCAGCGGGCGTACCGGGCCGGCTTCGGCGGAGTTGCGGGACAGTTCGACGAGCCGGAACAGGGCTGCGTCGCCGCGCCCGAGGAGCCAGGCCGCGGCCAATGCGGCCAGCAGGTGGCCGGCGAACATGCCGGGGCCGAGCAGGCCGGTGGCCGGTTCGGCGGCGGCCTGGGCCAAGTGGGCGTGGCCGGCGTGGGCCTGCGCCTCGGCCTGGGCCGCGAGGGCGGCCGGGTCCAGCCCGGCGGCCTCCAGGATCCGCCGGGCGTCGGCCGGGGCAGGCGGGATGGAGTTGCCCCCGCACACCAGCTGTGCGGCAAGTTCCGCGAGCGAGGTGTCGGAGGCGCTGCGCGCCTCGGCGGCCGCAGCGCGGTGCTGGGCGAGGCCGAACACCGCGTGCAGTCCCAGCTGTACGGTGGCGAGCCCGGCGGCGAGGCCGGGCAGCGAGCGGCGCCGTCCCGCGAGCGGGGCGGCGACGGCGAACACGGCCGCGAAGGCGATGACGAGAGCCCACCAGGGCACGGTGGCGCAGGACGCCAGCGCGTGCCCGGCCGCGGACAGCACGACGCAGACCGCGGTGAACACCGCGGCCCGGATCAGCCGGAGGCCGACTCCGGCGGACGTCGCATGGGGGACAGTCATGGCCGGGTCATCATCGCACTGCGCCCCTGCCGCGCATACGGCAGGTCCGGAAGGTCGCGAGTGCCCGCTCTGCGCCCGTTCACCTCATGCGCCCGTCGCACCGCCATACACGGCGGCCCGGGCGTGCCGCATCGGCCGAATGAGGGCCATGCGGGCCGCCGTGTGCTTACGGTGTGCCGGGGGCGGCAATAGGTAACCGTATGAGCATCTGGTGGTCTCTCCAGTTGAGGCGCGAAGCCGCGAGCGTGCCGCTCGCCAGGCGACTGCTGCTGAGGACGATGGAGACCGCGGGGGTGGAGCCGGACATCTGCTTCGACCTGTCGGTGGCCCTGAGCGAGGCCTGCGCGAACGCGGTGGAGCACGGCGGTCCCGCGCGGGGCACCGGCCGCGACGGGGAGCCGGCCGCGGAGGCGTGCGGCGCCTACCGCGTCACGGCGTACCTGGACGGGGACTGCTGCCGCATCGAGGTGACCGACTCGGGGCCGGGATTCCCGGAGACCGCGGCACCCGCGGCGTTCCCGGAGGGGCCGGATCCGGCGTCTTCGGAGCGGGAGAGCGGCCGCGGCCTGTGGCTGATCGAGGAGCTTGCCGACCACGTCCGGTTCCGCAACCGGCCGGGAAGCGGCGCGGTGGTCAGCTTCGACAAGATCCTCAAGTGGCGCGAGGGGGCAGCCCTGCTCCAGGCGTCCTGATGTGCCGACGGGCGGGACCCCCGTGCGGGGTGCGTACGGGGAGCCCGCCCGTCCAGGGCGCGTGCGGCGCGGTCAGTCACCGGGACGGCGGACCGTCAGCGGATGGGGTCTGTCAGCAGGACAGTCGGCCGTCCTCGGGACAGCGGACCGTCAGCCCTTCAGGCGGGCCATCCAGGCCTCGACATCGGCCGAGGCGCGCGGCAGGCCGTCCGACAGGTTCCGGTTGCCGTCCTCGGTGACCAGGATGTCGTCTTCGATGCGGACGCCGATGCCCCGGTACTCCTCGGGCACGGTCAGGTCGTCGGCTTGGAAGTACAGGCCCGGCTCGACCGTCAGGCACATGCCCGGCTCCAGCGTGCCGTCGACGTACACCTCGGTGCGCGCGGCGGCGCAGTCGTGGACGTCCATGCCGAGCATGTGGCCGGTGCCGTGCAGGGTCCAGCGGCGCTGGAGGCCCAGCTCCAGGACCCGCTCGACCGGGCCTTCCAGCAGGCCCCACTCGACGAGCTTCTCGGCCATCACGTGCTGGGCGGCGTCGTGGAAGTCGCGGAACTTCGCGCCCGGCTTGACGGCGGCGATGCCGGCCTCCTGGGCCTCGTACACCGCGTCGTAGACCTTGCGCTGGATGTCGGTGTACGTGCCGCTGATCGGCAGCGTGCGGGTGACGTCGGCGGTGTAGAGGGAGTGGGTCTCCACCCCGGCGTCGAGCAGGAGCAGGTCGCCGGAGCGGACGGGGCCGTCGTTGCGGACCCAGTGGAGGGTGCAGGCATGCGGGCCGGCGGCGCAGATGGAGCCGTAGCCGACGTCGTTGCCCTCGACCCGGGCGCGCAGGAAGAAGGTGCCCTCGATGTAGCGCTCGGAGGTGGCCTCCGCCTTGTCGAGGACCTTCACTACGTCCTCGAAGCCGCGGACGGTGGAGTCGACGGCCTTCTGCAGCTCGCCGATCTCGAACTCGTCCTTCACCGCGCGGGCCTCGGAGAGGTGGACGCGCAGCTCCTCGTCGCGCTCGGCGGTGACCTTGTCGGTCAGGGCCTTCTCGATGACGGAGTCGTGGCCGCGCACGACGCGCACCGGGCCGGTGGCCTCGGCGAGGGTGTCGGGGAGCTCGCGCACGTCCCTGACCGGGATGCCCAGGCGCTGCTCGGCCTCGGCGAGGGAGTGGCGGCGGCCGACCCAGAGCTCGCCCTGGCCGGAGAGCCAGAACTCGCCGTTCTCGCGGTTGGAGCGGGGCAGCAGGTAGAGGGTCGCGGTGTGGCCGCTCTCCCCGGCCGGCTCCAGGACGAGGACGCCGTTCTCGGTCTGGTCGCCGGTGAGGTACGCGTACTCGGTCGCGGCGCGGAAGGGGTACTCGGTGTCGTTCGAGCGCGTCTTCAGCCGGCCGGCGGGCACGACGAGGCGGTCGCCGGGAAAGCGCGCGGACAGGTCTTCGCGGCGGGCCGCGGTGTGCGCGGCCTGGGCGATGGGCTCAAGGCCGTGGAGCTCGGTGTCGGCCCAGCCGGTGCGCATGTTCTCGGCGAGCTCGTCGCTGACGGCCGGGTACAGCCCGTTCTTGCGCTGCTTGTGCGTCTTCTTGGGCTGCTCTTCTTCCGGGGTCTCCGGGGTGAGCTCGTCAGCCACGTCTTCTCCTCAGCTACGACAGCTACGACAGGACCGGGTAGGGACCTCATCCATCGTATGTGCGAGGGGAAGACGCCCGGGGGCGACTGTGATAAATCAGGCAAAACGGGCGGCGAGCAGGACCAGGTCCTCCATCTCCTCCGGCTTGCGGGCTGCAAAGGCAGAGGCAGAGGCGGAGGCAGCGGCGGAGGTGGAGGCGGAGGGCGAAGAAGAGGATGCGGGGGCGGAGGGCGCGGCAGGGGCCGGGCCGCCCAGCGCCCGGTCCCCCTCGGGCAGCACCGCGCGCAGGATGTGGTCGCACAGCGCCGCCGGGTCGTCGCGGACGCTGCGCGGGGCTCCCGCCGCCGCGGCGTGCAGCCGGGTGTAGGCCCGGTCCATCGGGTCGCCGATGCGCCGGAGCAGCCCGTCGGTGTACAGCAGCACCGTTTCTCCAGGCGCGGGTTCGATCTCCACGCTCGGCGCCTCCCAGCAGGCCAGCATCCCGAGCGGCGCGGAGAGCGAGGTCTCCACGTAGTCCGTGCGCCGCGCCCCGACGACCAGCGGCGGGGTGTGCCCCGCACCTGCCAGGACGATCTTGCGCCGGGCGGGCTCGCAGTAGGCGAAGAGCGCGGTGGCGCAGCGCGCCGGCTCGGTCAGGCGCAGCAGCAGTTCGAGGTCGGACAGGACCGCGACCGGGTCCTCTCCCTCCATCACGGCGTACGCCCGCAGCGAGGCCCGCAGCCGGCCCATGGCGGCGACGGCGCTGGGACCGGACCCGGTGACGGAGCCGACGGCCAGGCCCAGGGCACCCTCGGGGAGCGGGAGCGCGTCGTACCAGTCGCCCCCGCCGCGCGGCCCGGTGAGGTGGCGGGCGGCGAGTTGGATGCCGGGGATCAGGGGGAGCCGGCTGGGCAGCAGTTCCTCTGCGACCGTGGCGAGGCGGCTGCGGGACCGTTCCACCTCCAGCATCCGGGCCAGGTGCTCGGCGGCGTGGCGGACGTACAGGCCGACGATGTCGCGCTGGCGGTCGCTCGGCTCGGCCTGCTCGTCGTACAGCCAGACGGCGGCGCCGAGCCGGCCGGTGGCCTCGGCGGTCAGCGGCAGGGCGTAGCTGGCGGCGTAGCCGAGCCGGGCGGCGACCTCGCGGTGCCGGGGGTCGACGGGGACTCCGTACCCGCCGGTGCCGGGGGCGGCGCCGGGCTCGGGGAGCACCTCGGAGCCGCCGTGTGCGTCGGGGAGTCCGTCGAGGATCCGGCCGTACGAGGTTGCGGCGCGCGGGACGGTCTCGATGTGCCCGAGGTCGGCGCGGCCGAGGCCGAGGCCGATCGTGGTCGTGGGGCCGAGTCCGTCGGAGGGTTCCAGGGCGATCAGGCCGCGGCGGGCGCCGACGAGGGCGGCTCCGGCGCGCAGGAACTCCTGGAGGGAGGATTCCAGATCGCTGGCGCGGGCGAGGCGCTCGGTGAGTTCGTGCAGGGTGGTCAGGTCGGAGACCATGCCCGCCAGGCGGTCCTGGACAAGGGTGCTCGGGGCGGGGACCGCGGGGGTCACGGGGGCAGCCAGGACGGGAGTGGATGCCGTAGTCTGCGGGACCGCTGCAACTGCTGGATCGATTCCAGCCACTTTAGGCAGATGCGGGGCGCTCATGGCGTCCGCCTTTCCACCTGGTGCGATTCGCCATATAGCATCGCAAACCCCCAGATCGTGCTGCGCCGCCATCAATGAATCCACATCTACACGCACACGAGGATCGATGTCCAGCATTGTCCGACTGGGAATCCTGGTGTCCGTGAGGCGGCAACTCACCGTCCGGTCAAGGCTAGAACTTGGCTGGAAAAAGCCGGAGGCGGACGGTTTTTGCGATCGACTGAGCAGGCGCCGAAGTGGCCTCGGGTACGTAGTCAGTGAAGCCCGGGGGCAGTTGGCGCAGCCCGGCAGCCGCCGGGAACCGCCCGGCAGGGGCCCGTCGTCCTTAGCGGCGGCAGTCGGTCTCGGTACCGGCGCGGGTCGCGTTCCGCCTCCGCCGGACGTTTCATGGACCCGTAAGAAAACTGCACGAACCGTGTGGGCCTTCTTCTGGCGGACAGTGGCGCGGAACGTGCACGTGTGGTGAAGCACCGCTTACATGGTGTGATGTGGCCCTCGGCGTTCAAGGAAAGGAACGAGCGCTCATGCGCGAGATCCTCGGAAGGCGTCTCCAGCGGCTCCGCAGCCGCCTGAAAACCCTCCGGCCCGCCCCGGCCCAGAGCGGCGACCAGGCATCTCCCGACCCGACGCTCCCTGACGCGACCGTCCCTGGCGCGGGGCACCCCGACCCGACGCTCCCCGGCCCGGCGTTCCGCGGAACGGCGCCCCACGGCACGGCACTGCGCGATGCGGCGGTGGCCTGCGCCGCCGGGCGACAGTGGCCCGTCCTGCCGGGCGTCGGCCGGTGCGCATCCGGTGCCGCCGACCGCTGTGCCTGCCCCGACCCCGACTGCCCCGTCC
>NZ_JACBGN010000320.1 GCF_013401435.1 Streptomyces sp. BR123
CCGCCGGTGTGCTCGACGACGGCGTCCTGGACTCCCTGACGCCGGACCGTTTCGAGAGCGTCCTGAGGGCGAAGGCCGTGTCGGCGCTCCACCTGCACGAGCTGACCGTCGAACTCGGCATCGAACTGTCCGCGTTCGTGCTGTTCTCCTCCATGAGCGGCACGATCGGCGCGGCAGGTCAGGCCAACTACGCCGCCGCGAACGCCTACCTCGACGCCCTCGCCGAGCAGCGGCGTGCCTCCGGCCTGGCCGCGACGTCGATCGCGTGGGGCCCGTGGGCCGAGAGCGGCATGGCCGCCGACGAGGCGATGGACGCCCGGATGCGGCGCGAAGGCGTGCCGCCCATGGCTCCCGATGCGGCCATCGCGGCGCTGGCGCAGGCCGTCGGCGCCGAAGAGGCGGCCCTGACCGTCGCGGACATCGCCTGGGACCGCCACTCCTCCGTCGTGGCGGCCGTCCGCCCCAACCCGTCGGTCGCCGAGTTCCTCACCGGTGCGTCGGCGGGTGACACCGCGGCCTCCGGCCACGGGACGGTCGTCAGGGGCGCCGATGTCGCGGGCGCCGCCTTCGCGAAGCTGGCCGGACTGCCCCCGGCCGAGCAGGAACGGGAGCTGATCGGCCTCGTCCGCACGCACGTCGCCGCCGTCCTCGGACACGACGGCGCGGACGCGGTGGCCGCGGACCGTGCCTTCAAGGACCTCGGCTTCGACTCGCTGGCCGCCGTCGACCTGCGCAACCGCCTCGGCGCCGCCACCGCGCTGACGCTCCCCACCACGCTCGTCTACGACCACCCGACCTCGGCCGCCCTCGCCGGGTACCTGCGAGGGGAACTGGTCGGCAGCGAGGAGCCCGCGGACACCGCTGCGCCGGTCGCCGTCGCAGCCGACGAGGACCCGATTGCCATCGTGGCGATGAGCTGCCGCTTCCCCGGCGGCGTCCGGACCCCCGAGGACCTCTGGCGCCTGCTGGCGCAGGGCGCGGACGCGGTCGCCGCGTTCCCCGCCGACCGCGGCTGGGACCTGGACCGCCTCTACAGCCCCGACCCGGACCGGCCCGGAACCTCGTACACCCGCGAGGGCGGCTTCCTCTACGACGTCGCGGACTTCGACGCCGACTTCTTCGGCATCTCGCCCCGCGAGGCCCTCGCGATGGACCCGCAGCAGCGCCTGCTGCTGGAGACCTCCTGGGAGGCGTTCGAACGCGCCGGCATCGACCCGGCCGTGCTGAAGGGCAGCCGGGCCGGTGTGTTCGTCGGCACCAACGGCCAGGACTACCTCTCCCTGGTGGCCGGCGACGCCGAGGGCCTGGAAGGCCACGTCGCCACCGGCAACGCGGCCAGCGTCGTCTCCGGCCGCCTGTCGTACGTCTTCGGCCTCGAAGGCCCCGCGATCACCGTCGACACGGCCTGCTCGTCGTCGCTGGTCGCCCTGCACCTGGCCGTTCAGGCGCTGCGCCGCGGCGAGTGCACCCTGGCCCTCGCCGGCGGTGTGACCGTGATGTCCACCCCCGACGCCTTCATCGACTTCAGCCGTCAGCGGGGGCTGGCGGAGGACGGCCGGATCAAGGCGTTCGCGGCTGCGGCGGACGGCACCGGGTGGGGTGAGGGTGTGGGCATGCTGCTCGTGGAGCGGCTGTCGGATGCCCGTCGCAACGGTCACCCGGTGTTGGCGGTGGTGCGTGGTTCGGCGATCAACCAGGACGGTGCCAGCAACGGTCTGACGGCTCCGAACGGTCCGTCGCAGCAGCGGGTGATCCGTCAGGCGCTGGCGAGCGCGGGTCTGTCGGCCGCTGATGTGGACGCGGTGGAGGCGCACGGTACGGGTACGCGGTTGGGCGACCCGATCGAGGCGCAGGCGCTGCTGGCCACGTACGGCCGGGAGCGGCCCGAGGGGCGTCCGCTGCTGCTGGGCTCGGTGAAGTCGAACATCGGGCACACGCAGGCGGCTGCCGGTGTCGCCGGTGTGATGAAGATGGTCCTCGCCATGCAGCACGGGGTGCTGCCGCAGACGCTGCACGTGGACGCGCCGACCCCGCACGTGGATTGGTCGGCCGGTGATGTGGAACTGCTGACCGAGGCCGTGGACTGGCCGGAGACCGGCCGTCCGCGCCGCGCCGGCGTCTCCTCGTTCGGCCTGAGCGGCACCAACGCCCACACGATCATCGAGGAAGCGCCGTCCGAGGACGGCAACGACACGGCGCCCGAGCCCCACGCCGCCGACGCCGCGCCCGTCCTTCCGTTCGTCGTCACGGGCAAGAACGCCGCCGGGCTGCGCGCCCAGGCGGAGCAGCTCGTCACCTGGCTGACCGAGAGCCTGCACGCCGCCACCGCCGACACCGCGTACTCCCTCTCCGCCGGCCGTTCGGCTTTCGAGTCGCGTGCCGTCCTGGTCGCGGATGCCGCGAACCGAGAGGCGGTCGTGGGCGGTCTGCGGGGCCTTGCCGCCGGTGAGCAGCTGCCCGGCCTGGTCCGGGGCACCGTGTCGGAGGGAGGGCTCGCCTTCCTGTTCACGGGGCAGGGCAGCCAGCGCCTCGGCATGGGCCGTGAGCTGTACGACTTCTTCCCGGTGTTCGCGGACGCGCTGGACGAGGCGTGCGCACGGTTCGACGCCCGGCTCGAAATTCCGCTGAAGGACCTGCTGTTCGGGTCCGATGCTGCGGTGCTGGACCGGACGGAGTACACGCAGCCGGCTCTGTTCGCGGTCGAGGTGGCCCTGTTCCGCCTCGTCGAGTCGTGGGGCCTGAAGCCGGACTTCGTCGCCGGTCACTCCATCGGCGAGATCGCCGCCGCGCACGTGGCGGGTGTGCTGTCGCTGGACGACGCGTGTGCGCTGGTCGCCGCCCGTGGCCGGCTGATGCAGGCGCTTCCGGTCGGTGGCGTGATGATCGCGGTGCAGGCGTCGGAGGACGAGGTCCTGCCGCTGCTGACCGAGGGCGTGGGCATCGCCGCGGTCAACGGCCCGCAGTCGGTCGTGGTCGCGGGTGACGAGGACGCCGCGGTCGCCATCGCGGAGTCGTTCGCCGATCGCAAGACCAAGCGGCTGACCGTGAGCCACGCGTTCCACTCGCCGCACATGGACGGCATGCTGGACGACTTCCGCGAGGTGGTGGCGGGGCTGGTGTTCGCGGCCCCCGCCATCCCGGTCGTGTCGTGCCTGACGGGTGCCGTCGTCACCGACGAGATGGGCTCGGCCGAGTTCTGGGTGCGGCACGTCCGCGAGGCCGTCCGCTTCCTCGACGGCATGCGGGCGCTCGAAGCCGCCGGCGTGACCACGTTCGTCGAGCTCGGCCCGGACGGGGTGCTCTCCGCGCTCGCCCAGGACTGCCTGACGGGCACGGCCGACGTCGCCTTCGCGCCCGTTCTGCGCGCGGCGCGGGCCGAGGCGGAGACCGCGGTCACCGCTGTGGCCCAGGCCTTCGTACGGGGTGTGGAGGTGGACTGGGCGGCCCTCTTCGCCCGTACGCATGCCCGGCGGGTGGAGCTGCCGACGTACCCCTTCCAGCGGCAGCGGTTCTGGCCGGAGACGGCGCTGTCGGGCGGCGGCACCGCCCCTGTCCGGGCCGCCGACGAGGTCGACGACCGGTTCTGGGACGCGATCGAGCACGGCGATCTGGCCGCCCTGCTGCCGGAGCTGGAGGTGGACGACGAGGCGAGCTTCGGCGCGTTCGTCCCCGCCCTGGCGGCCTGGCGCCGGCGGAACCAGGAGCAGGCACAGGCCGACGGCTGGCGCTACCGGGTGCAGTGGAAGCCGCTGACGGCGCCCGTGTCGGCCGAGCTGCCGGGCGGCGAGTGGATCGTCGTCGCCCCCGAGGCCTGTGCCGACGATGCCCTGGTCGGCTCCGTGGTGGGTGCGCTGGCGGGGCGTGGTGCCGAGGTGCGCCGGGTCGTGGTTGCGGCGGGTACGGGCCGGGCTGCGCTGGCCGGTCTGCTGTCCGAGGCCGGGTCCGGTGCGGTGGCCGGTGTGGTGTCGCTGCTGGCGCTGGACGAGGCTGCGGGTGTGGTGCCCACGGCCGTGCTGGTGCAGGCGTTGGGTGATGCCGGGGTGGGGGCGCCGTTGTGGTGCCTGACCCGGGGTGCGGTGTCCGTGGGTCGTTCGGACCGGCTGGTGTCGGAGGTTCAGGCTCAGGTGTGGGGTCTGGGCCGGGTGGCTGCGCTGGAGCTGCCCGGGCGTTGGGGCGGTCTGGTGGACCTGCCCGAGGTGTGGGACGGGCGGGCCATGGGCCGGCTGGTCGGTGTACTGGCCGGTGGTGCGGCCGGTGAGGACCAGGTCGCGGTCCGGTCGTCGGGCGTTTTCGGACGCCGTCTGGTCCGTGCGGCCCGTGCGGAGGGCTCTTCGTCCTGGACGCCGTCCGGGACGGTGCTGGTGACCGGTGGTACGGGTGCTCTGGGCGGCCGGGTGGCGCGTTGGCTGGTCGGTGCGGGTGCCGGGCGGCTGGTGCTGACCAGCCGCCGGGGTGCGGATGCGCCCGGTGCCGCGGAACTGGCCGCCGAGCTGGCGGAACTCGGGGCCGAGGTGTCGGTCGTGGCGTGTGACGCCGCCGATCGCGACGCCCTGCGGACGCTGCTGGCGGCGGAGGCCGAGAACCTGACGGCGGTCGTGCACACCGCCGGTGTGCTCGACGACGGCGTCCTGGACTCCCTGACTCCGGACCGTTTCGAGAGTGTCCTGAGGGCGAAGGCCGTGTCGGCGTTCCACCTGCACGAGCTGACCGTCGAGCTCGGCATCGAGCTGTCCGCGTTCGTTCTGTTCTCCTCCATGAGCGGCACGATCGGCGCGGCAGGTCAGGCCAACTACGCCGCCGCGAACGCCTACCTCGACGCCCTCGCCGAGCAGCGGCGTGCCTCCGGCCTGGCCGCGACGTCGATCGCGTGGGGCCCGTGGGCCGAGAGCGGCATGGCCGCCGACGAGGCCCTCGAAGCCCGCATGCGCCGGGACGGCGTACCCCCGATGAAGGCACAGCCGGCGATCCGCGCCCTCCGCCAGGCCGTCGGCAGTGCCGACGATGCCGCCCTGACGGTGGCCGACATCGAATGGGACCGGTACCTCGCCGGCCACACCGCCGTACGCCGCACCGAACTGTTCAGCGAGCTCGGCGAGGCACGCGCGACCCGCACGGCGACCGAAGCCCGCGCCGGCCGGACCGCTGCGCACACCGACAACCCGGCCACCCTCGCCGGACGGCTCGCCGCGCTCGCGCCCGCCGAGCAGGAGCGGGAACTGCTGGGCCTCGTCCGTACGCACGTCGCCGCCGTCCTCGGACACGGCACCGCGGACGCGGTGGGTGCCGAACGCTCCTTCAAGGAACTCGGGTTCGATTCGCTGACGGCCGTCGAGCTGCGCAACCGCCTCGGCGCGGCCACCGAGCTGCGGCTGCCCGTCACCCTCGTCTACGACTACCCGACGTCCGCCGCGCTGGCCGACCACCTCCGCGGGGAACTCGTCGGCACCGTCCCCGTCTCCGGCACCCTCCTGCCCGCCGCCGCAGCCGTCGACGGCGACCCGATCGCGATCGTGGCGATGAGCTGCCGCTTCCCCGGCGGCGTCCGGACCCCCGAGGAGCTGTGGCAGCTGCTCACGGACGGCACGGACGCGGTCGCCGCGTTCCCCGCCGACCGCGGCTGGGACCTGGACCGCCTCTACAGCCCCGACCCGGACCGGCCCGGAACCTCGTACACCCGCGAGGGCGGCTTCGTCACCGGGGCGGGGGACTTCGACGCCGACTTCTTCGGCATCTCGCCCCGCGAGGCCCTCGCCATGGACCCGCAGCAGCGCCTGCTGCTGGAAACCTCCTGGGAGGCGTTCGAACGCGCCGGCATCGACCCGACCAGCCTGCGCGGAAGCCGTACCGGTGTGTTCGTCGGCACCAACGGCCAGGACTACCTCTCCCTCATCACCCGCGAGCAGGACGGCCTGGAAGGCCACATCGGCACCGGCAACGCCGGCAGCGTCATGTCCGGCCGCGTCTCGTACGTCTTCGGGCTGGAGGGCCCGGCGGTCACCGTCGACACGGCGTGCTCGTCCTCGCTGGTCGCCCTGCACTGGGCGATCCAGGCGCTGCGCAACGGCGAATGCGGGATGGCCCTCGCAGGCGGTGTCACGGTCATGTCGACGCCCGAGAACTTCATCGACTTCAGCCGTCAGCGGGGGCTGGCGGAGGACGGCCGGATCAAGGCGTTCGCGGCTGCGGCGGACGGCACCGGGTGGGGTGAGGGTGTGGGCATGCTGCTCGTGGAGCGGCTGTCGGATGCCCGTCGCAACGGTCACCCGGTGTTGGCGGTGGTGCGTGGTTCGGCGATCAACCAGGACGGTGCCAGCAACGGTCTGACGGCTCCGAACGGTCCGTCGCAGCAGCGGGTGATCCGTCAGGCGCTGGCGAGCGCGGGCCTGTCGGCCGCTGATGTGGACGCGGTGGAGGCGCACGGTACGGGTACGCGGCTGGGCGACCCGATCGAGGCGCAGGCGCTGCTGGCCACGTACGGCCGGGAGCGGCCCGAGGGGCGTCCGCTGCTGCTGGGCTCGGTGAAGTCGAACATCGGGCACACGCAGGCCGCTGCCGGAGTCGCCGGTGTGATGAAGATGGTCCTCGCCATGCAGCACGGGGTGCTGCCGCAGACGCTGCACGTGGACGCGCCGACCCCGCACGTGGATTGGTCGGCCGGTGATGTGGAACTGCTGACCGAGGCCGTGGACTGGCCGGAGACCGGCCGCCCGCGCCGCGCCGGCGTCTCCTCGTTCGGCATCAGCGGCACCAACGCCCACACGATCATCGAGCAGGCACCGGATGCCGAGTCGCCGGCCGCCACCGACGCGGGTCCGGCGGACCGACCTGCCGCGGCCCGTGCCCTTCCGTACCTCCTCTCCGGCAAGACCAAGGAAGCCCTCCAGGCGCAGGCGGCCGCCCTGGCCGCACGTCTCGACGATGCCGCGGACGCGGTAGACGTGGCCTACTCCCTCGCTGCGAGCCGCGCCCACCTCGACCACCGCGCCGCCGCCGTCCTGACCGTCGGGAACGGCGAGGACCTGCAGGGCCTCCTGGCCCTGCTCGCCGACGGCGAGTCCGCGCCCCGGACGATGACCGGCTCTGTCGGTGACGGCCGTACCGCCTTCCTCTTCACCGGGCAGGGCAGCCAGCGCCTCGGCATGGGCCGGGAACTCTACGACACCCATCCCGTGTTCGCGGACGCGCTGGACGCGGTCTGCGCCCACCTCGATACCGTCCTCGAACTGCCGCTGAAGGACGTTCTGTTCGGCGCGGACGCCGACCTGCTGGACCGGACGGAGTACACCCAGCCGGCCCTGTTCGCGGTCGAGGTGGCGCTGTACCGGCTCGTGGAGAGCTGGGGTGTGCGCCCGGACTTCGTGGCCGGTCACTCCATCGGTGAGATTGCGGCTGCGCACGTCGCCGGGGTGCTGTCCCTCGACGACGCGTGTGCCCTGGTGGCGGCGCGTGGCCGGCTGATGCAGGCGCTCCCGGCCGGTGGCGTGATGATCGCGGTGCAGGCGTCGGAGGACGAGGTCCTGCCGCTGCTCGGCGAGGGCGACCGGGTGAGCATCGCCGCGATCAACGGCCCGCAGGCCGTCGTCATCGCCGGTG
>NZ_JACBGN010000321.1 GCF_013401435.1 Streptomyces sp. BR123
GTGGTGGAGGGGCCAGGGGGCGGCGTCGGTGGAGCCGACGTGTGCGGCGCACGCGTCCGTGAGGGCTTCCAGCAGGGTGAGGGGGTCCGGCAGGGCGTGCTCCATGCCGCGGATCCACGTCACGGCGTGCCCACCGGGCAGCACCGCCGGCGGCACCAGCACGTAGCTGCCCCGGCAGTGCCACCGCAGCCCGGGGTGCTCGTCCATGGTCTCGGGGTGGCAGTCCAGTTCGCAGGGCCACCACTCGTCCTCGTCCTCGGGGGTGCCGCGCGTGGCGGTGAAGAAGAGCATGCGGGCCTGGTCGCCGGTGCCGCCGGATTCGGCGACGGGGCCGACGTCGACCCCCGCCGCGAGGAGGCGGCCCAGTGCACGGGTTCCGGCTTCGAGGGGGACGTCGAGGACGTCGTGGAGCATGCCGGTCGCGGTGATGAAGTTGGCCTGGGGCTGGTTGCGGGCCCAGCGTTCGATCTGGGCGCGGTCGGTGGTCGACTGGGTCTGCCAGGCGAAGGAGAGGGGGTGCCGTGCGGGGGTGGGGCAGCCGATGCGGTCACAGGAGCAGCGGTAGCCGGCGGGGTGGGCGGCCGGGGCGAGCGGCAGGCCGGCGGCGGCGACGGACAGCAGGAGTGCCTCGCGCACCAGGGCCGGGTCTTCGGGTGAGGGTTTCGGGCGCCGGCGCAGCCATTGCGAAATCCTGCTCTGCTCGCCGCGTTTGACGCGGCCGGACTCGGACCCCATCTATCCCCTCACCTCACCGTTGGCCACCGGCAGACCCTCACATCGTCCCACCATCCTGAGGTCCGGATGACCGCTCTCCCCCACCGGGGGGTGGGGGTGAACTCTGTGCGAACGGCAGCCGAACGGAAGGAATATCCAGATATGAGGTGGGAAATGGGGTGATTGTTTCCGCTGGTGGCTGCCCGGATGGGCCTGCGGTGACCTTCGCCACCCCTCAGGTCCGCAGGCCGGACAGGACTCCGTCGACGAGGGCGTCGGCGTAGGCGTGGGTCAGCGGTGCGGTGCGCAGGAGCCAGCGGTAGGTGAGCGGTCCGAGCAGCATTTCCACGGTCAGGCGGAGGTCGGCGTCGGCGGTGAGCTGGCCGGCCTCCTGGGCGGTGCGCAGCCGTGCCTCGTACAGGGCGAGCTGCGGCTCCAGGAGCTTTTCGGTGAACCGGGCGCCGAGTTCGGGGTCGGTGGCTCCGGCGGCGGTGAGGGCGCGCGCGGGGGCGGCGTACTTCTCGTCGTTGAACTCGTCGACGGTGGCCCGCAGTACGGACTTCAGGTCGGCGGCGAGGTCCCCGGTGTCGGGAAAGGTCCAGCCGCCTTCGGTCTCGGCGTCTCCGGCGAGGGCGAGGGAGGCATCGAGCAGGACCGCCGCTTTCGACGGCCACCAGCGGTAGATCGTCTGCTTGCCGACGCCGGCGCGGGCGGCGATCGCCTCGATGGTCAGCTTGTTGTAGCCGACCTCCCCGACGAGGGCGAGTGCCGCGTCGAGGATGGCCCGCCGCGAGCGGTCGCTGCGGCGGCTGGCATCGGGGGCCTTCACGTCGGGGTTCTTGCTGCTCATTCGGACAAATTACCAACCGAAACGTCTCGTCTTTGAGTCATTCCGCAAACCACCCGGACAGTTCACTGCGCGGTTCCCCCGGGGGAGAGACGATTCTCTCCACAAGTCCGTGAGTCGTGAGGAGCCTTCTTTGCGCAGAGACGCCACACCCCGGCGCTACCTGATGTGCCCACCGGCGCACTTCAAGGTCACGTACTCCATCAATCCGTGGATGGATCCCACGAAACCGGTGGACCTGCCCCTCGCCCACGCCCAGTGGGAAGACCTCAGGGACCGCTACCTCTCCCTCGGCCACACCGTCGAGACGCTCGAACCGGACCCCGGGCTGCCCGACATGGTGTTCGCCGCGAACGGCGCCCTCGTCATCGACGGCCGCGTGCTCGGCGCCCGGTTCGCGCACCCGGAGCGCGCCGCCGAGGCGGAGATCCACCTCGACTGGTTCCGCTCCCACGGCTTCCGGGACGTCCACGAGCCCTCGCACGTCAACGAGGGCGAGGGCGACTTCGCCGTGACCGCCAGCTGGATCCTGGCCGGGCGCGGCTTCCGCTCCAGCCCGCTCTCGGCCGACGAGGCCCAGGAGTTCTTCGGCCGCCCGGTGATCGGCCTGGACCTGGTGGACCCGCGCTACTACCACCTGGACACCGCGCTGTGCGTGCTGGACGGCGACGAGGTGATGTACCACCCGGAGGCGTTCTCGCCGGGCAGCCGGGCCGTGCTGCGCAGGCTGTTCCCGGATGCGCTGCTCGCCGACGACCGGGACGCGGCGGCGCTCGGCCTGAACGCGGTGTCCGACGGCCGCCACGTCCTGCTGCCGCAGGCGGCGACCGGGCTGATGGCGCCCCTGCGCGACCGCGGGTTCGAGCCGGTCGCGATGGACCTGGGGGAGTTGCTCAAGGGCGGCGGCAGCGTGAAGTGCTGCACGCAGGAGCTGCGGATGTAGCCGCTGCAGGGCTGTGGGGGCTGTGGGGTCAGGGGGCCGCCGGGGGCCACTGCTCGCCCCACTCCGCGTCCCGGGCCGCCTTGTACAGGTCGCCGTGGCGCTTGGTCACGGTGGACCGGGTCAGCCCCTCCCCCTGCGGGCCGCACAGGTCCAGCAGGACGAGCCCCTTCCGGATCTGCGGCTTGCGCGTGATCCGGGAGGGGACCGGCTGCACCGGGAACCGGGTCGCGGCCACGTAGCTGAACTTCTCGTCCTCGTACGCGAGCGAGCCGCCCTTGACCTGCCGGTGCAGGGAGGAGCGGCTGACCCGCGCCGAGAAGTGGCACCAGTCCTGCCCGACCTCGATCGGGCAGGTCCCGTCGTGCGGGCAGGGTGCGGCGACCCGCAGCCCGGCCGCGATCAGCTGGTCCCGGGCCTCGCGGATGCGCAGGTACCCGTCGGGGGTGCCGGGCTCGATCAGGACGACGGCCTGTCCGGCCCGGGCGGCCTCGGCGACCACGGCCCGGCGGGCCTCGGCCGTGAGCTCGTTCAGTACGTACGACACGGTCACGAGGTCGGCCTCGGGCAGGGTGGTCCCGGAGCCGATGACGGCCCGCCGCCACTCGGCGGAGCGCAGCACGGGCGAGCCGGAGGCCCCGGCCAGCTCCCGGCCGAGGGCGAGGGCGGGCTCCGCCCAGTCGAGGACGGTGGTGGTGCGGGGGCCGTCCCAGGTGGCGTCGACCGCCCAGGTCGCCGCGCCGGTGCCGCCGCCCACGTCCACGTGCGAGGCCGGGGCCCACTGCGGTGCCGCCCCGGCGAGTCCGCCGAGGGCGCCCCGTACGGCCTCGAAGGTGGCCGGCATCCGGTACGCCGCGTACGCCGCCACGTCGGAGCGGTCTCGCAGGACGGGCGCGTCGGTGGGCGTGCGCCCCCGGTAGTTGGCGATGAGCCGCTCGACGGCGGCCGCGGCCTGCTTCGGCGGGAGCCCGTCGAGCAGCCCGGCCAGGGCGGACCGGAGGGCTTCGGCGGTGGTGGGGGCGGAGGCGTTCACCTGCGAAGTTTACGGCGCGCCCGGGGCCGGCCCCACGCCCACGCCCGCGGCCCTGCCCGCCCTGCCCTGAGTCGGCTCCGGGCCCACCGCCGGCCGCGCGCCGGTCAGGCGTCGCCCGTCGCGCCGCGCCCGCGCCACGGCCGGCACATGCCGAGGAAGCAGCCCGCCGCGAGCAGTGAGCAGGCGACCTGGACCACGGCCATCGGCACGGCCGTGTCCTCGCCCGCGATCCCGACCAGCGGCGAGGCGATCGCCCCGACCAGGAAGGAGGCGGTGCCGAGCAGGGCCGAGGCGGAGCCGGCTGCGTGGGGAGCGCGCATCAAGGCGAGTGCGTTGGTGTTCGGCAGGACCAGGCCCATCGCCGACATCAGCACGAACAGCGCGGCGGCGACCGGAACGAGGCCGACCCGCCCGAACACCCCCGTGGCCATCAGCAGCAGTGCCGCAGAGGCGGCCGTGACGACGGCGAGCCCGACTGCCAGCACCTTGTCCAGGCTGACCCGGCCGACCAGCAGCTTGCCGTTGACCTGCCCGGCCAGGATCAGCCCGACGGAGTTGAGGCCGAACAGCAGGCTGAAGGTCTGCGGGGAGGCCCCGTAGATCTCCTGCACCACGAAGGGGGAGGCGGATATGTACGCGAAGAGCGTGGCGAAGGCGAAGCCGCCCGCCAGGGTGTACCCGGCGAAGACGCGGTCGGCGAGCAGCCCCCGCATGGTCCGCAGCGCGGCCGGCACACCCCCGGTGTGCCGCTGCGCGGGCGGCAGCGTCTCGCCGAGGCTGCGCCACACCAGCAGGGTGAGGACGAGGCCGACTCCGGCGAGCACGGCGAAGACCCCTCGCCAGTCGGCGAAGCGGAGCACTTGGGCGCCGATGAGCGGGGCGACGATCGGGGCCACGCCGGAGACGAGCATCAGAGTGGAGAAGAACCGGGCCATCTCGACCCCGTCGTACAGGTCGCGGACGACGGCGCGGGCGATGACGATCCCGGCGGACCCGGCCAGGCCCTGGAGGAGGCGGAAGCCGATCAGGAGTTCGGTGCTCGGGGCGAAGGCACAGACGGCGGTGGCGAGCACGTAGAGGACCATGCCGGCCAGCAGCGGTCCGCGGCGTCCCCACTTGTCGCTCATCGGCCCGATGACGAGCTGGCCCAGCGCCATGCCGGCGAGGCAGGCCGTGAGGGTGAGCTGGATGGTGGCGGCCGGGCTGTGCAGGGCCGCGGCGACCTCCGGCAGGGCCGGCAGGTACATGTCCATCGACAGCGGGGCGAGGGCGCTGAGGCCGCCCAGGACGACGGTGACGAGGAGCCCGGTGCGGCGCGCGGCGGCCGGCGGGGCCGGGGCCCGGTCCGCGGCCTCGGCCCGGGCCCGGGCCGGTACGGGGGCGGTATCGGAGGCGGTATCGGAGGTGGAGTCGGGGGCCGTATCGGAGGGGGCCCGAGGGGTGGATGCGCTCGGTGCGGTGGACCGCGTCTTCGGCGACGGCTCGTGCGAAGCGGCCGTCGCAGGGCCTGTCTCCGGCATGCGGGACTCCTGTCTCTTTCGTCGTCTTCTCACACCCCTGACCGCCCCATGTTCTCAGCCGGCGGAACGTCCGTGGACGCCTGCGGCAGGTGACGTACCCTGCGGGCCCATGGACGCAAGTGGGAAGAAGACCGCCGTCGTCACGGGGGCCGGCTCCGGCATCGGCCGTTCCGTCGCCCTGGCCCTCGCCGCCGCCGGCTGGGCGGTGGCCGTCGCCGGCCGCCGCATCGAACCGCTCAGGGAGACGGCCGGGGCGGCCGAGGCGGCCGGGCCCGGCGCGGACGTCCTGTGCGTACGGGCGGACGTGAGCGAACCGGACGACGTGGCCGCCCTCTTCGCGGCGGTGCGCGAGCGGTACGGCCGCCTCGACCTGCTGTTCAACAACGCGGGCACCTTCGGCCCGGGCGGCGTCCCGCTGGAGGACCTCCCCCACGAGGCCTGGCGTTCCGTGGTCGACGTCAACCTCACCGGGGCCTTCCTGTGCGCGCAGGCGGCGTTCCGGCAGATGAAGGAGCAGGACCCGCAGGGCGGCCGGATCATCAACAACGGTTCCGTCTCCGCCCACGTGCCCCGGCCGCACTCGATCGCCTACACCGCGACCAAGCACGCCGTGACGGGCCTGACCAAGTCGCTGTCGCTGGACGGGCGCCCCTACCGGATCGCCTGCGGCCAGATCGACATCGGCAACGCGGCCACCGAGATGACCGAGCGGATGCAGCAGGGGATCCTGCAGGCCAACGGGCAGCTGGCGGTGGAGCCGGTGATGGACGCGGCCGACGTGGCCCGCACCGTGGTGCACATGGCACAGCTGCCGCTGGAGGCGAACGTGCAGTTCGCGACGGTGATGGCGACCGCGATGCCCTACATCGGGCGCGGCTGAGCGGCCGGCTTCCGCGGGTCCGGGTCCGGGTGCGGGCCCCGGGCGGCCGAGCGCGCAGTTCCCCGCGCCCCTGGGCGGACGCCGGCCGGGCGGGGCGGGAATGGCCGGGCTCCGGCGCGGGTTGGGGCGATCATGACGACCGAAGTACTGCGCTACACCGCCTTCTCCGACGACCCCGCCGGCGGCAACCCGGCCGGGGTGGTGCTCGACGCGAGTGCCCTGGACGACGCCGCGATGCTCCGGATCGCGGCCGGACTCGGCTACAGCGAGACCGCGTTCCTGACCGCCCCGCCGCCGGGGCTGGGCGGTGCGCCCGGCCGGGCGTTCACCCTGCGGTTCTTCAGCCCGAAGGCGGAGGTGTCCTTCTGCGGGCACGCCACGGTGGCCGCCTCCGTGGCGCTCGCGGAGCGGATCGGCCCGGGCGACCTGCTCTTCGCCACCCCCGCCGGCACCGTGCCCGTCTCGGTGGCGGCGACCGGCGGCGGCCTGCGGGCCGTCCTGACCAGCGTCGCACCGCACACCGAGGAGATCGCGGCCGCCGACCTCGCCGAGGCGCTCGCCGCCCTGGACTGGCCGGCCGACGGCCTCGACCCGGCGTTCCCGCCCCGGATCGCCTTCGCCGGGGCCCGCCACCTGGTGCTCGGCGCGGCCACCCGGGCCCGCCTCGCGGACCTCGACTACGACTTCGCACGGCTGGAGGCGCTGATGCGCCGCCTGGACCTGACCACCGTCCAGCTGGTGCACCGGGCGGGCCCGGACACCTTCCACGTCCGCGACCCGTTCCCGGTCGGAGGCGTCGTCGAGGACCCCGCCACGGGAGCGGCGGCCGCCGCCTTCGGGGCGTACGCCCGCGAGCTCGGACTCGTCCCCGAGGAGGCCCTGCTCACTCTCCACCAGGGCGAGGACATGGGCCGCCCGGGGGTCCTCACCGTGGAACTGCGGGCGGGGGACCCGCGGGTGCGGGTCGGCGGCGCCGGTGTCCGGATCCCCGGATGAGGATCGTCACCCACCCCGAGGCGGACCTGCCCGCGGAGCTCGCGGCCCAGGTCGTCGAACTGGAGGAGCAGGCCTGGCCCGGCAACCGCCACGGCCACGATCCGGAGCTCGCCCCGCTGTCGATGCTGCTGCTGGACGCCGACGGAGTGGCGGCCGCCTCGCTGGCGCTGCTGTACAAGCCGGTCCGGCACGCGGGGCGCACGTACCGTGCGGCCGGGCTGAGCGCGGTGGTCACCCGCCGGACGGCACGGGGGCGCGGCCACGGCGGCCGGCTGGTGGCCGCCGCCCGGGCGGCGCTGGCCGCCGACCCGGCCGTGGACGTGGTCCTGTTCAGCTGCGACCGGCCGCTGGCCGGGTTCTACGAGGCGGCGGGCTTCACCCGGCTGCCCGGCGCGGTCCTGGTGGGCGGCACGCCCGAGGAGCCGCTGGCCACCGACGCGCCCGGCTTCGCCAAGGAGGTCCTCGGGGACTTCCCGGCCGGGCGCGCCGAGGCCGCCGCGTTCGCGGGAACCCGGATCGCCCTGTACCCGGGACCCGTCGACCGCCTCTGGTGACGCCGGGAACCCGTCGCCCGTACGCGCGGACGGTCGTGCGCGCGTACGGGCGACGGGCGGCGCGGTCTACGCGCCGGGCTGCGCCTCCGCCGCCGGGTCCCCGTCGACC
>NZ_JACBGN010000322.1 GCF_013401435.1 Streptomyces sp. BR123
CAACCGGGGCCGGGGCGGCGCACCGGGGCCGGAGGCCGGAGGTCGGAGGTCAGGCCGTCAGGCCGTCAGGCGGGTGCGCAGCGCCTCGACCACCTCGTCGGACACGCCGAGCCCCTCGCGTACGTACTTCTCCATCGAGCCGTAGCGCGTGCGGACCTCGTCCAGCGCGGCCTCCAGGTACTCGGGGAACACCCCGATCAGCGCCAGCGCGATGTCCGGGTTGCCGCCGGCCATCGTGAAGCCCTCGATCATCCGGGCGAAGGCCTGCTTGACCGCAGGATTCACCGACAGGTATTCGGCCATCAGGGTGTCGTCGTCCGCGCCGAGCAGCGACAGGATGATCGTCGCGCCCCAGCCGGTGCGGTCCTTGCCGGCCGTGCAGTGGAACAGGACCGGGCCCGCCTCGGGATCGGCGACCTCGGAGAGCAGCATCCGGTACGCGTCCTGCGCGGACGCGGTGCTCACGAACGCCCGGTACGTGTCCGCGAACAGGGTCTGGATCTTGCCGCCGCCCAGGTGCTCCTCGGCCACCACGGGGTCCGAGAGCAGGTCCTTGAGCTGAGCGGCCGCGGGCACCCTCCCGGAGTTGAGCTTGTCCGCGAGGACGTCGCCGACCAGGTGGCGCACGCCCGCGGGTATGCGGTCCGGGTGGTCGGCGCGCTCGGCGCCGGTGCGGAAGTCGATGACCGTGCGCAGGCCCAGCGCGGCCACGGCCGGGTCGGCGTCGATGTCGAGCCGGTCGAGCTGGCCCGAACGCAGGACCAGGCCGTGGCGGACGGTGCGGCCGCCGGCGAGGGGCGTTCCACCGAGGTCGCGGAGGTTGGCGACGGTGGTGGAGGGGGTGGCGGTGGCGGTCATCGTGGCGACTCCATGGGTCGGCGGGAGCGGGTGGCGTGAAGAGAGGCGGTCCGAGGTTCGGAGTTATCCGATTTTCGGCCGTTTCCTCCCGGATAGGTAATCGACGGCGAGCGCGACCCCGACGCCGACCCCCAAGGCCGCCAGGTGCCCCGCGTCCGTGAAGGTGCGCCCGCGCCGCAGCAGCGGTTGCGCGGCCACCGCCAGCAGCCCGGCGCGGGCGGCCGTACGGACCCGGCCGCCCGGAAGTGCCGAGGTCAGCGCCCCGAGCACGGCGTTGAAGCCGTAGCTGGTGCCCACGTCCAGGGCCCGCCGGGTCTGCGGGCCGGCCCGCCCGCGCAGTACCCCGTAGACCAGGAGCGTCGCCGTGACGTGTCCGAACAGGAACACCGCGGCCGTCCACCACACCCCGTACGCGTACTCCGCGTACCCGAGGACGGCGACCAGCAGCAGCGCGTACGGCAGCGGCATGGGCTCCTCGACGACAACGGCGCTGCTCAGCAGCGTTTTCCAGCGCCCGGCGGAGAGGTTGTCGACGTTGGTCGAGCAGTCCCGCAGCATCTGCTCGCGCTCGGCCGGAGCCAGCCGTTCCAGGGCGTACGCCCCGAGCTGGACCCCGCCCGCGTACACCGCGCCGGCTATCGGCGGCCTTGGCATCGGATTCACCCGATCATGATCGGACACGCCCCTCCGGCGTGCCGCGCCGGGGGGCTGTGGGAGCATGATCCGGCCATGTCAGAAAGCCCCGCGCCGATACGCGCCGCACGAGCCGCGATGTTCGCGGCGGTGTGCACCGCCTTGGGCGCAGCGGGGCACGCCCACATGTCCGGTACGGACATCCCGCCGCTGGGCCTTCTGGGTGCCTTCACCGTGACCGGCGGCCTCGCCTGGCTCGCCGCGCGGCGACGCCGGGGACCGGTGGGGATCGGCGCGGCGGTGCTCGCCGTGCAAGGGGTCCTCCACCTGGTCTTCTCGGCGGGCCGGGCCGGGAACGCGGCCGGGGGTGTCGCCGGGCACGCCGCCCACCACGCCGGGCGGCACCTGCCCGGGTCGATGCCGGGGCGCCATCACGTGGAAGCCGCGCTCAGCGCGGTCCGCCCCGCTGATCCGGCCGGTGCAGCCGATGCGGCCGGCACGGCTGCCGCGCACGCCGCTACGGCTGCGACCGGCGTGGGCGGCATGCCGGGCACGGCCGACATGGCCGACATGGCCGGAGCGGCAGGAGCTGCCGCCGGGCCGGTCGACCTTGCCGCCGTGGCCGGGAACGACGGCCTCGGCATGATCGCCGCCCACGTCCTCGCCGGGCTGCTGTGCGCCGCCTGGCTCGCCTGGGGCGAAGCCGCCGTCTTCCGGCTCGCCCGCGCCCTCGGCGCCACCGTCCTGCTCGCCGCCCGACCGCTCGCCCGCGCGCTCGCGCTGGTGCGGGCGCGCGCCGCCCTGGTGCCGCGCCCTTCCGGCCGGCGGCCCTCGTACGCACCCCCGCTGGGGCTGCGCGGTGCCGTGCACGCCCACGCCCTCGTACGCCGCGGCCCGCCCCGTCCGCGAAGCCTCCGCACCACGGCCCCCGGCCGTCCTGCCTGCGCCTGACCGGCGCACCTTCCGTCCTGCCGTCGGTGGGGCGAGCGGCGAGACCAGGGGCCGGTCCACCATGCCTTCGCACACCTAGGACGACCATGTCGCTTGACGAGGCCCAAGGCGCCCGAACCCGGGACGCCGACGCCACCACCACCATCGCCGACGCCGACCGCACCGAAGCGGCCGAAGCCGCCGAAGCCGGCGAAGCCGGCGCAACGGGCGCGGGCGCCGCGCCCGAACCCGCCCGGGGCACCCCCGCCGCGAAGCCCGGCACCTGGGCCGCGCTGCGGCCGCTGCTGCTGCGCATGCACTTCTACGCGGGCGTCCTGATCGCCCCACTGCTGTTCCTCGCCGCCGCCACCGGGCTCCTCTACGCCGGGTCCTGGCAGGCCGAGAAGATCATTTACTCCCACGAGCTGACCGTCGACGAGGTCGGCGAGAGCACCGTGCCGCTCAGCACCCAGGTATCCGCCGCCAAGGCCGCCGAGCCCGGCGGCAAGGTCGTCGCCGTCTGGCCCGCGCCCGACGCCGGGGCGACCACCCGCGTGATCATGGAGGCCCCGGGTCTCGCCGAGGGCCAGACCCGCACCGCCTTCGTCGACCCGTATACGGCCCGCGTCAACGGAGTGCTGACCACCTCCGGTGACGCGCTGCCGGTCCGCGCCTGGCTCAGTGAGTTCCACGCCAGCCTCCAGCTGGGCGAGTTCGGCCGGAACTACAGCGAGCTCGCCGCGAGCTGGCTGTGGGTGGTCGCCCTCGGGGGCCTCGCCCTGTGGATCGGCCGCCGCCGCTCCCGCAAGGCACAGCTCGTCCTGCCCGACCGCAAGGCCACCGGGCGCCGCAAGACCCTCTCCTGGCACGGCGCCGTCGGCCTCTGGGCCGTCACCGGACTCGTGGCCCTCTCCGCCACCGGGCTGACCTGGTCGAAGTACGCCGGCGAGAACATCGGGCAGCTCCAGGACCGCCTCGGCGGCGCCACCCCGACGGTGTCCGCCGCACTCACCCCGAGCGGAGGCGCAGACTCCGGTTCGGGCGGCGGCGAGCACGCCGGCCACGTCATGACCGAGGGCATGGAGATGCCCCCGGCACCGCCCACCGCCGACATCGGCATCGACAAGGCCGTGGCCGCCGCCCGCGCCGCCGGCGCCACCGAGGACCTCCAGGTCACCCTGCCGGCCAAGGGCAAGGGGTACGTCGTCAAGGAGAAGGACAAGGAGTTCCCGGTCAACTTCGACACCGTCGCCGTCAACCCCGCCGACGGCAGGGTCATCGACGTCCTGTACTTCTCCGACTATCCCGTCCTCGCCAAGCTGACCCGGTTCGGCATCGACCTGCACATGGGCCAGACCTTCGGGCTCGCCAACCAGATCGCCCTGGCCGCCCTCGCCGTCGCGCTGATGTTCCTGATCTTCTGGGGCTACCGGATGTGGTGGCTGCGCCGGCCCACCAAGGACCGCACGCTGTCCGTCGGCCGCGCGCCCTCGCGCGGGACCTGGCGGAAGGTGCCGGTGGGCATGCTGCTGCCGCTCGCGGCCGTGACCGCAGTGGTCGGGTGGTTCGTACCGCTGCTCGGCATGAGCCTCGTCGCGTTCCTCGCGGTCGACCTGGTGCTGGGAGCGGTCGCGGTGCGCCGCGCCAGGACGGCCGGGTAGCCGGCCGGTCAAGGTTCCGAAGAGCTCGGTGGGCCCGTATTCCGCAGGGGGGAGTACGGGCCCGCCGTCGTCATCAGGGGGCGGGGGCGTACTTGTAGCCCACCCGGCGGACCGTCTGGATCGTCCCCCGGCGGGCCGCGCCCAGCTTGCGGCGCAGGCGGGCGACGTGCACGTCCACGGTGCGGCCGTCGCCGACGTGGCCGTAGCCCCAGACCGTGGTCACCAGTTGGTCCCTGGTGTGCACCCGGTGCGGGTGCGCGACCAGGTGCGCCAGCAGCTCGAACTCCAGGTAGGTGAGGTCCAGCACCCGGCCGTCGACCTCGGCGGTGCGCCGCGCCGTGTCGATGCGGACCGCACCGTCCGCGGCGGCGTCGGGGGATTCGGAGGCGGATGCGGATGCGGAGGCGGAGGCGGAGGCGGCGGGAGCCGGGGCGGGAACGGCCTGTGGGGCGAAGGAGAGCGGAGGCTGCTGGTCGGCCGGTACGAGGACCAGGTAGCCGACCATCGGCGGCCGGCCCGGCAGCACGGGCACCGCGTGCTGCGGCGCGGGCAGCCAGGTGGTGCCGGGCGGCAGCAGGTCGGTCACACGGGCGACCTCGTCCGGCGCCACGGCCCGCAAGCGGGTCGGTGCCGGTGCCGGGGAGGGGAAGCGGCGGGCGGCGGTCGCAGCGGAGGCGGCGGAGGCGGTGGACGTCAGGGAACGGGTCTGGGACATGAGTGGTCAGCTCTTTCACGCGAAGTGGCCGGCAGGAGACGTGCGTGCGTTGCGTCGTGCGTACGTCCTCGGTGCACCGCGCAGGCCGAAGGCCCCGGGGGAGGGGTGGTGGTCGATCCCGGAAGGCTTTAGAGGGCCGGCGCGTTCGTCGCGCGGCAACACACCCGGTCGAAATCGTGATCCTGACGGGACGGCCAGAACGGCTCGAGGTCGCTGCGACCGGTCGAGGTGTGCGCATGGCTGGCCATGCGCCCATTGAAGCAGATGCCCTTGGCCCGGGGCAGGTTCCGTCTCGGCAGATGGACCGGAATCTCAGATTCAGCCATCAAGGTCCCGCCGGGGCGGCGATGGCCCGGACGCTCCGTCACATGGCCGCCGTCCTGCCGTGGTCGGTCCCGGACCCCGAGCACGCGTATGCCCGCCGGGCCGAAGGACGGCCTGGCGGGCATACGGGCGGCGATGACGGTGGCGGTGGCGATGAGGGGTGGTGATGCCGTGCGGGGCAGGGCGGGCGCGCGCCCCGCCCCACACGGGGCTTCGGGACTCCGGCGGTTCGGGAGGTTCCGGGGGTTCCGGGGGTTCCTTCGGAACCGCGTCAGACCAGGCCGGCCTTCTCCAGGCCGGTGCAGCAGGTGTCCGTGATCAGCCGGGTCACGACGTACGGGTCCACGTTCGCGTTCGGGCGGCGGTCCTCGATGTAGCCCTTGCCGTCCTTCTCCACCTGCCACGGGATGCGGACCGACGCGCCGCGGTCGGAGACGCCGTAGCTGAACTCGTTCCACGGGGCGGTCTCGTGCAGACCCGTCAGTCGCTCGTCGATGCCCGCGCCGTAGTTCTTGACGTGGTCCAGCGGCTTGCTGCCCTCGCCCAGCGCCTCGCACGCCGCGACGATCGCGCGGTAGTCCTCGCGCATCGCCTTCGTGGAGAAGTTGGTGTGCGCACCGGCACCGTTCCAGTCGCCCTTCACCGGCTTCGGGTTCAGCGTCGCGGAGACGTTGAACTCCTCGGCGGTGCGGTACAGCAGCCAGCGCGCGATCCACAGCTGGTCCGCGACCTCCAGCGGGCCGAGCGGGCCCACCTGGAACTCCCACTGGCCGGGCATGACCTCGGCGTTGATGCCGGAGATGTCCAGGCCCGCCGCCAGGCAGTGGTCGAGGTGCTTCTCCACGATCTCGCGGCCGAAGATCTCGTCCGCGCCGACACCGCAGTAGTAGCCGCCCTGCGCGGCCGGGAACCCGCCGACCGGGAAGCCCAGCGGACGCTGGCCGTCGAAGAAGGTGTACTCCTGCTCGATGCCGAAGATCGCCTCCTGGGCGGCGAACTTCTCGGCGACGGGGCGGAGCAGCGCGCGGGTGTTGGACTCGTGCGGGGTCATGTCGATGTTCAGGACCTCGCAGAGCACGAGGAGGTTGTCCCCGCCGCGGATCGGGTCCGGGCAGGAGAACACCGGCTGCAGGACCCGGTCCGACGCGTGGCCCTCGGCCTGGTTGGTGCTCGATCCGTCGAAGCCCCAGATCGGCAGCTCGGCGCCGTCGGCAAGGATCTTCGTCTTGGAGCGCAGCTTGGCCGTCGGCTCGGTGCCGTCGATCCAGATGTACTCAGCCTTGTAGCTCACGGGCCCCATCCTTACGGTGCGTCGCTGCGGTGCAGACTCTGCGGGTGCTGCTGCGGTGTAGACCGCAGCGTGCCCCGTGGCGATTTCTCTGCCGTTGCCCATGTGTGAACCCCGTGTTACCGGGGTTTGCACCGCAGGTCGGGTGGCTTGTGCGGGTTGCGGTCGGAGCGCCCGCCCGGGTGCGGCAAACTGGGCGGGTGAGCAGTTCGTACGATTTGACCCCCGCAGGCGGCCTCGCGGAGTCCTCCCGCCCGGCCGTTTCCGCCCGGCCCCGCGTGGGGCTCCTGGGTACCGGCCCCTGGGCCCGCCGGACCCACGCCCCCGCCCTCGCCGCCCACGCCGGCTCCGAGTTCGCGGGCGTGTGGGGCCGCCGGCCCGAAGCCGCCGCCGAGTTGGCCGACGCGTACGGCGTGAAGGTGTACGACGACCCCGACGCCCTCTTCGCCGACTGCGACGTCGCCGCCTTCGCCCTCCCGCCCGACGTACAGGCGCCCCTCGCCGTGCGCGCCGCCGCCGCGGGCTGCGGACTGCTGCTCGACAAGCCCGTCGCCACGACCGTCGGGGACGCGCACGCCGTCGCCGACGCCGCCGACCGGCACGGCGTCGCCTCCGTCGTCTTCCTCACCCTCCGCTTCGCCGAGCCCGCCGCGGCCTGGGTCGAGGAGCAGGCCCGCCGCGCCGGCTGGTTCACCGCCGCCGCCCACTGGCTCGGCGCCGTCTTCCCGCCCGACGGCACGCCCAGCGCGTATGCCGACTCGCCCTGGCGCAAGGCCAAGGGCGGACTGTGGGACGTCGGCCCCCACGCGCTGTCCGTCCTGGTCCCCGTCCTGGGCGACGTCACCTCCGTCACCGCCGCCCGCGGGCCCTGCGACGTGGTCCAGCTGGCCCTGCGCCACGCCTCGGGCGCGGCGAGCACCGCCGTACTCAGCCTGGGCGCGCCCGTCGCCGCGGCCGGTGTCGGGCTGGAGGTGCGCGGGACCGAGGGTGTCTTCTCGCTGCCCAACTGGACCGACGTGCCCGGCGCGTACGGGCGCGCGCTCGACGCGCTGCTCACCGCCGCCCGGACCGGCGCCCCGGACCCGCGCGACGCCCGGTTCGCGGCTCGGCTGACGGAGATCCTGGCGGAGGCGGAGGGGCAACTGGGGGCGTGAGG
>NZ_JACBGN010000323.1 GCF_013401435.1 Streptomyces sp. BR123
GACCTGCCCGCCCTCGCCGCCGACACCGCCCGCCAGGCCCTCAACGCCGGCGGCTACTGGCTGCCGCCCGACGCCATCACCGCCGTAGCCGCCGCGGTCATGGCCACCGTCCAGGCCGCCCTCCTGCCGCCGATCCTTGCCGACGCCGACCACCACGAGCAGTGCGGCGCCCTCTCGCAGACCACCGAGGGCGGCATAGCCCACAGCGGCATGGCCGCCGCCCACCGCATCGACGCCGAACGACTCCGCCGAGCACTCACCACCTGACCCCACCCCGCGCCGCCGCAAGGAGCCACCGTGACCACCTGCACCGCCTGCCCGCGCGAACTCACCCACGACGACACCGGCCGCACCATCTGCCGCACCTGCGAAGACAGGGCCAGCCAGCAACTCGCCGCCATCGCCGGACCCGACGGCCTGTACGCCGCCCTCGACCAGCACCTCATCCCCACCCGCCGACCCGCCACCGGCACCATCGGCCGCGGAGCCGCCGGCAGCAGTGCCCCGTGCAGCCTCGACACCCTCGACCTCATGAGTCAGGCCGGGCCCGTCCTCGGCACCCTCGAAGCCTGGGTCCGGGACTGGGAGGGCTACGGGCGGGCCCATCTGCGGGCGGGCGGGACGCTCCAGCAGCGGGTCGATGCCGCGATCGGCACGCTGCGGTTCAACCTCGGGTGGGCCTGCTCCGAGCACCCGGCGGCCGAGGAGTTCATCGACGAAGTAGGCGCCATCTGGCGGCGCCTCACCCGACTCACCACCGGCGAACGGGCGCCCCGCCGAATCCCGGTCCAGTGCAGCACACCCGACTGCGGCGGCGTACTGACCCCCACCATTGAGACCGCCGGCGAGACGTGCCCCGACTGCCAGCACGAATACGGGCGCACCGAGGTACTCCGGCTGCGGCCCGGGGCCAGGACCGCGGCATGAACGACTCACCCGCAAGCAACCGCCTGCCGCTCGTCACCGGATCCGACGGCCAGCCGTACATCGGCTGCGACGCCGTCATCGCCCTCCTGAGGGCCATCGCCTCCGCCTGCCGAACCAACGCCGACGAACCCGACATCGACCTGCACGTCGTGGCAGCAGCCCTCGAGATGGAGGCCGACGCGCTCGACGTCAGAGCGATCCTGCGCACGGCATGACGAAGGCCCGTCCGCTCAGCCGCGGACGGGGCTTGTCGGATCACTGAGAGGACAGCACATGCGAACGCACGCATAGATCCGCCCGCCACGGCTAGCATCACAACGACCGGCCGAACCTAACTCAGGGAAGGGGGAACTGATGGAATGGGGGGTTGTGCTCAGCCTCGCGGCAAACGCCCTCGCACTTGCCTCGGGCGGCCTGGCGTATCGCAGATGGCGCAAGCAACGCCTCGAGGAAGCCCGTCGGGATCACCACCTTAAGAACATCAGACTTCTTATCGCCAGCAAGCACGTGCGACGGATCGAAGTTGTCGCAGTACGCGATGGAACATCCGCTGACGTCAAACGCGCTCCCGAGAAGGTCCTTGCCGCAACAGGTGCACTTGACGCCGTCGAGACAGACCTAGAACTCCTCCAGGCCGTCGAGAACCGGCAACGAGAGGTACGCCGCCAACTCTCCGAACTGCCCCCAACCTCGACCGACCTCGCACACGAACATTTCTTCGAGCTCGCGGAGGACGCCCCCCACTCCTGGTCCCACACTGCCGAGGCCCGCCTACCCGATCAGCGAGCTGAGCTAGAAGACACAGGACTGCTTGAGCTCGCCCAGAACCCTGACACAGCCCCAGCCGTCACCACCTTCTACGCCGCTCTCAACGACATCTTCGAGAAGCTCGGCCCGCCACCTGCGCATCTGACCACAACCAACCCGACAGGCATGGGCGACGGGGGAAAGCCACAGTGAACCCAGAGATCAGCCAGGCTGGCGCCCCAGTCCAGCAGCCCACCGGCCTCGAACACGCACTCCAGTGGGCGCAGCTCCCCCCGGAGCACCTCCAGATCGCCATGAAGGCGCTCGAGCCCGAACTGAAGCGTCACCACGAGTTCCGAATGCAACAGGATGCACACCGCCAGGAACTCGAACTCGAACGCATGCGCCTCGAGAGCGCACAGCAACAGCTCACGCAGCAACTCGAACATGACGAACGGCAAGCCAAACGGAGCTACACGCTCTACCTGGTAGGGCTTATCGCCGGTTTCCTGATCTCCGCGGGCATGCTCGTTGGGGCTGTCTTCGTCGGCATGAACAACCAGCCCTGGCTTGCCGCCATGCTCGCCGGCCCCAGCCTCCTGGCTCTCGCCACCCTGTTCGTCCTCCGGAAGAACGACAAGACACTCAACGCCGGCGCCGAACAAACCACCCGCCGCGCACTCAACGCCTCCCAACAGCAGCCACCGCCACCGCCTCCGGGCAGCGGCCCCGTCGTGTAGCCGCAGCCGAACGACGAAGCCCCCGCCGCCAACAGGCGACGGGGGCTTCTGGGTGTCCGGGGTCAGGCGGCGAGCTCCTCTTCAAGGCGTCGCCAGCTGAACCTGAAGATGCTGTCGTCGTGGTCCTTCGAGTGGGCCATGCACCTCGCGCACCAGCCGTCGGGCCTGAAAACAGGCTCATGCGGCCACATCTCACAGGTTTCGCACCACTCGCCGTTCCCGTGCGTTGCCAGATGCGCCCGGACGTCGAGCTTCGGAGGTGAGACCGTCACGGCGGGCAGTGGTAGAGACTGCAGCTCCGCAACCGCATTGGCCACCACATCGATCGGGTCGCCGAGTGCGGACAAGTCGAACCACTCGCCGTGCACGCGACATGAGGCGAAGCGATTATGCAGGTCACGCTCCACATCGCTTGGGTGAACCCAGAGGATCATGAGGCGCGCAGGCGAACCGGTCTGAAGGGCCGTCAGCCGCTTGACCGGGTCAACTGCAACGCCGATCTTCACAAGAGGACTTCCCCCTGCGCCGATGAGGTAGGTCCGGCGGCCGCCAACTTCTGCGGGCTTCATCGCGCCTTCGCGAGCGTCTCGTCGAGGTACTCCTGCACTGGCCCGAAGAGCCCCCATGGCACGTAGGTCGGGATCTCGTCCAGCGGGATCCACGCGACCTCGGCAAGCTCCTCCTCGTCGGCGACTCGCGCCTCGCCACCGACGACCTCGCACGCCACGTAGGACATGTGCCGGCCGGTCTGCGGGTGCACCCGCTCGCCCAGAGGCTTGATCGCCTTCACCTCCAGGTCCACCTCCTCGGCGGTCTCCCGCACGGCCGCCTGCTCCGGCGTCTCACCGTCCTCGATGCCGCCGCCAGGGAACGCCCAGAGCAGCTTGCCCTCCCGCTCCCTCCGCCGGATCATCAGCACGCGGCCGGCGTCCGTAATGATCGCCGTAGAGATTCCCTGCTCAGTCGTCGTCTCGGTCATTCGGATACCCCCAGGGCGTCGAGGACGGGCCGGTAGATCCGGTCCGGCTGGATGAAGCGGGTCAGCGCGGAGACCGGCACGAAGGCGGCCTCGGCGTTCTCGGCTGGGTCGAGGTTCATAGGCTCGCCCATCAGGTGATCGCAGAGCAGATAGTCGGCCTGCACGCCAGTCGTCGGATGGAGGCGGGAGCCCAGCGGCTGACGGACGGTGCAGTGCACCCCCGTCTCGGCCCGCGTTTCCTTCACGGCAACGGCCGCCACCTCGGCGCCCGGTTTCACGACGCCGGCGGGGAACTGCCAGTGGAGGTCTCCGCCATCCCGCCTCTGCACCAGGAGGACTTCAGTGCCGCGGAGAACGATGGCGATGGCTACCCGTAGGGCCTGGGCCGCAGTTTCTGCGGGCGGCTGGACGAGGCGGGCGAAGCGTAAGCGCACAGGCGGCAAGGCCCTTTCGTAGACGGTATCGAGAGCAGCCTGGATCTCGGAACGTGGCACGATTGCTGGCTTCGAGTGCCAGCCGGCCACCGTCTGTGGGTGCACGCCGAGACGCTCGGCGAACTCCTCGCGGTTCCAGCGGTGCGCGGCCTGCAGGTGGCAGGCCAGCTCGCCGGTCCAGGTGATGACGTCCACAATCGCGCCCCCAGCGTCGGGTGTCCGGCGATCTATACGGCCACTGATCGTCTCCTGTGCGTGAGCTGTACGGCAGCCTCTCGTCGGTCAAGGCATGACCGAGTTGACTCAAGGCATGCAGATCAGATCACTTGCCCTCGGAGATTTGGTGGGCACGCTGAGGGGAGACGCCACCCATGGTCTCGCCGACCTCGCGCCAGGTAATGCCGGACGCCTTCAGCTCCAGCGAGATCCTCCGGCGGACGTCCTTCAGTGCGACTTCCAGCATGACCTCGACCTCGCCGAGCTCCTCGAAGCGCTGGGCGGGATCCTCAACGGCATCGAGAAGTCCCACGACTGCGGCGACGGCGCTCTCCTTGGTCTCGGTCATGACCCGAGGGTAGAGCTGCTCGACACGCGTTTCAAGGAGGGGCTTGACGGCAGTCGCGAGATTCCCCTACCTTCAAGTCAGAGCTTGAAAGCGCGGCTCACTCCTACCGGACTTCGGTCCGTCGAGACGCGCCGGAAAACAGAAAACGGGCTGGCCAGTGACTCCTACATCGCTGACCAGCCCTGCCACCAGGATCTTTGAGAGGACCCCTGATGGATACCGCACAGCTTAGCCCCACCCTGCCCAGCTCCGGGCAGCAGCCCGCCCTCCGCCTGGTTCCCGGCCGACGGCCGACCATCGACTACGTCTTCGACGCCCCGCTCGCCGAGATGCTGGCTGAGCTGAACGTCGAGGTCGCCCCCTCCGAGATCGCCGACGCCGCGGTCTTCGGATACGCCGAGGTCCGCGGGTCCCGCATCGTCGTGAAGCTCTCTCCGAACCTCAGCGAGTTCGAGGCGGATTTCTTCACGCGCTACCTGACGGCTCAGGCGTACAGGCTGGAGATGACGCCGCTGCCGACCCCGTTCGACGTCGAGATCAGCCCCCAGCTTGAGGGGGTGCCCGCGTGAACACCCAGGTCACCCCGCCCCGTCTGCGTATCGCCGCGGGGTACAAGCGAGGCGCTGGCCCGCTCGTCACCCAGGCTGTCATCGACTTCGAGGCCGCGGCCCGCCTGATCGCCGAGTTCGCCGGTCTGGACGCCGACGACATGCTCGACTCGCAGATCGAGGCGTGCGGCCGGGCCCGCACCGCGATGGCCGACGCCCGTACCACCCTGGCCCGCACCGGCCACCTGCACCTGATCGACCACACCGTCCCCGTGCCGGCCGTCGACCGGCGGGTGCTGCGGCTGCGCACCCACATGCGTGCCGCCGGCTACAACCCGGGCGAGACGCACGGGGTCCAGGCGCTGGCCGACCGCGTCGGCATCGACCGGGACCGTCTGACCGCCGTCCTCACCGGCCGGGCGCTGTACGACCACCGGATCCCGCAGCGTCGCCTCGCGGACGCCCTCGGCCTGCAGCACGCCGCCTGATGGACGCGCCCGCCCAGCAGGGCCACAGCATCGTTGACGAGCCCACGACGGTTGCCGACTGCCAGCGCGACTACGCGGCCCACACGCCCGAGCGGCAGGCCGACGCGGTCAACCAGCTCGGCCAGCTCGGCACCGGCCAGCAGCACACCCACCGCCACTGAGCCTCCCGGGGCCGGTCACCGCACCGGCCCCACCCCACTCCCGGCACGACCAACCGAGGAGCACCGTCATGCCCGAAACCTGGCCCGCTGGGGTCATCGCCCGCTACCTGACCGTCGGCGGTGCCACCGTCGACCTGACCTCGCGGCTCAACGTCATGACCCCGCCCGAGCCGTTCGCCACGCTCGCCGCCTGCTCCGGCTGCCCGGCCTACCAGGAGTTCAGCCACTGGCGGCTCATTTGGCAGCTCGAAGGCGGCCAGGACGAGGAGCACCACCCCGCAGCGGCCGACAAGGACGCCCGCGCCTGGGCGCAGGCCCACGCCGAGACCTGCCGGGCCGTGCCCCGCCCGACTGCCTGACGTGAGGAGCACCGTCATGCCCGAGGACCCCTGGTCCAGCAGTCTCCCTCCGACCGTCACCACGTTCACCCCGGCCCGGTCCGACATGGAGTTCGAGGCCTATGGGGTCCTCGTCGCCAGCCTGGGCGGCGAGGACGGATACGGCGAACTGATCGCCGTCGGCCCCGACCTCACCCCGCGCAGGGCGCTCGCCGCGATGGTCGCCTACACGCGCACCGAATGCAGCTGGGACGGCTACGACGCCGTCGCCGACCTCCGCGACCGAATCCGGGACCGCGACCTCGCCCTGGCCATCGCGCCCACCATCTTCACCCGCCAGCCCGACGGCGGCTGGGACCTCCACCGCCACCCGGACGGACAGCCCGCCGCCTGGCTCGTCAGCCCCTGGCACCCCGCCCACTGCTTCACCACCACCTGACCACCGAGAGAGGACCACCCGCCATGTCCGAGAACACCCGGCTCGCATACCTGGCCGAGTACCGCGACGCCCGCCGGAAGGGCGACTACGAGCGCGCCATCGACATCGTCTTCGACGCCATCGAGCGCGGCGAGCAGCACCTCCTGGACGAGATCCGAGGCCTCCACACCAAGGCCGCCGCCTAATGCGCCGCGGCGAGCCGGCCCCACCCCGAGCCCGGGACAGCGAACGCACCCGCCCCTTCAATCGCGCCGATCGCCAGGTCGCCCCCGAGGACCACCTCTACGAGCCCGGCCGCCCCGCCGGACAGAACGCCCGCCACGGCGAAGACACCCGCCTGTACCGCAAGCGCGACGTCAAGGCCAGCTGACCGGTTGCCCGATCCGCAGGTCCCACACCTGCGGTGAGGGGAGTCGGGACAGTCCCGGCCCAGGAGGGAAGCCCGATGGCCGTCCACCAGTACGGCAACTGCCCGTCGTGCCGGAAGCCGGTACCCATCCCGAACCCGGCTCAGTGCCCGAACTCGCGCTGCAAGTTCACTCTCCACTCGACCCGCCGCCGCTGACCGGTAGCCCTCGCCGCCCGTCTCGCACGGGCGGCCTGGAGATCCGCCAGCACCCCACCCCAACACCAACCCGCAGAAGGGTCTATCAGCCATGGGCGTGAACATCTCGCACGGCTCCAACCAGTGGGGCCAGGAGCGCCTGTCGTACACGTCGGTCGAGGAGATGGGCGAACAGGTCCGCCGCGCCGTCAGCCGCTGGGACTGGCACAAGGTCAGCCACCTGTTCGACGAACGGCGTCCCGACATCCTGTACATCGACCCCAAGCAGGTGGGCGAGATCGCCGACATCCTCGCCAAGGCCGCGAAGCACCGGAAGATGCCCCCCGGCTGGGCGGACACCGTCCGCCGTTGGGCCGCCGCCGGCTACCGCGCCTGGCAGGCCGGCGAGCCCTGGAGCTGGCGGTGAGCGCGGCGATCGTCGGCGCCCACAAGGCGCGCGTGTTCCTGATCCTCGCCGGCCTCGCCTGGATCGCCGGCCTCCAGCCTCCGATCCTCACCCGGCTTGCCATCGCCCTACTGGTCGCCGTCGCCATCGTCGGCGAGGGCCTCCTCGAACAGCACCAGCCCGCACCACCCACCCC
>NZ_JACBGN010000324.1 GCF_013401435.1 Streptomyces sp. BR123
GTGAGGAGGGCGGGAGCGGCGACGGGCGGGACGGCGGACGGCGAGAGGGGGGCGATGGTCATGGCGGCTCCTGGTCAGGGCGCGGGGTGCGGGCCGCAGGTGTGACGACCCGGCTCCTTCACTTCTTCCGTGGCCGACTGGATTCGACATGACCGCTTCGCGGCCCGCGGATGTGCGGAGTCTGAACTCGCCGGGGTCAGCGGAGTCCTGCGATGCGCTGCCCTTCATCGGCCAGAGCGTCACCTTCTGCGGCTCGGCGGCCGCATCTCCCGGGACGCCGCACCCGATGAGGGCGGCTGCGGCCGCGAGGCGGGGCACACGGCGGGAAACGCGTCTTCACGGGGGGGCCTTGCAGGGTGGATCGGAGCCGGCTCGAACATGCGCATGGACCAGTGGACGGGGCAGGGCCCTTTCACCCGGGAGTCGTCGCGGCAAAGTTCGCGGACCGGGACGTACTGGGGCACCGTAGAAGACGACAAGACCCCCACTCTCGGGAGACCTCCATGTCCAACCACACCTACCGGGTGACCGAAATCGTCGGCACGTCCACCGAGGGCATCGATCAGGCCATCCGCAACGGGATCTCCCGGGCCGGCCTCAAGCTGCGCAATCTGGACTGGTTCGAGGTCACCCAGATGCGCGGCCACCTGGAGAACGGCCAGATCGCGCACTACCAGGTCGGACTGAAGGTCGGCTTCCGGCTCGACGAGGGGGACTGACAGCCGAGCCGCGGCAGGGCCGCGAGGTGCGAACCCGAGGCCCTGCGGCATGGCGGCACGGCGGCACGGCGGCCTGGGATCAGGCGCGGCCCTCCGCCTCCTGCGCGGCCCGGAGCTCCGGCGCGTCCGCCGCCCAGGTCGCCGGAACCACCCGGAACCCCGCGGCGCGCGCCGCCTGGCACACCAACTCGTCGTCGTCCACCAGCATCCGCACCTCCCGGCCGCGGGAGATCCGCTGGAGCACCTCCAGCTTGGTGGTACGGGCGGGCCGGCGGTCGCTGTTCCGCCGCATCCACAGCCGCCCCTCGGGCAGCCCGTGCCGGGCCAGCCACTCCACCGTATCCGCCCGGCACCGCTCCGGGCGGCCGGTCAGGTACACGATCTCGCAGTCGGCCGAGCGCTCGACGGCCAGGGCCACCCCGCGCGCGAGCGGCGGATCGGCCGGTGCCGCGGCGAAGAAGCCCTCCCAGTCCCGCGGTCGACGCTCCAGGAAGTGCCGGCGGTGGTCGGTGTCGGCCAAGGTGTTGTCTATGTCGAAGACGGCCAGGCCCAGGCGCCTGCGGTCGGTTCGCTCACTCATACGGGCCACCCTAAGGAGTCGCGGCCCGGCGGCGGCCGCTCGGCAGCCACCGGCCGGACGGCCGGTCGGCGAAAAACCGGTACGCGTTCGGTTCCGGCCGTGCGAGGCTGGCCGACTGACAGACCGCCCCTCCCCGCCGCCGTCCGCGGCCGGACCGCCACCGGAGCACCCGTGACACCAGCCCGCCTGATCCCGCTCCTCCAGCAGTTCGATTTCGCGTACGAACGCCTCTCCGCCCGCATGTCGGGACCCGTCATGGACAGCGGCGACGGGAGCCGGACTCAGGTCGGCGCCCCGCTGACCGACGAGGAGTATCTCTGGGAGCCGGTACCGGACTGCTGGTCGGTGCGACGGCGCTCCGACGGGCCGGGGCCTCGGGCGACCTTCCTGGCCGGCGCCGGCAGCGGCGACTGGGGACGCGATGCCGCGGCCTACCCGCACCCCTGGCCGCCACCGTTCACCACCCTGGCGTGGCGCCTGAGCCACCTCGGCGAGATGCTGACCCTGCGCGCCGACCACACGGCCGGCAGCCATGCCCTGACCCGGGACGACCATCCGGTCAGCGGGACCGCGGCGGAGGCCGTCGCGGCGTTCGAAGCCGGTGCCGCGGCCTGGCGGAAGGCGCTGCTGGGCCTCGACGACATCGCGCTCGACACCACCGGGTACTGCACCTACCCGCACGGCAGCGACGCGGAGGAGCCCCTCCTCGACATCGTGTGGTGGGTCAACCAGGAACTGCTGCACCACGGAGCCGAGATCGCCCTGCTGCGCGACCTGTACCGCTACCGCGCACCACAGCTCTGACACCACCACCGGCCCCGCGCCGGAAGATCGAGGCCTTGGAGACGAGCGCGAGGGAGCGGGAGTCGTACGGGGGCGCGCTCGCCGGGCACATGCCTGAGCTGCGGCGCCCCCGTAAAGTGGGGCGAATGCGCCAGACCGCCGAGCCGCCCCCCGCCGCCGCCCAGCCCCGCCGCCACGACCCGTTCATCCGCGTGCGGGGTGCCCGGGAGCACAACTTGCGGGGCATCGACGTGGACATCCCGCGCGACGCGCTGACCGTCTTCACCGGGGTCTCCGGCTCCGGCAAGAGCTCGCTGGCCTTCGGCACGCTCTACGCCGAGGCCCAGCGCCGCTACTTCGAGTCGGTGGCCCCGTACGCGCGGCGTCTGATCCACCAGATCGGCGCACCGAAGGTCGACTCGGTCACGGGCCTGCCGCCGGCCGTCTCGCTGGAGCAGCGGCGCTCCACCCCCGGCTCCCGCTCCTCGGTCGGCACGGTGACGCTGCTGTCCAACTCCCTGCGCATGCTGTTCTCCCGCGCAGGTGCCTACCCCGAGGGCGCGCCGCGGCTCGACTCCGACGCCTTCTCCCCCAACACGGCCGCCGGGGCCTGCCCTTCCTGCCACGGGCTCGGCAGCATCCACCGCACGAGCGAGGAACTCCTCGTCCCCGACCCGGGGCTGTCGATCCGTGAGGGCGCCATCGCGGCGTGGCCCGGGGCGTGGCAGGGCAAGAACCTGCGGGACATCCTGGAGGTGCTCGGCCACGACGTGGACGTGCCGTGGCGGGAGCTGCCGGCGGCCGACCGGGAGTGGATCCTCTTCACCGAGGAGCAGCCGGTGGTCACCGTGCACCCGGTGCGGGACGCGGACCGGATCCAGCGGCCGTACCAGGGCACGTACATGAGCGCCCACCGCTACGTGATGCGGACCTTCTCGGACAGCAAGAGCGCCACCCTGCGGGCCCGCGCCGAGCGGTTCCTCACCGACTCCCCCTGCCCGGTGTGCAAGGGGCGGCGGCTGCGGGCGGAGGCGCTGGCCGTGACGTTCGCGGGCCGGACCATCGCGGAGCTGGCCTCGCTGCCGCTGACCGCCCTGGACCGGGTGCTGGCCGAGGACCTCATGTCCCGGATCGGGCCCGTCGTCGAGCTCGGCCTCGGATACCTGAGCCTGGACCGCACCGCACCGACCCTGTCGGCGGGCGAGCTGCAGCGGCTGCGGCTGGCGACGCAGCTGCGGTCGGGGCTGTTCGGCGTGGTGTACGTGCTGGACGAGCCATCGGCGGGGTTGCACCCGGCCGACACCGAGGCGCTGCTCGGCGTACTGGACCGGCTCAAGGCGGCGGGGAACACGGTGTTCGTGGTGGAGCACCACCTGGACGTGGTGCGGCACGCGGACTGGCTGGTGGAGGTGGGTCCGCGGGCCGGCGAGCACGGCGGGCGGGTGCTGCACAGCGGGCCGCCGCGCGAGCTCGCCGGGATCGCGGAGTCGGCGACGGCGCAGTACCTGTTCGGCGCGGGAGGGGACGGTCCCGGGCGTGAGGGGCACGACGAGCACGATGGGCGCGCGGTGCGGGAGGGGCACGACGGGCGCGCGGTGCGGGAGGGGCGCGCTGTGCGGGAGGCGGCCGGGGCCGTCCGGCTGGAGGGCGTCGACCGGCACAACCTGCGGGGCGTGGACGTGGAGTTCCCGCTCGGGGTGTTCACCGCGGTCACCGGGGTGTCCGGGTCCGGCAAGTCGACCCTGGTGGGACAGGTCCTGGCCCGGGAGGTCGGCGAACGGCTCGCCGAGCCGGGCTTCCCCGTGCGGCGGCTGGTGGAGGTGGACCAGAAGCCGATCGGCCGCACCCCTCGGTCCAACCTCGCCACGTACACCGGGCTGTTCGACGTGGTGCGCCGGCTGTTCACGGCCGCTCCCGGGGCGCGGGCGCGCGGCTGGAAGGCCGGCCGGTTCTCCTTCAACGTGGCGGGCGGCCGGTGCGAGACCTGCCAGGGCGAGGGCTTCGTGTCGGTGGAGCTGCTGTTCCTGCCCAGTACGTACGCCCCCTGCCCGGACTGCGGCGGCGCGCGGTACAACGCCGAGACGCTCCTGGTTCGCCACGACGGGCTGAACATCGCGGAGGTGCTGGCGCTGACGGTGGAATCCGCGGCCGCGTTCTTCGCCGGGGTCCCGGCGGCGGCGCGGAGCCTGAAGGCGCTGGAGGAGATCGGCCTGGGCTACCTGCGGTTGGGGCAGCCGGCGACCGAGCTGTCGGGCGGCGAGGCGCAGCGGATCAAGCTGGCGACGGAGCTGCAGCGGCAGCGCCGCGACCACACCCTGTACGTGCTGGACGAGCCGACGACCGGCCTGCACCCGGCCGATGTACGGGTGCTGCTGCGGCAGTTGCACGGGCTGGTGGACGCCGGCCATTCGGTGGTGGTCGTCGAGCACGACATGGACGTGGTGGCGGGCGCGGACTGGGTGGTGGACCTGGGTCCCGGCGGTGGTGCGGACGGCGGCCGCATCGTGGCCGCGGGCACGCCCCGGCAGGTCGCACGCGCGGGGCAGGGCCGCACGGCGGGCTACCTGGCCCGGGCCCTGGGCACGGCACGAGGACGGTGACGGCGTCGGCGTCGGCGTCGGCGTCGGCGGGGACTGCGGCCACAGCACCAGGGGCAGCCGCGGCGAAGCCGGCTGCGCCGGGGCAGCGCCACGAAGGGGCGCGGGAACTGCGCGACCGGCCACAACGGGCCCGCAGCCGACGGTCGGCCCAGCGCGGCACTCCGGCGGAGCGCTCAGGCGTCGCCGGGGAGCAGGTGCTGCGGGACCTCGCGGAAGCTCCAGCGGCCCTGCCTGCGGTTGAACAACCACACCAGGTCGTGGCGGTCGGGCCAGGTGGCGGGAACACCGAGCGCATGGTGCGCCCCGAGGGAGCGGATGAGGCGGGGGACGCCCTGGTGTTCCCAGCAGACCAGCACCGGCATCGGAGCGGCCAGCACGGCTCCGGCCAGGGCTGCCTCGGTGCCGACGGCGAACTCGGTGCGGACGCGGGTGTGCAGTGCGGCGGCCAGCGGGGTGACGGTCTGGCGGCAGCGGGCGGGGGCCGCGGAACCGCCGGCGGCGAAGACGGCGGCGGGGCGGGGCAGCAGGGCGCTGCGGGTCGGCGTGAAGAGCCGGGGCAGCTCCTCGGCCCGGCGCCGGCCGCGTACGGCGAGGAAGCCGGGGCTCTCATTGCCCTCGCCGTCCTCGCCGGTGTCCCCGGCGTACGGTTTCTCCGCATGCCGGATCACCATCACCAGCGCGTCCTTCGCCGCGACTCCCCCGGGTCCCCGGCCCGGGGCGCGGGCCGGCTCCTCGGCGGAGCAGCCGGCCGTCGCGAGCGCGGTGAGGGTGGCGGCCAGCACGGTTCGGCGGCGCGGCCCGGACCCGCGGAGGGCTTCTCGCATGGGGCCACTGTTCCCCATGCCGCGGAGCGGTCGGGGGTGCGGCACGTCGCGGCCCGGGCAGAGCGCCCGGTCGGCCGATCGGATCGGCCGACAGGATCAGCCGGACGGATCAGCCCGGCCGGATCAGCCCGGCCGGACGGATCGGCCCGGCCGGACGGATCGGCCCGGCCGGACGGATCGGCAGCCGGACTGGTCTGCCGGCCGGATCTGCCGGCCGGCGCGGGCCCGGCAGGGTGAGGGTCAGCTCCGGGCCTTCCCGCGCTTGCCGAGGGCACGGAGCCATTCCCGGTTCATGGCCGCGATGGACGGCAGGGGGATGCCCTTGGGGCAGGCCGTGGCGCACTCTCCGGTCAGGGTGCAGCCGCCGAAGCCCTCCTCGTCCATCGTGGCGACCATGTCCAGGACGCGGGTCTCCCGCTCGGGCGAGCCCTGCGGCAGCACGTTGAGGTGGTTGATCTTGGCGGAGGTGAAGAGCATGGCGGAGCCGTTGGGGCAGGCCGCCACGCACGCGCCGCACCCTATGCACTCGGCGTGCTCGAACGCATGGTCGGCGGTGTCCTTGGGAACGGCGGTGGCGTGCGCCTCGGGGGCCGAACCGGTGGGGGCCGTGATGTAGCCGCCGGCCTGGATGATCCGGTCGAAGGCACTGCGGTCGACGACGAGGTCCTTGACCACGGGGAAGGCGGCGGCGCGCCAGGGTTCGACGTCGATGGTGTCGCCTTCGGTGAAGGACCTCATGTGCAGCTGGCAGGCGGTGGTGCGCTCGGGGCCGTGGGCGTCCCCGTTGATGACGAGGCTGCAGGCGCCGCAGATGCCCTCGCGGCAGTCGTGGTCGAAGGCGACCGGGTCCTCGCCGCGCAGGATGAGGTCCTCGTTGAGGGTGTCGAGCATCTCGAGGAAGGACATGTCGCGGGAGACGCCGTCGACCTCGTAGGTGACCATGGCGCCGGGGGTGTCGGCGTTCTGCTGGCGCCAGACGCGCAGGTTGAGCCTCATGCGTAGCTCCGCTGGGTGGGGTGGACGTACTCGAAGACGAGGGTTTCCTTGTGGAGGACCGGCGGGGCGCCGGTGCCGCGGAACTGCCAGGCGGCCGCGTAGCCGAACTCCTCGTCGCGGCGGGCGGCCTCGCCGTCCGGGGTCTGGGACTCCTCGCGGAAGTGGCCGCCGCAGGACTCGGCGCGGTGGAGGGCGTCGAGGCACATCAGCTCGGCGAGTTCGAGGTAGTCGACGATGCGGTTGGCCTTCTCCAGCGACTGGTTGAACTCCTCGCCCCTGCCCGGGACCTTGATGCGCCGCCAGAATTCCTCCCGGAGCTGCGGTAGCCGGGCGAGGGCCTTGCGCAGTCCGGCTTCATTGCGGGCCATCCCGCAGTATTCCCACATGAGTTCGCCGATCTCGCGGTGGAAGGAGTCGGGGGTGCGGTCGCCGTCGACCGAGAGCAGCCGCTCCAGCCGGTCGCGGGTTTCGCGGACGGCGGCGGCGACCTCGGGGTGGCTGTCGTCGACGGGGTCCTGATGCGGGTGGCGGGCCAGGTAGTCGTTGATGGTGGAGGGGAGGACGAAGTAGCCGTCGCCGAGGCCCTGCATGAGGGCGGAGGCGCCGAGGCGGTTGGCCCCGTGGTCGGAGAAGTTGGCCTCGCCGATCGCGAACAGGCCGGGGACGGTGGTCTGGAGGTCGTAGTCGACCCAGAGGCCGCCCATCGTGTAGTGCACGGCCGGGTAGATCCGCATCGGGACCTCGTACGGGTTCTCGGCGGTGATCCGCTCGTACATCTCGAAGAGGTTGCCGTACTTCTCGGCGACCTTGTCCCGGCCCATGCGGCGGACGGCGTCGGCGAAGTCCAGGTACACGCCCTGGCCGCCGGGGCCGACGCCGCGGCCCTCGTCGCAGACGGACTTGGCGGCGCGGGAGGCGATGTCGCGGGGGACGAGGTTGCCGAAGGAGGGGTAGATCCGCTCCAGGTAGTAGTCGCGCTCCGACTCGGGGATCCGGG
>NZ_JACBGN010000325.1 GCF_013401435.1 Streptomyces sp. BR123
TCGGAGATGTTTATAAGAGACGGGCCCCGGTACCGCTGGGTGACGAACCGTTCGTGGCTGCCGCCGTCCTCCGCCACGCGCCGCGCGTTCCATGACAGGTGCGCTCCGTGCGGGGTCACGAGGGCCTCCAGGCGGGCCCGGTCGAAGCCGGCGGGGAGCAGCAGCTTGAGGTGGTGCTCGAAGTAGCCGCCGTCCGGGCCCGGCCGGTCCGTGGTCCACGGGACGGTCTCCACCTTGACGCGGACCGGGTCGAAGCCGTCGGCCCGCAGGAGCGGGACCAAGGCCTCGTGGCCGTCGCGGTCGGGGAGGGTCAGCATCGGCTGCGACACCATGCGGCCCCGGGCCAGCACGATGTGCGTCACCTTCAGGCAGCGGGCGCCGGCCCACGCGTTCAGTCGTTCGAGCTCCGCCGCGTCGGGGCAGCGCAGCGTGACGTGGGTTTCGTACTCGGACATGCCGACGATCTTGTCGGACATGCGTCCGGTCCGCATCGGTGTTCTCCGCGACGGGTAACCATCCGGTCACGCACCGGACTCAGAAAGTGCTCGCACGCCCCTCGTGGCGGCGATGTGCCGTACCCCACACTGAGGTGCGGTGCCACCGTCCTCGGAGCCCTGGAGGTCGCCCCCGTGCAGACCCGGATCCCGACCGTCAACGCGAGCCCGCCCGTCCACGCCGTCGCGGCCCGGGCCCCGGAGGGCGCGGAGCCCGGGGCCGGCCCCGAGCCCGGGACGGACCCCGGGATGGAGACCGAGCACGGCGGCGGGCCGGCCGCCGGGGACGGGGACGGCGAGGAGCCCGAGGTGCTGGAGCTGATCGAGCAGGTGCCCGAGCAGCGCCGGCGCGGTGACGCCGCCGGGACGGGGCCCTCCGCCGACCTGTTCCGCCAGTACCTGCGCGAGATCGGCAGGATCCCGCTGCTCACCGCCGCCGAGGAGGTCGAACTCGCGCGGCGCGTCGAGGCCGGGCTGTTCGCCGAGGAGAAGCTGGGCACCACCCCCGGCCTCGACCTCGGTCTCGCCCTCGACCTGGACAAGCTCGTCGTCATGGGACGGAGGGCCAAGCGGCGCCTGATCGAGTCGAACCTCCGGCTCGTCGTCTCCGTCGCGAAGCGCTACGTGGGCCGGGGCCTCACCATGCTCGACCTCGTGCAGGAGGGGAACCTCGGGCTGATCCGGGCCGTTGAGAAGTTCGACTACACCCGGGGCTACAAGTTCTCCACCTACGCCACCTGGTGGATACGGCAGGCGATGTCGCGGGCCCTCGCCGACCAGGCCCGCACCATCCGCGTCCCGGTCCATGTCGTGGAGCTCATCAACCGGGTCGTGCGCGTCCAGCGGCGCATGCTCCAGGAGCGCGGCTACGAGCCCACCGCCGAAGAGGTCGCGGTCCACCTGGAACTGACGCCGGAACGGGTGCTGGAGGTGCTGCGCCTCGCCCAGGAGCCGATCTCGCTGCACGCGCCGGTCGGCGAGGAGGAGGACGTCGCCCTCGGCGACCTGATCGAGGACGGCGACGCGGCCTCGCCGATGGAGTCCGCCGCCTTCTTCCTGCTGCGCGAGCACCTGGAGGCGGTCCTGTCGACCCTCGGCGAGCGCGAGCGCAAGGTCGTCCAGCTGCGGTACGGGCTGGCGGACGGCAGGCCCCGCACCCTGGAGGAGATAGGGCGCATCTTCGGCGTGACGCGTGAGCGCATCCGCCAGATCGAGTCCAAGACCCTGGGCAAGCTGCGTGACCACGCCTTCGCCGACCAGCTCCGCGGCTACCTCGACTGAGGGCGTGCCCGGCGCACACGGCGGGGGCGGGACGGGCCCGGCACCGCCGGACTCCGCCCCGCCCCCACGCCCGCCTTCCGCGACGAGCGCCCCGCGTCCGCGGTCAGTCGACCTCGGCGACCGCCTGCGCGAACTGCGCCGCGTACAGCCGCGCGTACGCGCCCTGCGCCTCCAGCAGTTCCCCGTGCGTGCCCTGCTCCACGATGGAGCCGTTCTCCATCACCAGGATCACGTCCGCGTCCCGGATCGTGGAGAGCCGGTGCGCGATCACGAACGAGGTGCGGCCGTGCGCGAGCCGGGCCATCGCCTTCTGGATCAGCACCTCGGTACGGGTGTCGACGGAGCTGGTCGCCTCGTCGAGCACCAGGATCACCGGGTCCGACAGGAAGGCCCGGGCGATGGTGATCAGCTGCTTCTCGCCGGCGCTGACGCCCGCGCCCTCGTCGTCCAGGACGGTGTCGTAGCCGTCCGGCAGGGTCCGGATGAACCGGTCGGCGTGCGCGGCCCGCGCCGCCGTCTCGATCTCGGCGCGCGTGACCTCGCGCGAGGCCCCGTACGCGATGTTCTCCGCGATCGTGCCGCCGAACAGCCAGGTGTCCTGGAGCACCATGCCGATGCCGCCGCGCAGCTCCTCGCGGGTCATCTTCGCGATGTCCACCCCGTCGAGCGCGATCCGGCCGCCGGTGACCTCGTAGAACCGCATGAGCAGGTTCACCAGCGTGGTCTTGCCGGCGCCGGTCGGGCCGACGATGGCCACGGTCTGGCCGGGCTCGACGCTCAGGGACAGGTTCTCGATCAGGGGCTTGTCCGGCTCGTAGCGGAACGCCACCTTCTCCAGCGTGACCTGGCCGCGGACCTTCTCCGGACGCTCCGGAACCGCGACGTCCGGCTCCTGCTCCTCGGCGTCGAGCAGCTCGTACACCCGCTCCGCCGAGGCCACGCCGGACTGCACCAGGTTCGCCATCGACGCGACCTGCGTCAGCGGCATCGAGAACTGGCGCGAGTACTGGATGAAGGCCTGCACGTCACCGATCGACAGGCTGCCCGAGGCCACCCGCAGCCCGCCGACGACCGCCACCAGCACGTAGTTGATGTTCGAGATGAAGAACATCACCGGCTGCATGATGCCGCTGACCAGCTGCGCCTTGAACGAGGCCCGGAACAGCGCCTCGTTCTGCTCGGCGAAGACGGCCGCGGACTCCTTCTGCCGGCCGAAGACCTTCACGAGCGTGTGGCCCGAGTACATCTCCTCGATGTGCGCGTTCAGTGCACCCGTGGACTTCCACTGCGCCACGAACTGCGGCTGCGACTTCTTGCCGACCTTCGCGGCGACGGCGACCGACACCGGGATGGTCACCAGCGCGACCAGCGCCAGCAGAGGCGAGATCCAGAACATCATCGCGAGCACGCCGACGATCGTCAGCAGCGAGTTGAGCAGCTGCCCCATCGTCTGCTGGAGCGTCTGCCCGACGTTGTCGATGTCGTTGGTGGCCCGGCTGAGCACCTCGCCGCGCTTCTGCCGGTCGAAGTACGACAGCGGCAGCCGCGCCAGCTTGTCCTGGAGCTCCTCGCGCATCCGGTACACGGTGCCGTTCATGATGTGGTTCGACAGCCGTGTCGCCACCAGCATCAGCAGGCCGGCCAGGACGAAGACCGCCAGCGCCCAGATCGCCACGGTCCCGACGGCGCCGAAGTCGATGCCCTCGCCGGGGGTGAAGTCGGTGCCCGACAGCATGTCCGCCATGCCGTCCTCGCCCTTCGCGCGCAGCCCGTCCAGGGCCTGCTCCTTGGTGGTCCCGGCCGGCATCTGCCGGCCGACGATCCCCGCGAAGACCAGGTCGGTGGCGTGGCCGAGGATCTTCGGGCCGATCACGGTGCAGACGACGCTGCCGAAGACCGCGGCGACCATGCCCCACAGCTTGGCCCGGTCGTGGGCGATCTGCCGCAGCAGCCGCTTGCCCGAGCCCTTGAAGTCCAGGGACCGCTGGGCCGGTCCCGCCATCATCCGTCCTCCGGGCCCGCTCATGCGGCCTCCGCCTCCGTCAGCTGGGAGAGCACGATCTCCCGGTAGGTCTCGTTGCCGGCCATCAGCTCGTGGTGGCGTCCCTCGCCCACGACCCGGCCCTCGTCGAGCACGATGATCCGGTCGGCGTCGCGGATCGTCGCGACCCGCTGGGCGACGATGACGACCGTCGCCTCCTCCGTCTCGCGGGCGAGCGCCGCGCGCAGCGCCGCGTCCGTGGCGTAGTCCAGGGCCGAGAAGGAGTCGTCGAAGAGGTAGATCTCCGGGCGCTGCACCAGCGTGCGCGCGATGGCCAGGCGCTGGCGCTGGCCGCCGGAGACGTTCGTCCCGCCCTGGGTGACGGGCGCGTCGAGGCCGCCGTCGAGCGCGGAGACGAACTCCGCAGCCTGCGCCACCTCCAGGGCCCGCCAGAGATCCTCGTCGGTGGCGTCGGGGCGCCCGTAGCGCAGGTTCGATGCGATCGTCCCGGAGAACAGGTACGGCTTCTGCGGCACCAGGCCGACCGTCCTGGCCAGCAGCTCGGGGTCGAGCCGGCGCACGTCCTCGCCGTCGACCAGCACGTGGCCGCCGGTCGCGTCGAACAGCCGCGGGACCAGGCCCAGCAGCGTGGACTTGCCGCTGCCGGTGGAGCCGATGACCGCGGTGGTCTCGCCGGGGCGGGCCACCAGGTCCACCCCGCGCAGCACCGGGGCCTCGGCGCCCGGGTAGCGGAAGTCGGCGCCGCGCAGCTCCAGCGTCCCGGTCCGGGAGAGCTCGGTCACCGGCTCGACGGGCGGGACCACGCTGGAGTCGGTGTCCAGGACCTCCTGGATGCGCTCGGCGCAGACCTCGGCGCGCGGCACCATCATGAACATGAACGTGGCCATCATCACGGACATGACGATCTGCATCAGGTAGGCGAGGAACGCCGTCAGCTGGCCGATCTCCATGCCGCCGCCGTCGATGCGCATCGCGCCGAACCAGATCACGGCGACGCTGGAGATGTTCACGACCACGATCACCGTGGGGAACATCAGCGCCAGCAGCCGGCCGGAGGCGAGCGAGACATCGGTCAGCTCGGTGTTGGCGCCGCGGAAGCGTTCCTTCTCGTAGGTGTCGCGGACGAAGGCGCGGATCACGCGGTTGCCGGTGATCTGCTCGCGCAGCACCCGGTTCACGACGTCCAGGCGGTCCTGCATCGAGCGGAACAGCGGGCGCGTCTTCCAGACGATCGTCCCGACGGACAGGCCGAGGACGGGCACCACGGCCAGCAGCACGCCCGACAGCTTCACGTCGAGCGAGAGCGCCATGGCGATGCCGCCGACGCACATGATCGGGGCCGAGACCATCAGGGTGAAGGTCATCAGGACCAGCATCTGGACCTGCTGTACGTCGTTCGTCGTACGCGTGATCAGCGACGGAGCGCCGAACTGGCCGAGTTCCCGCGAGGAGAAGCTCTGCACCCGGTCGAAGACGGCGGCGCGGACGTCGCGGCCGAGGGCCGCGGAGGTGCGGGCTCCGTAGTAGACGGCGCCGACGTTGCAGCCGAGCTGGACGAGGGAGACGCCGAGCATCAGCGCGCCGAAGCGCAGGATGTAGCCGGTGTCGCCGTGGACGACACCCTTGTCGATGATGTCCGCGTTCAGCGTGGGCAGGTAGAGGCTCGCACTGGTCTGGAGCAGTTGCAGCAGGACCAGCAGGGCGATGGGTTTCCGGTACGGACCCAGATGGGTCCGTAGAAGTCGTATGAGCACGCGCAGGCTCCGGTCGGCACGGTCGAGGGGGGCATCCCATCTTGGGCCACGGTGCGTGCAAACCCCACCGGTTTTCGCAAAGGCCGGTCAAAAGGAGGAGGCGGTCCTACGACCCCTGCGCACCCCGCCGACCACGCCCGGTCGCCCCAGCGCCTCACCCCGCCCGGCCGACCCCGCCCGGTCGCCCACGCCCGGTCGCCCCAGCCCCTCACCCCGCCCGGCCGCCCCATCGGATCCGGCATGCTCTTGCGGATCCGGACCGGCGGATCCGGCGGCGGGCCCCCGGGGGAGGCCTACGCCTGGAAGGCGCCCGGGTGGAGCTGCTCCCGCGTCGCGATGTACTGCTGGCGCACCGCCTGCATGGCCGGGTAGTCCTCGCCCGGCTCGAAGACCTGCGCGGCCGGCGCCGGCCACACCGGCGGGGTGTGCGGGGCCAGCGTCCCCTGCTGCACCCCGAGCGCCCACGCCGCCTGGCGTGCCGCGCCCAGCGCCGCGTAGTCGGCCGGCGCCGGTACGACGACCTGCGTACCGAACAGCCCCGGAGCCGCGGCCTGCACGGCGGGCAGCTCGGCCGCCGCGCCCAGCAGGAACACCCGGCGCACCTCGACCCCCCGCAGGCGCAGCACGTCGAGCGCGTCGACCAGCCCGCACAGCATGCCCTCGAACGCGGCCCGCGCCAGGTGCTCCGGCTTCATCGAGTCGCGCCGCAGCCCGGACAGGGTGCCCGCGGTGTGCGGCAGGTCGGGCGTGCGCTCACCCTCCAGGTACGGCAGGAGCACGAGGCCGTGCGCGCCCGGCGTCGACTCCAGCGCGAGCTCGGACAGCCCTTCCAGGTCGGTGCCCAGCAGGTCGGCGGTGCCCCGCAGGGCCCGTACCGCGTTGGAGGTGTTCACCACCGGCAGGTGCATGCCGCTGCCGTCGGCGAGGGAGGTGACCAGGCCGCTCGGTTCCTGCACGGCCGAGTGGTGGACGGCCATCACGGAGCCCGAGGCGCCGAGCGACACCACGGCGTCCCCGGGGGTCAGGCCCAGCCCGAGCGCGGCGGCCATGGTCTCCCCGGTGCCGGCGGAGATCAGCAGGCCCTCCGGCGTCATCCCGGCGGCCTCGGCCGGCGCGAGCACCTCCGGCAGCAGCGCCATGTGCCCGAGCGCCAGCTCGACCAGGTCGGGGCGGTAGGCGCCGGTCGCCGGCGACCAGTAGCCGGTCCCGGAAGCCCCGCCGCGGTCGGTGGTGCGGCGGGCGGGCCGGCCCAGCAGCTGCCAGACCAGCCAGTCGTGCGGGGACATCAGCACCGCCACCCGGCGGGCCGCGTCGGGCTCGTTGCGGGCCAGCCAGGCGAGCTTGGCCACGGGCTGCGCGGAGTGCGGCACGGAGCCCACGGCCTCGGCCCACGCCTGCCGTCCGCCGAGGGCCCCGGTGAGGTCGGCGGCGGCTACCTGGCCGCGCTTGTCGTTGCCGACCAGGGCCGGGCGGACGAGGGCGCCCTGTGCGTCCAGCGGCAGCAGCGCGTGCTGCTGAGCGGAGACGCCGATGGCCTGGACGCCTTCGAGGAGGCCGCCGCCGGCGGCCTCGCCGAGGGAGAGCAGCCAGGCCTGGGGGTCGGTGTCGTGGGGGTGGAGGGCCTGGGGATCACCCGCGGACTGCGGATGGGGCGCGTAGCCCTGGCGCAGTACGGCACCCGTGTCGGTGTCGCATACGACGATGCGAGTGAAGGCGGAAGAGCTGTCCAGCCCGGCGACTATCCCCATACGGAGGATTCTGCCGCACACACGACCGGGATCCGCAGCCGCGGAGGGCGTCGGATCCCGTGTGCACCGGCGGCGAACCGGCCCCGGAACAGCGGTGAATCGGCGGGGAACCGGGAGGCGGCCCGGGGCGGCGATCAGGCGGAGGGCAGCGCGGCGGACCAGGCGGTGGGCCGGAGGTGCGGGTGTGACGGGAGCCCGCCC
>NZ_JACBGN010000326.1 GCF_013401435.1 Streptomyces sp. BR123
GGGTGGGCTCTACTCCGGCGCCTCGATCCACATCAGGCGCTTGCCGTGGATGTCCCGCTCGATGCAGAGCCGCATGTGGGCCGCCCTGGGGCCGGGGGACTCCGGTGTTCCGCGGTCCTCGAACTCCGTGATGATCCGCCTGCCCTCCACGCGGGAGACCCCGACCTGCCGGCCGAAGTCGATGCCCAGCTCGATCTCCTGCTCCAGGCTCGCGAGGGCGTACCTGCCCTGCGCCTCCGGGTACTTCCGGAAGGCCGCCGCGACCGCCTCGAAGAAGGCGAGGTCCTCGTCGCCGCGCACCCTGTCGTCCGTCGTCATGGCTGGCTCCTGCTCAGGCGGGCGGATCCGGCCGTCCCCGCGGGCCGCGGCCGCAGCGCCGCACGGCCGGAAGGGCCGTGGTCGTGCGGGGCCGGAAGGGGGCGGCGGCGCGGGCGCGTTCACCGCTGCAGGCCGTTCCCCCCTCCTCCAAGCCCGGCACGGCCCCGGTGGGGCTGCCATCCGGCCGCCTTACGGGCGGCCCAGGAACTCCGGCAGCAGGGCGGTCATCTCCTGCGGGCGCTCCAGCGACGGCAGACGGCCGGCCCGGGGCAGCTCCACGTGCCGGGCGCCCGGCACCGACTGCGGGACGGACGCGGCGATGCCGCGGAAGCCGGGGTGGTCGTACGCGCCGCCGGACGCCGGCGTCGGAGCGGTGACGGCCGCGAGTCGACGGGGCGCGCCGGGAGTTCGTGGTGCTCGGTGATGGGCCGGGCGACCTCGAAACCGCGGTGCTGCACGGTCCGTACGAACTCCCCGGCCTCCTCCGGGGCGGACGGCCCGAGCCAGGTGTCGACCATCAGCTCGACCGCCGCCTCGATGTCGCCGGCTCCGGCAGCGCGTCCTCCCGCGCGTCGATCTCCCGCAGGTCCGGGCTCGGCGTACTGGAGTCGACTCGGGCAGGGCCACGAGTTCGCCGGGCGCGTGGGCGCGGTGGGTGCCGTACCCGTCGGCCACCGGGTCGGTGAGGACGTGCAGGCGGTTGTGCCCGCGGTCGACGATCACGTAGACGGGGACCTTGGCGTTGCCGTACGCGCGGAGCTTCGCGTAGGGCGGCCTGGTGGTTGCCGGACGTCACTTCGAGGACGAGCCGGGAGACCGAGGGGTCGTGGCAGTCGTTCTCGACGAGGCACTCGTAGGTGTCGGCATCGACGATGCAAAGGCCGGGGACGGCGCGTTCGCCCGAACGGGCGAGGGCCCCGTCCTCCGGTGTCGGATACACCGGAGGACGGGGCCCTCGTGTGGCGCCGTCGGGACCGCCAGGTCAGAAGCGGCGGGTGATCAGGGCGCGCTTGACTTCCTGGATCGCCTTCGTGACCTCGATGCCGCGCGGGCAGGCGTCCGTGCAGTTGAACGTGGTGCGGCAGCGCCACACGCCGTCCTTGTCGTTCAGGATCTCCAGGCGCTGCTCGCCGGCTTCGTCACGCGAGTCGAAGATGAAGCGGTGCGCGTTGACGATCGCCGCCGGGCCGAAGTACTGGCCGTCGTTCCAGAACACCGGGCACGAGGAGGTGCAGGCCGCGCACAGGATGCACTTCGTCGTGTCGTCGAAGCGCTCGCGGTCCTCGGCGGTCTGCAGGCGCTCGCGGGTCGGCTCGTTGCCCTTGGTGACCAGGAACGGCATGACGTCCCGGTACGCCTGGAAGAAGGGCTCCATGTCGACCACGAGGTCCTTCATCACGGTCAGGCCCTTGATGGCCTCGACGGTGATGGGCTTCTCCGGGTTGATGTCCTTGATCAGCGTCTTGCAGGCGAGCCTGTTCTTGCCGTTGATCCGCATCGCGTCGGAGCCGCAGATGCCGTGCGCGCAGGAGCGGCGGAAGGTGAGCGTGCCGTCCAGGTTCCACTTGATCTTGTGGAGACCGTCGAGCACGCGCTCCTTCGGGTCGATCTCGATCTGGAAGTCCTGCCACTCCGCCTGGTCGGAGACCTCGGGGTTGAAGCGGCGGATCCGGAACGTGACCGTGATGTACGGGGAGGCGGCGGACTTCGCCTCCTCCTTCTTCACGAGGGTCGGGGTGGCCATCAGTACTTACGCTCCATCGGCTGGTAGCGGGTGGTGACGACGGGCTTGTAGTCGAGCCGGACGGAGTCCTTGCCGTCGGCCGCCACCTCGCGGTACGCCATGGTGTGGCGCATGAAGTTGACGTCGTCGCGGTTCGGGTAGTCCTCGCGGTAGTGACCGCCGCGGGACTCCTTGCGGGCCAGGGCCGAGACGGCCATGACCTCGGCCAGGTCGAGCAGGTTGCCCAGCTCGATGGCCTCCAGCAGGTCCGTGTTGAACCGCTTGCCCTTGTCCTGGATCGAGACGTTCTTGTAGCGCTCGCGCAGCTCCGCGATCTTCTCGACCGCGGTCTTGATCGTCTGCTCCGTGCGGAACACCGACACGTTCGCGTCCATCGTCTCCTGCAGCTCGTTGCGCAGGTCCGCGACCCGCTCCGTGCCGGTGGAGTTGCGCAGCCGCTCGACCAGGTCGACGACGAGCCCGGCCGGGTTCTCCGGCAGCTCGACGTAGTCGGCCTTGGCGGAGTACTCGGCGGCGGCGATGCCCGCCCGGCGGCCGAAGACGTTGATGTCCAGCAGCGAGTTGGTGCCGAGGCGGTTGGCGCCGTGCACCGACACGCACGCGACCTCGCCGGCCGCGTACAGGCCGGGGACGACGGTGGTGTTGTCGCGGAGGACCTCACCCTCGACGTTGGTCGGGATGCCGCCCATGGCGTAGTGCGCGGTGGGCTGGATCGGGATCGGGTCCGTGTAGGGCTCGATGCCGAGGTAGGTGCGCGCGAACTCCGTGATGTCCGGGAGCTTGGCGTCCAGCTGCTCCGGCGGCAGGTGCGTCAGGTCCAGGTACACGTGGTCGCCCTCGGGGCCGCAGCCGCGGCCCTCGCGGATCTCCGTGTAGATGGAGCGGGAGACGACGTCACGGGACGCGAGGTCCTTCATGACCGGCGCGTACTTCTCCATGAAGCGCTCGCCGTCCTTGTTGCGGAGGATGCCGCCCTCACCGCGGGCGCCCTCCGTCAGCAGGATGCCCATGCGCCAGATGCCCGTCGGGTGGAACTGGAAGAACTCCATGTCCTCCAGCGGCAGGCCGCGCCGGTAGCAGGCCGCCTGGCCGTCACCGGTGAGGGTGTGCGCGTTGGAGGTCACCTTGAAGAACTTGCCGTTGCCGCCCGAGGCGTAGACGACGGCCTTCGCCTGGAAGATGTGGATCTCACCGGTGGCGAGCTCGTACGCGACCACACCCGCGGACTTCTTGACGCCGTCGACCTCGGTGATCAGCTGGTCCAGGACGTAGAACTCGTTGAAGAACTCCACGCCCTCCTTGACGCAGTTCTGGTACAGCGTCTGGAGGATCATGTGGCCGGTGCGGTCCGCGGCGTAGCAGGACCGGCGGACCGGGGCCTCGCCGTGGTTGCGCGAGTGGCCGCCGAAGCGGCGCTGGTCGATGGTGCCGTCCGGGGTGCGGTTGAACGGCAGGCCCATCTTCTCCAGGTCGAGGACGGCGTCGATGGCCTCCTTCGCCAGGATCTCGGCGGCGTCCTGGTCGACCAGGTAGTCACCGCCCTTGACCGTGTCGAAGGTGTGCCACTCCCAGTTGTCCTCCTCCACATTGGCCAGCGCGGCGGCCATGCCGCCCTGCGCGGCGCCCGTGTGGGAGCGGGTGGGGTACAGCTTCGTCAGGACCGCGGTGCGGCTGCGCTTCGTCGCCTCGATGGCGGCGCGCATGCCCGCGCCGCCGGCGCCGACGATGACGGTGTCGTACTTGTGGATCTTCATGAGATGTGTCGCCTCAGCCCCGTTGCCTAGCGGATGTTCGGGTCGAAGGTGAAGATCACCAGCGTGCCCAGAAGGATGGTGAACACCGTGGCGGTGTAGAGCAGGCCCTTCAGCCACAGGCGCGTGTTCGCGCGCTCCGCGTAGTCGTTGATGACGGTACGCAGGCCGTTGGCGCCGTGCAGCATGGCCAGCCACAGCATCAGCAGGTCCCAGACCTGCCAGAACGGGGACGCCCAGCGGCCGGCCACGAAGGCGAAGCCGATCTTGGAGACACCGCCGTCCAGCACCAGCTGGATGAGGAGGTGGCCGATGACCAGGACCACGAGGACGATGCCGGACAGGCGCATGAAGAGCCATGCGGCCATCTCGAAGTTGCCGCGGGTCGAGCGCGGGGTCTTGCCGGTGCGCTTGCGCGGGGCCTCGATGTACGGCGCCGGGTTGTCCACGTCGTAGAGGCTCACGCCCTCCACGTCGCCGATGGCCTGAGCGGAAGAAGTGTCAGAGGACATGCGCGTCACTTCCCGAACAGTTCGAGGTAGGCGTGGCCGAGGACGGGGATCAGGGCCCCGATCATCAGCACCAGCCAGAGCACCACGACCGACCAGAGCATCTGCTTCTGGTAGCGCGGGCCCTTGGACCAGAAGTCCACTGCGATGACACGGAGACCGTTCAGCGCGTGGAACAGGATGGCGGCCACGAGGCCGTACTCCAGCAGCGCGACGATCGGCGTCTTGTAGGTAGCCACGACATCGTCGTACGCCTCGGGGGAGACGCGGACGAGAGCGGTGTCGAGGACGTGTACGAACAGGAAGAAGAAAATGAGGACGCCGGTGACTCGATGAGCCACCCAGGACCACATTCCTTCCCGGCCGCGGTACAACGTTCCAGCCGGCACGGAAAACCCTCCGGAAGCGGGGCGGGGGCCTGCCGGCTTCGTTGTCGGTCGGGCCCGGCCGGGTACGGTCCACCGGCCCCGGACATCGTAGCGACGCTTTGTCGGTTCCTTCGCCCGGGGTCCTCCGGTGTGATCAAACAGGCACGGACGGCCTATCCCGCAGGGGCGAATGGCCCTGTTTCGGCCGTACGGACACCGTCCCGCGAGTGGGCCGGTCCGTCAGGTCGGTGACGCGCCGGGCAGCCGGCCGGCCCGCCCCGCTCGTACGGGGCTTTCCCGGCGGCGGCCCGCAGAGCGCCCGAGTCCGGGTACGGTCTGTGGGCGGCAACCCGGTGCGCCCAGCGCCGGCACGGCTGCCGCAGCACTGCATCAGGACGGCCTCGACCGCCTCGGAGGACAGGGCCGGGTGTACCGCCATGCCGGCGACGCCGGACGGGGTGCGCCGGGCCGGTGCAGGGTTTTCCCCCGAAGCGAGCCGAAAGGACGACGTGGTGAGGTCCACGAGAGGGAGGTGGACGACGACCGAGGCCGCCACCCCCCACAGGAGAGGCCCCGGTCGTCGTCCGTACGGACTCGTGCGACAAGCCCGTACTCATGACAGCGCCGCGCGTGCGTTTTGTGTCACACCTCGGTTCGCGCACGATTGGTTGCTCCCCGTGCAACTCGTGGACGAAGGTACTTGAAGGCCGTAACGTGCTGATTTGCGCCACACGTACAGGACAGTGAACGGGTTGGGGACTTTGCTGGGGGACGACGCGGAGCTGACCGCCGCGGTGCTCGCGGCACAGGACGGCGACGAGAACGCGTTCCGTGCTGTGTACCGCTCCGTGCACCCGCGCCTGCTCGGGTACGTACGCACGCTCGTCGGCGACGGCGACGCGGAGGACGTGACCTCCGAGGCATGGCTGCAGATCGCCCGCGACCTCGACTCCTTCACCGGCGACGCCGACCGCTTCCGCGGCTGGGCCGCCCGGGTGGCCCGCAACCGGGCCCTGGACCACATCCGCATGCGCGGCCGCCGTCCCGCCATCGGCGGGGACGAGACCGAGCTGACGGGCCGGGCCGCCGACAGCGACACCGCGGGCGAGGCGATGGAGGCCCTCTCCACCGGCCGGACCATGGCCCTGATCGCCCGGCTCCCGCAGGACCAGGCCGAGGCGGTGGTCCTGCGCGTCGTCGTCGGACTCGACGCCAAGAGCGCGGCCGAGACCCTGGGCAAGCGGCCCGGAGCGGTACGCACAGCGGCCCACAGGGGCCTGAAGAAACTTGCCGAACTGCTGGGCGCCGAGGGCGTCCAGGGACCGGAAGCGGAACCTGCGTCGGACCGGCTCCCGGGTGTCGGCCATAATGCCGGTGGCCAGATCCGGGAGGGTCGGGGGCAGCGCGACCTCGACGCCGTTCCCGCACAGCGCGGCCGGGGCGGTGGCCTCGTGGAACAAACCGGTGTGACGCATTCACGTTGGCGGACGCAGAAGGACATGTGATGGCCGACGAGCGCAACAGGTGGTTGGACCGGGCGGCGGCAGAGCGGGTGCTGAACGGCACGACGGCCTCCCCGGACGCCGATCGCCGTGCCCGGGATGCCGAAGACCGGCTGCGGGCCGCCCTCGACATGCTGGTGCCGCCGCAGGCCCCCGCCGGGACGGAACTGCCCGGGGAGGCCGCCGCGCTGGCCGCGTTCCGCGCCGCGCGCGCAGGCGCCGACACCGCCGACGTCCCGGGATCCGACGCCGCGGCAGGGCCCGTGATGGACCTCGGCTCCGTCATCGCCCTGCCCGCGCCCGCCCCGGCCCGAGCCGTCGCCGCGTTCCGCCCGGGCCGCCCGGTGCGGTTCGCCCTGGCCGCGGCGCTGGCCAGCGTCGCCGTCGGCGGGCTCGCCGCGGCCGCGGGGGCCGGCCTGCTGGACCGCGTCACCCACACCTCTGCCGGACCCGCACCCGCCGCGACGCTCAGCGCCCTGGAGACCCCGGCCCCGCCGTCCGGCGGCGTCGGCCCGACCTCCGCACCGCAGCTGCGCCCCGATCCGTTCCGCAGCGCCGACGGCGGGACCGGTGCGCCCGCAACCCCGGACGGTTCCGCGGCCGGTACGGGCCCCGCCGACGGCAGCAGGCCCGGGTCGGACTTCCGCTTCGGCGGGAGCGCGGACACCTCCTCGGGCGCGGCCTCCGCGGGCGCCACCGGCAGCGCCGGCAAGGAGACCCTCGGCGGAGCGAACGAGCTGCACAACCAGGACAGGGCAACCCGCCTCAAGGCGGTGGACCTGTGCGAGGCGTACCGCTCGGGCAGCATGAACGCCGACCGCCGCGACAGGCTCTCCCGGCTGGCCAAGGGTCTCTCGCGCATCCCGCAGTACTGCGAGGAGCTGCTCGACGGGACCCGCGGCTCCAGGACCGGCACCGCACCCCGCAGCAGCGAGGACGGCGGCGAGGTCCTCAAGGCCCCGCCCCCCGGCCGGGCGGCGCCGATGACGCAGTCTGCCCCGGCGGTGGGAACCGCGTCCCCGGGCGTGCGCGTGCCGCGCTGACCGCCCTCCCCCGTACTTCCGAAGGCCTCGTGACGATGCTCCGCGCGGGGCCTTCGCGCTGTTCGCGACGGGTGTCACGAACACCAGTAACACTTTTCGAACCTGCGGCGCAGTACATAACGAGCCGACTGGTCATCGGCGGCGCACGAGCCGGGGTTCCCCCCGTACCCCTGGGCTCTGCGCACCCGGCGCGGGCGGGGTTCGTTCCCCCGGCCCTGCC
>NZ_JACBGN010000327.1 GCF_013401435.1 Streptomyces sp. BR123
GGGCGGGAGTTCCGGCGGGGCCGCCGGCCTCGGCCTCGGCCTCGGTCTCGGCCTCGGCTTCTGCCTCGGCGGAAACACGGGACCGGGCCGAGGGGACTCCGGCAGCGGGCCCGGCCGGGACTCCGGCCGGGGCTCGGCATGAGGTAGCCCTCCAGGCGAACGCCCTGCAGGCCCTCTGCCGCCGCGTCTTCGCCTGCCGCATGCTCGCCATCGCCCTCGGCGCCCCCGTCGCCCTGGGCCGCACCGCCCCCGGCGGGCCCACATACCTCGTCGCGGGCGCGGTCCTGCTCACCTTCATGCTCTCGTACGCCCTCTTCCGCGACTGGGAGCGCCTCGGGCCCCTGCTGCTGCGCCACCGCTGGCTGCTCGCCTGCGACATGGCGTTCAGCGGCCTGCTGCTGGTCACCGCCACCCCGGAATCCCCCCTCGGCTTCGTCTCGCTGTGCACCCCGCTGCTGGCCGGCCTCGTCTACGGCTGGCGCGGCTCGGCCGTCTACGCCGCCCTGCAGGCCGTCGCCGTCGCTGCCGTCGCCGACGGGCTCACCCTGCCCGTGCTGTGCCTCGCCGCCGGGGCGGCCGGCTCCTCACTGCGCGACCTGCTGTTCCGCTTCGGCGCGGCGAGCCGGGCCCTGACCGACACCCGGGCCCGCCTCGCCGTGGCCGAGGCCGTACGCGGCGAACGGGAACGACTGGCCCGCGACATGCACGACTCCGTGGCGAAGACCCTGCACGGCATCGCCCTCGCCGCCGACGCCCTCGCCCGCACCGACGACCCCGACGCCGTACGCCGCCAGGCCGGCCGGCTGGCCGACGCCGCCCGACAGGCCGCCGCGGAATCCCGCACCCTCCTCGCCGACCTCCGCGCCCAGCCCGACACCCCCGACACCCCCGGCGTCCACCTCCCGCCCGCACTCCACCGCCTGGCCGCGGACCGGCCGGACGGAGCCATCGGCGCGGAGGTCGCCACCTCCGGGATCCTGCCGCCGCTCCCGGCCCCGGTGGCCCGCCACCTCCTGGCCGTGGCCGCCGAAGCCCTCGACAACGCCCGCCGCCACGCCGACGCCACCAGCATCCGCATCACCCTCACCACCGCCCCTGACACCGCACACCTCACCCTCACCGTCGAGGACGACGGCCGCGGCCTCCCCGCCGACGGGCCCGACCTCGCCACCCTGCGCGGCGCCGGCCACTACGGCCTGCTCGGCATGGCGGAACACGCCGCCGCCGCCGGCGCCCGCCTGCACCTCGGCCCCGCCGGCACACCCGCCGACCCCGCCCGGCCCGGCACCCGGATCCGCGTGGACCTCCCGCTCGCGGCCCTCACCCCCGAAGGGAGCCCGTGATGGCGGCACCGCTGCGCATCCTCATCGCCGACGACAACCCCGTGGTCCGGGCCGGCCTGGCCGCCCTCCTCGGCACCGCGGACGGCCTCGACGTCGTCGCCCAGGCCGCCGACGGCCGCGAAGCCCTGAGCCTCACCCGCCGCCACGCCCCGGACGTGATCCTCTTGGACGTGCGCATGCCCGGCGTCGACGGCATCTCCGCCCTGCCCCACCTCGTCCGCCTCGCACCCGTACTGATGCTGACGTACAACCAGGAAACGGAGATTGTCCGGGAATCGCTCCTCCTGGGCGCGGGCGGCTACCTGGTACACGGCGAGTTCACGCCGGACGACCTGGTCAGAGCAGTCCACAACGTCCGCGAGGGCCGCGCCCATTTCACGACGACGGCCGCCAGCGCCCTCCTCGCCGAACTCCGCACCTCTTCGCAACCGCAACGAACTGTGGCACAGTCGACGGATCGCCTGCACAACTCGGTGCTGTTCGGGTTGAGTTCGAGGGAGGTGGAGATCATGGATCTGATCGCGTCCGGGATGAGCAACCAGCAGATCGCGGCCACCTGCTTCATCAGCGAGAAGACGGTGAAGAACCACATCAACCGCATCTTCGCCAAGCTCCAGAGCACCAGCCGCAGCGAGGCGATAGCCCGCTGGCTGGGAACCGCCCGCCCGGGGGTGACGGGACATGGGTAGACGGAGTGCGCAGTGGGTCCGTAATTGGGCCCCGGGACCCTTGGTGACGACCCGTAACGCGCCGTACGGTCCGCAAACCAACAGCGCCACCGGACCGGGAGGGACCCCTCATGAAGCAGAGCACGCTGGCGCGGATGCGGAAGCGGTACGAGCAGCCCGGCCGCGACCGCGGCCAGACGGCGTTCGAATACCTCGGGATCATCCTGGTGGTCGTGGTCATCATCGGCGCCATCGTCGGCACGGGCATCGGCCAGGACATCACCAACAAGATCAAGTCGCAGGTTGCAGGTATCACGGCCGGAAAGTGATGTCCGGGGGCCGGGACGATAGTGGGCAGGCCTTCCCGATTTACGTCGTCCTGATCGCGGGATTCCTGTTTGCCGCGCTGGCGTTCTTCGTGGTCGGTATGGCTGCAACAACGCGCAGCAACGCCCAAGGGGCGGCAGACGCTGCGGCGTTGGCTGCGGCTCGTGAGGTGCGCGACAACGCGTTCATGGGCCTCGACTTGCCCGCGCTCAGCCCAGCCGCTTGGGAGGAACTGGTGAAGGGGAACCTTCTGAACGCGAAGGGAGCCTGCGGAAAGGCGACGGAATTTGCCGCATTGAACGATGCCTTCGTTGCGCACTGTGAAGCAGCCACTCCCCGGTTCGCCGTCGCGGTAAGCACCAAAGGGACCGTTGGCAAGTCGGTCGTTCCGGGGAGCGAGGCGCTGCACGGTCAGGCCACGGCGAAGGCCCTGATTGAGCCGAGGTGTTTCCTGAAGCCGGCGCCGACGCCCGCTCCCACGCCCACAGCCACCGCCAGCCCGGCGCCGTCGGTGAGTCCTTCGTCGTCGGCCGAGTTGGGCAGCGTTGCCTTCGTGTGTAGGGGGAAGACACTCACGCTCGATCTTGAGAAGCCAGGGGCGCTGGATCGCTTGGCTAAGTCCCTCTTCAGCGTACGGCTGGTCGACTGACAGTAACGACAGACAAGGAAGCGGCACAGATGAGGATTCGGCACACGGCGAAGGTCCGTGGAGGAGCGGCCGCAGTTGTTGCGGTGGCACTGGCCCTTACGTCGGCCGGATGTGGTGGGGGTGACGGAAAGGGGAAGGTAGATTCCAAGCCGTCGGCTTCACAGCCTCAAGCTGGCAGCACCCAGGCAGGGGCCTCTTCTGCGGCTCCCGCCCCGACGCAGGTTATCGCCACCGCGACCGGTGAAGGTGGCATGGTCCTGTCGATCAATTCTGCGACGCGTGAATCGGGCGGCTTCCTCACTGTGAGCGGCCAGTTGAAGAACACTGGGAGCGCCGCGTTCGTGAACACCACAGCGTGGCGCGGCAACGAACTCACCGCCAGTGGCACCTCGGTTGCTGGCGTCTCTCTAACGGACAAGGTGGGCAAGAAGCGGTATTACGTTCTCCGGGACACGGATGGCCGGTGCCTTTGCACGACGGGGGTGTCCACCATCGAGGCTGGGCAAACAGTCCCCTTCTTCGCCCAGTTCCCTGCACCGCCAGCCGCCGCTTCCGAGGTTGAGTTCAATCTGCCCACGTTCGCCACGGCCACCATCAAAATCTCTGGGTGACCCCATGACAAAACGCCACCGCACCGCCGCGTCAGTAGCCGTCATCGGTCTGGTCATGGCCGGGGTCCAAGCCGTCGGGGTCGGCGTGGCGAGCGCCGATGACGTCAAGCCGTCCGTACCCCCCGGCACGGAGCCCTCCGCCGCCGCCCCCGTCCCCATCGACTCCAAGGCCCCCGGCCTGAAGATCCCCCAGGGCGGGACCCTCGCGCCGATCAAGGTGCTCGACATCGCCGAGGTCGTCGAGGACCTCGGCGGCGAGCAGCGCCGGCAGGAGACCAATCAGACGGTCATGATGGCGCTGCAGTCCGAGGTTCTCTTCCCGGAGAACAGCGCCGTCTTCAACGCCCAGGCTGCCGCCCGCATCCAGGCCATCGCGCAGGAGATCAACACCCAGAAGGCGACCCGCATCCGCGTCTTCGGTTTCACCGACGACCAGGGCAGCTACGAGCACGGCAAGGAGCTGTCGAAGCAGCGTGCCGACGCCGTGCAGGCGGAGCTCGCCAAGACTGTCAGCGTCCCCGGCGTGGTCTACGACGTCCGCGGCTACAGCGAGGACTATCCGATCGCCGACAACAGCACCGAGGAAGGCAGGAAGAAGAACCGCCGGGTCGAGATCACCTTCCCGCGCGGCGCCGGAAGCTAGCCGCCCGTCCCCGACGCGGTCGGCCCGTCCCCGCCCCGTCCTCGGCCCCAGCCGCCCGCATCAGGGCGGGCCGCTGCCGCGCCGGGCTCCGGGCCGGGGGTGAGGGCAGGGCGGCGGCCACCGCTGGTGCTGCCCGCGGCCAGGAGCAGGAGCAGGAGCAGAGGTAGGAGCGGTCGGCTTCTCCCGGGCCGGGCCGGCCCGGCAGCGGCTGTCGGTGGCTCCCGCAGCTCCGCCTCGTGCCGGTGTGCGATGTGAGGGCGTAGCCGGGATGCCGGCCGCTCCTCGGTGGAGACGGGGGCAGCTGTCACGCCGGCGCCGAGAGCCGGGCGCGGGCCCGCGACCGCGGACACGGTCACCGCCGCGTTCGGCGGGCGAGGCCCAGTGCTCGCCACGTCTTCGAAGGCGCGCCGCGCCCCCACTCCACCCCACCCCAATCCACCCGGGTGCCTGGGTCGACCGGCTCTTCGCCTTCATCACCGGATCGGCCGCCCGGGATGCGGCAGTGACTCTGCATGTCCGCCGGCCGGTGTGCGCAATCCGCAAAATTCCTGAACGGCCGTACGGGAAGTCCGAATGGCCGCCTACGTGGCGCGCTCGGGGCAATTCCTTCCTAACGTCGGAACCGTGTGGGCAGTTGTGCCCAGCCCGTCTCGCAGAGGAGAAGAGGAGACCTGAATGACGAGCAACGGCTACGGTGCGAGTTCCATGGCGGACGCCGATGTCGATTCGCAGATCGAATACACCGGGAGGTACCTGGTTCTGCTCGACCAGGACGACCCGAAGGCCGGTCTTGATGCGCTGACTTCCGGTGCCGGTGTGGCTTCGGCCGAGCACGTCCCGAGTGGGGCCTCCGGGATCCGCGCACTGGAGGAGGGCGGAACCGTGGTCCTCGATGACCTCGGGATCGCCATCGTGGATACCGCCCCGGACCAGCGATCGGCTCTGGAAGCCACCGTGGCCTCGACTCCGAGTCTCATCAGTGTCGAGCCGGAGCGGGTGCTCCGCGCCTTCACGGAACGCACGGCAACCCGCACGGGTGAGTACTTCGACGGCTATTGCGACGGCTACGCACACGGCGTGGCCGACCTCACCGGCCGCGTCCGGGGCGACGGGCAGCCGCGCGCAGGTGTGCCGCAAGCTGCAGCGCCTCCTCCGTGGGACGAGAGTCAGGCCACCTGGGGGCTGCAGGCCGTGCTGGCGACCGAGACGACCCTCACGGGCGCCGGCATCGGAGTGGCGATTCTGGACACCGGCATCGACGCCTCCCACCCGGATCTGGCAGGCCGCGTGGTGCAGTCGGCGTCCTTCGTGCCCGGTGAGACGGTCGACGACGGCCATGGACACGGCACCCACTGCGCGGGAACGGCCTGTGGACCCAAGAGGCCGGCCGCCGGTCCGCGCTACGGCGTCGCGTGCGAGGCCGGCATCTTCGTCGGCAAGGTACTGAACAACCGCGGCCGTGGCCCCGACGGGCAGATTCTGGGCGGGATCAACTGGGCGATCGCCCAGAGATCCGTACGCGTCATCTCCATGTCGCTGGGCCTCCCGATGGCGCTCGGAGACGGATACTCGCGCATCTACGAGCGGGCGGCCCGCCGTGCGATGCAGCGCGGCATCGTGATGGTTGCAGCAGCCGGCAACGAGAGCCGCCGCCCTGCGAGGATCGCGCCCGTGGGACAGCCGGCGAACTGTCCTTCGATCCTCGCGGTCGGCGCCGTCGGGCCCGACTTCTCCATCGCCCCTTTCTCCTGTGGCGGCCTCAACCCGAACGGGGGCGGGGTCGACATGGTGGGGCCGGGCGTCGACGTGCTGTCCACGTGGCGGGGCGGAGGCTACCGCCGACTGGACGGCACCAGCATGGCCACCCCGCACGTCGCCGGCCTCACGGCCCTGCTCTGGGAACAGAATCCCGGTGCGAGCGCTTCGCAGATCGTTGCGCTTCTCCGTGCAGGTACGCGCAATCTCGCTCTCCCGGTATCCGATGCAGGGCTGGGACTGGCGCAGGCGCCCTAGCGGTATGAGAACGGCGGGCCGAATCGATGGGGAGGCGGACATGAATTCCGCGAGCAGCGACTCACGCGATGCGGGCAGTGAGGTGCGGAAGGTGCGGGTCATTGTCGCGCTTGACCCGGATCGATTCGATGCTGCCGTAGCGGCCGCCCGGAATGCCGGGTTGACCGTCGAGTCCGAGATGCGCGAGATCGGCACGGTCGTGGGGACCGTCCCCGAGAATGCACTCGCGGCGCTCGCTGCTGCGGACGGCGTCGAAGAGGTGGAGCAGGAACGCACCTACCGGCTGCCCGATCCGGGCTCTCCCATGCAGTAGCCCTGCCGTTCCCTGCCGTTCCACACGGCTCGTCGTGGTGGCGTGCGGAAGCGCGGCGCGCGCCGCGACGGCGTCAGGTCGTCGCACGCCGCCCCGGCCGCCGGCGCCGGGTCGGCCTCGTCCGGCCGGGTCGGCCTCGTCCGGCCGGGCCGGCGGCGTCGGCCGACCGAGCCCTACCGGCCGCCCACCCCGGCCCCTGCCGCCCGCACCAGCGCGGCCGCTGCCGCGCCCGCCCGTCGGGCCGGTTCCGGGCCGGGGGTGAGGGCGGCCACCGCCGTGGCGCCCTCGACCAGGATCAGGAGTTGGTCGGCCAGCTCCTCCTGCCCCGGTCCGGCGACCTCCGCCAGCAGCTCCCGCAGCTCCGCCTTGTGCCGGCGTACGGCGTCGAGGACACCGGCCGGGCCGGCCGCGCCGAGTTCCCCGTACGCGTTCATGAAGGCGCACCCGCGGAATCCGGGCTCCGAGAACCACGCCGCCAGCCAGTCGAAGACGGCGCTCACGGGGTCGGCGGCCGCGGCGGCCGCCACCGCGTCCCGAAGGCTGCCCATCCACCGCCGGTCACGCCGCTCCAGGTAGCCCGCGACCAGTGCCTCCTTGGCAGGGAAGACCTTGTAGAGCCGCTTCAGCGGTACGCCCGACTCCGCGCGGATGCGGTCCATGCCGACGGCCTGGATGCCCTCGGCGTAGAACAGCGTCTCCGCCGCGTCGAGCAGCCGGGTGCGGGCCTCTTCGTCGTCCATGGCGGCAGCGTAGTCCAGAACCCGCTTGCGCGGAGAACGGTCGTTCTCTAGGGTCGGTGCGTGATCGGAGAACGACCGTTCTCCGCCCTTCGTGCTGCACTCCGCCGAAAGGTGCGTCCGCCATGACCCCACCCGCCGTACGCCCGC
>NZ_JACBGN010000328.1 GCF_013401435.1 Streptomyces sp. BR123
AACCCCACCAACCCGTCCAACCCGTCCAAGCCGGCCGAGCCGGCGAAGCCCGCGCCGCACCTGGCCAAGGTGGAGCTGGTCGGCAGCGCCGAGCTCAAGGCGGAGGCCGGGGCCGCGTTCACGGTGGTGCCGCGGGTCAAGGCGGTGCTCAGCGACGGCAAGCCGGCCAAGGGGCAGGCCATCCTGTTCGCGGTCGAGGACGATACGACGGGCACCTACTTCGGCGTCCAGGGCCGGTCCCACCTGGTGGTGCAGACCGACGCCGAGGGCATCGCCGCCGCGCCGGGCCTCGTGGCCGGCGAGAAGCCCGGCGCCTTCACGCTGCGGGCCTCCGGCTACGGCACCGCCACCCAGTTCACGGTGAACTTCGGCGGTGTCGTCGCGGCGAAGCCCGCTCCGGCCGTCGCCGACCTGCTGACACGCACCGACGCGGGTGCGGGCAAGCCGCTGGAGGTCGTTGCCGGGACCGCCGTCAAGGGCATTCAGGTCAAGGCGACCGCCGCGGGCAAGGCAGTGGCCGGTACGCAGGCGACCGCCGGGCTGGTCGAGAAGGACAAGGCGACCGGCGTGTGGGTTCCCGTGGACCCGGCGAAGGCGAAGGGCCCGTACTTCAAGGGGACCAAGGACGGCGAGAAGCTGTTCAGCCTGGAGCTGGCCCCGTCGGATGACGACGGCCTGATCGCCCTGCCCGAGCTGCTGACCGCGGACGTCGCCCCGGGCGCGTACCACCTGCGGCTGATCACCAGGGAGAAGGTCGTCCTGATCCTGGAGGTGAAGGTCAGCGCCAAGGCCGAGATCCCGGCCCCGCAGACCCCGTCGCCCTCCCCGTCGCCGACGCAGTCCGCCGCCGTCAAGCCGTAACGGCCCGGCCGGCTCCGAGACGACGGCCGGCCGCCACCGCGATCCGGTGGCGGCCGGCCGTTTCGCGCGTTCGCTCACATCCGCCCCCCTGCACCCGGAGGGAGAAAGGCAGGAGCCCCGCCGTCCTCCGTTCGCAGGGCGAACGGGGAGGCAGGGCTCCTTGGGTACTGCTCTCAGGTACTGCGATCCAACCGAGCGTGGTTGGCCGTGGCGATTAGCCTACGGTGACGTTCTCCGCCTGCGGGCCCTTCGGGCCCTGCGTGACGTCGAAGTTCACGGTCTGGTTCTCCTCGAGGGAGCGGAAGCCAGAGGCGTTGATCGCGGAGTAGTGGACGAAGACATCCGGGCCGCCGCCGTCCTGGGCGATGAAGCCGAAGCCCTTTTCAGCGTTGAACCACTTGACGGTTCCGGTAGCCATGAGCCCTCCTATGGGCCAAAGGGTCGCCCTGCTCCAGAACCTGCTAAGAAGTCTGAAAACTACTAAAGCCCGCGGGTCACATTCTCCGCAGGCTTCGTACTGCAAGGGAAACCAAACTGCAACTTGCTTCGAGCCTAGCACGCACCCCGCGGCCGAGACCAGAGGGAAAGATCACGTCACCCGGACGTTTGAGACCCGCTCGAAGGCTGACGCGGGGCCGCCAGCTAGTCTCGCGATGTGGACGTCTATCGCAGCCGGCCCCGGGTCGGCCACATTCAGTTCCTGAACTGCCTACCCCTCTACTGGGGGCTGGCCAGGACCGGCACCCTGCTGGACCTGGAGCTGACCAAGGACACTCCCGAGAAGCTCAGTGAGCACCTCGTCCAGGGCCGTCTCGACATCGCCCCGATCACCCTCGTCGAGTTCCTCCGCAATGCCGATCGGCTCGTCGCCTTCCCCGATCTCGCGGTCGGCTGCGACGGCCCGGTGATGTCCTGCGTGATCGTCTCCCAGGTGCCGCTGGACCGGCTGGACGGCGCCCGGGTCGCCCTCGGCTCGACGTCCCGCACCTCCGTACGCCTGGCCCAGCTGCTGCTCGCCGAGCAGTACGGGGTCCGCCCCGACTACTTCACCTGCCCGCCCGACCTGGGGCTGATGATGCAGGAGGCCGACGCGGCCGTGCTGATCGGCGACGCCGCGCTGCGCGCCTCGCTGCACGATGCGCCCCGGCTCGGCCTCGACGTCCACGACCTGGGGCTGATGTGGAAGGAGTGGACCGGGCTGCCGTTCGTGTTCGCCGTGTGGGCGGCGCGGAAGGACTACCTGGACCGTGAGCCGGCCGTCGTCCGGCAGGTGCACGAGGCCTTCGTCGAATCCCGGGACATCTCCCTGGAGGAGGTCGCCAAGGTCGCCGAGCAGGCGGCCCGCTGGGAGGCCTTCGACGCCGAACTGCTGCAGCGGTACTTCACCACCCTCGACTTCCGCTTCGGACCGGAACAGCTCGCCGGCGTAAGGGAATTCGCGCGTCGGACGGGTCACTCGACGGGCTATCCGGCTGATGTCGCCGTGGAGCTGCTGAAGGTGTCCTGAAGGTTCCCCCGGCGCGTTCGGGTGCGTGTTCGCGTTCCGTTTCGTGATCGGTCAGTGATCGGATTACCGGGCGGTGGTCCCGGTTCCGGCCAGCACCTCCCGGGGAATTGCCGATCTTTTCCGATTGCCGCCGCGGTGCCGTCCCGCCGTCGCCGTGAATTGGCGCGGGCGGCGCCGGGAATTCCCCGTCGCCCGCCCCCGCTCCTCGGCCCACCCCGTGGGCGCCACCCGCAGGGCACACCGCCGGCCGCCGAGGTGTCAGCGGGGTTCGAGCCCGCGGGATCGGCCCCGACATCCCCCCGGCAGCCCTAAGGTGGACCGGGATCACGCGGTGGATCACGCCGTCGGGACCACGGGGGAGGGGACGGGATGCAGCCGCTGGAGGCCGGTGAGCCGCGCAGCATCGGTGCGTACCGGCTGCTGGGCCGGCTCGGCGCGGGTGGCATGGGACGGGTCTACCTGGGCCGCAGCGCGGGCGGCCGGACGGTCGCCGTCAAGATCGTGCACCCGCATTTCGCCGCCGACCCCGAGTTCCGCGCCCGGTTCCGCCGCGAGGTGGAGGCCGCCCGGCGGGTCGGCGGCGAGTGGACCGCGCCCGTCCTGGACGCCGACCCGGAGGCGCCGGTGCCGTGGGTGGCCACCGGGTACGTGGCGGGCCCCTCACTGGGCGGCGCCGTGGCCGCGCACGGGCCGCTGCCGGCGGCCGCCGTGCGGGCGGTCGGGGAGGGGCTGGCCCGCGCCCTGGTGGCGGTGCACGGCCTGGGCCTCGTCCACCGCGACGTGAAGCCGTCGAACGTGATGCTGACCCTCGACGGGCCCCGCCTCATCGACTTCGGGATCGCCCGCGCCACGGACGGGACCGCCTCCCTCACCTCCACCGGGGTCTCCGTCGGCTCGCCCGGCTACATGTCGCCCGAGCAGATCCTCGGCAAGGGCGTCACCGGCGCCGCCGACGTGTTCTCCCTCGGCGCGGTGCTGGCCTTCGCCGCGACCGGGCGGCCCCCGTTCACCGGCGACAACTCGGCGACCCTCCTCTACAAGGTGGTCCACGAGCCGCCGGACCTGGACGCCGTCCCGCCCGGCGGACTGCGCGACCTGGTCGCGGCCTGCCTCGCCAAGGCGCCCGAGGCCCGGCCGGACCCGCAGGCCGTCGCGGACGCCTTCGACGGGGCCCTGCGCGCCCCCGGCCGGCTCCCCGCGCCCCTGATGGAGGAGGCCAGCCGCGCCGCGGTGGCGCTGCTCGACCTGGAGGCCGGGGAGTCCGGGCCGGAGGACGCCTCCGGGCCGGTTCCGTTCGCCACCCCCTCGTACGGGGACCGGGTGGCGGGCGTCGGCGCCGCCGGTGTCTTCGGTGCGCCGGACCCCTCCTACGGCGGTTCGTACGGGGGCTCCTACGGGGGGCCGGCCGGGACCGGGGCAGCCGCCCCGGCGGGCCCGTACGGCGCCCCGACGGAGACCGCCGGCAGCGGCTCCGGCTCCCCGGGCAGCGCCGGCAGCAGCGGGGTTCCGAAGCCGCGCACCGCCGCGGACGGGGAGGGCGGCGAGTCCACCGCCCCCGGCCGCAAGCTCACCGTCAGCGCCGCCGGGCGCCGGTTCAGCTGCACGGTGGTGGTCGCGGCCGCCGCGGTGGCGGCCGCGCTGTCCGGAGGGCTGTTCCAGCTGGGCGTGCTGCCGGGGACGGACGGCGGGCGGAACCACACCGCCGAACCGCCGTCCGCCGCGTCCACGCCCTCCGGCCGGGCCGGTACGAGCCCGGCCCCGACGCCCCCGGACGGCTCCGCCCCGCCCAAGGGCACCCGGAACGACGTCCCCCCGGAGCTGGTCGGCACCTGGAAGGGGACCGTGACCACGGCCCGGATGGGGGTTCCGAGCGAGTTCGAGATCACGATCAAGGCCGGCAGGGTCGGCGAGGTCGTCGGCCGCGACAAGTCGGTCCTGCCCCTCCTCGGCACCGACTGCTCCGGCGACTGGAAGCTCGCCTCGGCCACCGACCGGTCCCTGGTCCTGGACACCGCCGGCGGCCCCAACCCCGCCCCGGGAATCTGCTCCAACGGCTCCTCCGACGAGCGTTTCGCCCTCAACGCGAACGGCACGCTCCACTACCGGTCGGGGGACTCCGCGGCCGGAAACCCCGAGGGGGACCTGACGCGCAGCCGGTGAATCCCGGAACGGGGCCCTGGCGTAGGCTGGATCGGTCCGGATCTCTTGACACACCGCCGAAGGGTGACGCACCGGTGACCGACCAGGCCGCTTTCCAGTCTGTCCTCGACCGCGCCGCCGCGGGGGGCCGGATCACCAAGGAGGAGGCGCTCGACCTCTACCGGCACGCTCCGCTGCACGCCCTCGGCCAGGCCGCCGACGCGGTGCGCCGCCGCCGCTACGCCGGCACCGAGCACATCGCGACGTACATCATCGAGCGCAACATCAACTACACCAACGTGTGCGTCACGGCCTGCAAGTTCTGCGCGTTCTACGCGGCGCCGAAGGACACGGGGAAGGGCTGGTCCCGCGACCTCGACGACATCCTGCGCCGCTGCGCGGAGACCGTCGAGCTGGGCGGCACGCAGATCATGTTCCAGGGCGGCCACCACCCGGACTACGGCGTGGAGTACTACGAGGAGCACTTCTCCGCCATCAAGAAGGCGTTCCCGCAGCTGGTCATCCATTCCCTCGGCGCGTCCGAGGTCGAGCACATGGCCCGGATCTCCGGGGTCTGCGCCGAGGAGGCGATCAAGCGGATCCACGCCGCCGGCCTGGACTCCTTCGCGGGCGCCGGCGCCGAACTGCTCCCGGAGCGGCCGCGCAAGGCGATCGCCCCGCTGAAGGAGTCCGGCGAGCGCTGGCTGGAGATCATGGAGATCGCCCACCGGCTGGGGGTGGAGTCCACCTCCACCATGCTCATGGGCACGGGCGAGACCAACGCCGAGCGCATCGAGCACCTCGCGATGATCCGGGACACGCAGGACCGCACGGGCGGCTTCCGCGCGTTCATCCCGTACACGTACCAGCCCGAGAACAACCGCCTCAAGGGTCGTACCCAGGCGACGGTCTTCGAGTACCTGCGGATGATCGCGATCGCGCGCCTCTTCCTCGACAACGTCGCCCACATCCAGGGCTCCTGGCTGACCGTCGGCAAGGAGGCCGGCCAGCTCTCCCTGCACTACGGCGCGGACGACCTCGGCTCGGTCATGCTGGAGGAGAACGTCGTCTCCTCGGCCGGTGCCAAGCACCGCTCCAACCGCCAGGAGATCATCGACCTCATCCGCAAGGCGGGCCGCACCCCGGCGCAGCGCGCGACGACGTACGAGCACCTCGTCGTGCACGACGACCCGGCGAACGACCCGGTCGACGACCGCGTGGTCTCGCACATCTCCTCCACCGCACTCGAAGGCGGCACGGCACACCCCGAGCTGAAGCTCATCCCGGCCGAGTGATCCGGCCTTGCTGACGCTGCACACCGCCGGGCTCCTCGTCGCCGGGCGGGGGGCCGGGCCGCTGCGCGCAGGGGCCGTCCTCGTCGAGGGCGACCGGATCGCGGCCACCGGCCCGTACGAGGAGCTCGCCGCGGCCCGGCCGCACGCGCGGGTCCGCCGCTGGCCCGGCGTGCTGACCCCCGGGCTGCTGGTGCACGGGGCGCAGGAGCTGCTGGAGGGTACGTACTATCCGGACGACCCGTACGAGACGGCCGAACTCGGCACCGAGCCGGTGACCGGGGCGGAGGCGCTGGCCGCGCTGGAGCTGACCGACGCCCGCCGGGGCAACAGCGCCCGGCGGGCGACGCAGCGGCTGCTGGCCCGCGGTGTGGTGGCGGTGGCAGGACGGCTGACGGTCCCGGCGGTGCGCACGGCCGTGGCCCGGTCGGGGCTGGAACTGCTGCCGCCGGCGGTCACTGCGGGCTCGGTCTCGCTGGACCCGTTCGCGGGGCGGGAGCGCGTCGAGGAGGCCTTCCACGGGGTGCTCCAGGCGGGAGCCCCGGCCCGGTTCGCGGTGTTCGCGGCGGCGGACCTGCCGGAGCTGGCGGCGGTGGGGTCGACGAGCTGTGTGGCCACCGTCATCGGCGGGCGGCTGCTGCACCGCCGGCGCTGAGCCCGCCCGCGCGGCGGCCGGGGGTGCCGAGGCGGCCGTCCTCGCGGGCCAGGGCGGCCAGCAGGCAGGTCTGGAGGCGGCTGATGCCGCCCAGTTTGGTCCGTATGTTGTGGACGTGGAACTTGACCGTGCTGACGGACAGTTGGAGCTCGTCGGCGAGTTCTGCGTTGGAGGCCCCGGTGGCCAGGCACAGGAACACGGCGGATTCCTGCCCGGTGAGCTGCGCCGCGCGCCGCAGCCCCTCCTTCCGCTGTGCCGGAACGCAGGGCGGGAACCAGGCAGGGACGGTGAAGCTGACGACGCGCACGTTTCCACTCCTCGCCCCCGGCCCTCACGGCCCGGACGGTCGACTCACCGGCTCTCCCCGCCCTAAGGGACGGACGGACCGGACAGGTAGGTTCCCTTTCCGTCGTACGGCCAGGCGTTGGCCACGCAGCCGAGCAGCCCCTTGATCTGCTGCATCATCGCGGGGGCGGGCTTGCCGGGGCCGGGGCAGGTCTCGTGGCCGCGGCCTATCTCGTGGCCGACCTCGTGGTTGACGATCAGCGCCCGGTACTCCTCCACGGGGCCCTTGAACTGCGGTGATCCCTCCTGCCAGCGCTTGAGGTTGACCACGACGTCGTGCCCGGCGCGGCAGTTGGTCTCGCCGACGAGCTCGGGGGTCACCACCTCGCACAGCTTGTCGGTGGTGGTGGGGGTGGCGATCTTCACGGTGAAGTCCACGGGGCTGTCTGCGCCGACGAGCCGGAAGCCGTACGCCGGGTCGGATATCCAGCCGCGAGGGTCGCCGAGGATCGTCTCGACGGCCTGGGCGGCGGTGTTCGGGTCGACGCCGCTGCCCTCCTCCACCTCGACGCGCCAGCGGCGGGCGGTGCCCTTGCCCTGCGGCTGCCCGGAGCGGGTGGAGGCGGTGAACACGCCCGTCCCGGCGGCGGGGACCGGCGCCTTGGGGCTCGCGGACGGCTTCGGGGAGGCCGGGGCGGAGGGTGCGGAC
>NZ_JACBGN010000329.1 GCF_013401435.1 Streptomyces sp. BR123
CCCCACGACCGCGCCCACCGCCACCGCCACGGCGACCGCGACCGCCGGCCCGAAGCCGACCGCCACCGCGACCCGCCCGGGCGGCACCGCCAAGGCGGCCCCCTTCGCCCCGTACGTGGACACCTCGCTCCACCCCGCCTTCGATCTCGTCGGCACGGCCGACCAGACCGGCGTCAAGGAGTTCAACCTGGCCTTCATCACCTCCGGGGGCGGCTGCAACCCGCTGTGGGGCGGCGTCACCGCCCTCGGCTCCGACCACGTCGCCTCCCAGATCCAGGCCCTGCGGGCCAAGGGCGGCGACGTCCGGGTGTCCTTCGGCGGCGCCGCCGGCTCCGAGCTCGCCCTGGCTTGCTCCTCCGCCGCGGACCTGGCGGCCGCGTACGGCAAGGTCATCGACGCGTACGGGCTGACCAAGGCCGATTTCGACATCGAGGGCGCGGCCCTGCCCGACACCGCCGCGAACACCCGGCGCGCCCAGGCCATCGCCATGCTCCAGAAGAAGCACCCCGGCCTCGCCGTCTCCTTCACCCTGCCCGTCATGCCCGAGGGCCTGACCCAGCCGGGCGTGGACCTCGTCGCCGACGCCAAGCGCAACGGCGTGGCCATCTCCGCCGTCAACATCATGGCGATGGACTACGGGCCGGCGTACAGCGGCGACATGGGCGGGTACGCGATCCAGGCCGCGACAGCGACCCAGGCCCAGATCAAGGGCGTCCTCGGGCTCTCCGACGCCGAGGCCTGGAAGACGGTCGCCGTCACCCCGATGATCGGCGTCAACGACGTCACCAGCGAGATATTCACGGTCGAGGACGCCGCCCAGCTGGCCGATTTCGCCCGCGGCAAGGGCCTGGGCTGGCTCTCCATGTGGTCGGGGGCCCGCGACAAGCAGTGCCCCGGCGGCGCCAAGAACCAGGCCGACGCCACCTGCTCGTCCGTCCTGCAGGCCCCGCTGGCCTTCACGAAGGCCTTCGCGGCCCGCTCCTGAGCGGGCGCGCCGGAGTCCGGTGCGGGTACCGCGCCCCGCAGGGGCGCGGGAACCCGAGCGACCACCCCACCGGCCCGCGGTTCCACGGCCGGACTTCCGGCGGAGTGCCCGGGGCACCTTCCCGGCCCGCCCCGGGCGCCCACCGCCGGTCGTCCCGCTCCGTGGGCGGCCGCCGACGGTCCGTGCCCGGCCAGGGCGGGGCGGGACGGCCGGGAGGCGCCCCGGCGGGCGGGCCGAGCGCGCGGATGGGTCCGGGGTGACCATGGTCAGGTGGGAGACGAGCCGCGGGACCGGGGCGCCGGCCACCGGCTGATGGAGGAGGCGCTGGTCGAGACCTGCGCCGAGGCCGGTGCGTCCATCGGCATGTTCTACCTGCCCGAGCCCACCGGGCGGGTGCTGCACCTGGCGGTCACCGTCGGCGTGGCCCGCGAGTTCGCCGTCCCCTGGGCCCGCGTCGGGATCAACGACCCGGTCCCGGTGGCGGACGCGGTCCGCGAGCAGCGCCTCGTCTGGCTGGGCGGCCAGGAGGACACGGCCCGCCGCTACCCGCGGGTCGGCCTGGTCGTGCCGTACCGCTTCGCGCTCGCCGCCACCCCGCTGGACACGGCCGGCACCGCCGACGAGCTGCGCACGGGCGCCGGGCTGGTGCTGCTGTGGCCCGGCTCGCACGGGCCGCGCCTCAGCGACCGCGAGCGGCAGGTGCTCGACGCGGGCGCGCAGCGCCTGGCGGGCATCCTGCGCCGGGCCGCCGACGAGGGCCGCGCCATCCAGCCGGAGGCCTACCCGGTCATCCTGGCGCCGCGCCCGCCGCCCACCCCGGAACCCGCGGAGGCGGCGGCGGGCCTGGCCTTCATCCGGCGCCTGCCGGGAGGCAGCTGCGCCCTGGACATGAACGGAAAGGTCACCTTCATCACGGAGCGGGCGGCGGACCTGCTGGGCGAGCCCGTGTCGCGGCTGGTCGGCGCCCTCCCGTGGGAGGCACTGCCCTGGATGGACAACCCCACCATCGAGGACCACTACCGGGCTGCCGTGATCAGCCGGATGCCCCGGAGCTTCCTCGCCGACCACCCGGACGGCCGCCGCCTGCGCTTCGACCTCTACCCGGACGCCAGCGGGCTGAGCGTCCGGATCACCCAGGCCGCGGAGGAGCCCGCGCCCTCGGCAGCCGCGCCCCCGGCCGCCGAGACGGCGCCCTCGCCCAGCCGCGCCAACGCCCTCTACCAGCTGATCCACCTGGCGGCCATCCTCACCGAGGCCGCGCACGCCCAGGACGTCGTCGACAAGGCCGCCGACCAGCTCGTCCCGGCCCTGGGCGCGCATGCCATGGCCCTGCTGGTCGAGGAGGAGCGGCGGCTGCGCATCGTCGGCTTCCGCGGTTACACGGCCGAGCTCATGGCCCGCTTCGACGGCGTCCCCGTCTCCGCCGACACCGCCCGCACCCACGTCCTGCGCACCGGCACGCCGCTGTTCTTCGGGAGCCCGGACGAGCTGCTGGCCGCCTACCCCTCGACGATGGTCCTCGACGGCATGGCCGCCTGGGCCTTCCTGCCCCTCATCTCCTCCAGCCGTCCCGTCGGCTCGCTCGTCCTCGGCTACTCCCACCCCCGCACGTTCGCCCCCGGCGAGCGCGCGATCCTGTCCGCCATCGCCGGCCTCATCGCCCAGGCCCTGGAGCGGGCACGGCTGTACGACTCCACCCATCAGCTGGCCCGCAGTCTCCAGACCGGCCTCCTGCCCCGGGTCCTGCCGGAGGTTCCCGGCCTGGAGGTGGCCGCCCGCTACCTGCCCGCTGCGCAGGGCCTCGACATCGGCGGCGACTTCTACGACCTGATCCGCATCGACGACACCACCGCCGCCGCCGCCATCGGCGACGTCCAGGGCCACAACGTCAACGCCGCCGCCCTCATGGGCCAGGTCCGCACCGCTGTCCACGCCACCGCCGGGGCACCGCCGGCCGAGGTCCTCGCCCGGACCAACAGGCTGCTGACCGACCTCGAACCGGGCCTCTTCACCAGCTGCCTCTACGTCCACATCGACTTCACCCGCCGCAGGGCCAGCCTGGCCACCGCCGGCCACCCGCCGCCGCTGCTGCGCCGCCCGGACGGCTCGATCGCGGTGCTGGACCTGCCGCCCGGGCTCCTGCTCGGCATCGACCCGGACACCGCGTACACGGCGACCGAGATCCCCTTCGCCCCCGGCGCCCTCCTCGCCCTGTACACGGACGGCCTGGTCGAAACCCCGGGCCGGGACATCGGGGACGCCATCGGCGAGACGGCGGCCCGCCTCGCCCGCACGCCGCGGGACACCTCCCTGGACGTGGTGGCGGACAACCTGATCGGGCACGCCCGGCGCACCGCGCCCCGCACGGACGACATCGCCCTGCTGCTGCTGCGACACGGATACAGCGATGCGACTTTTCCCTTGACCCTAAAGATACCTTCAAAGTAATGTTATCCCCGATGTAAATTCCTTCGTGGATGTGAGGACACCCTTGACCCAGACCCCCTTCGACGGTGCAGCCGAGTTCGACCGTCAGGTCCGCACCCTGATCGGCCTCGGCTACCCGGCGATGTCCGGCCTGGAGCCCGAACAGTTCACCGCCCTCGTCGCCCCCCTGCGCGAGCATGCCGCGGCCGCCCCGCCCGAGGCGTACGAGCCGGAGGCCGGCCGGGTGCCGTTCCTCCTGGTCGTCACCCGCAACGCGGCACCGGTCGAGGAGACGATGCCCCGCACCGCCCTGCACGGCGGACGCCTCCCCGGCGTCATCGACCGCTCCTACGAGCCCGGCTCGCTCGAACGGTTCACCGCCGCCCCGCAGACCGGCCTCCCCGACCGGGACGCCTACCTGCTGACCGGCGTCGAGCGCGGCGAGGAGTTCTGCGGGGCCGTGCCCCGGGACGCCATGGACGTCATCGCCGGCCGGGGGCGGACCCCTCTCACCATCGAGGAGGGCATCGCGTTCGTCACCCACTTCCCGCAGCTCCTCGTCACGAACAAGTGCTTCTCGCTGGGCGGTTCGCGCAGCGGCGACCGCCGGGTTCCGGCCATCTGGATCAGCCGCAGGGCGCCGAAGCTCGGCTGGTGCTGGGAGGGCAACCCCCACACCTGGCTCGGCATGGCCTCGGCCGGAACCCGTACGGCCGGTTCCCCGGCGGCCACTTCCGCGGCGGCCGACTGACGCCGCAGCCCTCCGCGAGGGCGGTCCGGCGTGCCAGACTGGCGGTGTCGGCACGGCGGAGTGCGTTCCAGGAGGTGTCACATCGTGGCCCAGGGTGCCCAGGAGTCCTACCCGGCGATGCGGCCGGCGGTCGAGGAGACGTACGGCCCCGCGGACCTGAGCCGGGAGTCCGTCTTCGCCGGAGGGTTCATCAACTTCGGCTACTGGAACGCGATCGACCTGAACTCCCCCCTCGGCGAGCCCGAACGCATCCGCAGTCAGCAGGACCTGTACCGGCAGGTCCTGGACGCCGCCGGGCCGCTCGCGGACCGGCGGGTCCTCGAAGTGGGCTGCGGGCTCGGCATGGGCTGCGCACTCGCCCTGGGGGAATACGGACCCGCCGGCGTCACCGGCATGGACGTCCACCCGCAGCAGCTGGAGCGGGCGCGCGGTACGCACGCCGGCCTGCTGCGGGAGGAGCCGGGACGGCTGCGGTTCGTACGGGGAGCCGCCGAGCGGATGCCCTTCGGGGACGAGGAGTTCGACGCCGTCGTCAGCGTGGAGGCAGCCCAGCACTTCCCGGACCTGGCCGCCTTCGCCGTCGAGACGGCGCGGGTGCTGCGACCGGGCGGCCGGGCGGCCGTCGCCAGCTTCTTCACCGTGGACGACGCGCCCGACCGCCCGGCCGAACTCGCAGGACTCCTGCACACGTTCGAGACCGGCCTGGACATCGCCCGCCCCGTGGCCGCGCTCACCGACGCGTTCGCCGGGGCCGGGCTCGCGGACGCCCGGGCCCACTCGATCGGGCCGGAGGTCTGGACGGGCTGGGACACCTGGCTGGCCCGCCTGTGGGCGCCGGACACCTGGCCCCGGAACTTCTTCCGGGCGTACGAGCGCCGCATCATCGACTACTACGTCGTCACCGCGACCCGCCCGCACCGCGGGTGACCGCCCCGGCGCCCCGTCCCCGGCGGGAAATCCGGTTGGCCGGGGCGGCGCCCCGCGCCTACCCTCCCTCGCGATGGAGATGTCCTTCCGGAAGCTGCCGGACAATCAGCACGAGATCCTCGTCCGTGCCCGCAAGGGCCCGGACGTCAGGCTCCCCGCCCAGCCGACCGGCCCCACCATGCCGCACGACCTGGTGCACGCCGTCGTGGAGACCGCCCTCGGCATCGACGACGGCTTCTGGGGAGCGACGGCCCGCGGGGCCACGTTCCAGGGCTTCGAGACGGTCGAACCGGGCCGGCACCGCAGGTCCGGCATGAAGGTGCTCCGCCGGGGCGGCGACGCGGTGATGGCCGCCGAGCTCTCCGTGAACTGGGCGTACCGCGTGTGGCGCGGACTGGACACCGAGGGCCGGGGGGTCGGCCGTCCGCCCCTCGGCCCGGACGCCCTGGCCCGCACCGGGCCCCGCCTGGACGCGGCTGCCGCCCGGTGGGCCGCGGTCCCCGAGGGCGGAGAGCTGCTCTGGTGCTGGGGCACCGACCGCTGAGCCCTGCCGCTACCGGAGGTCGGAGAGGTCGACGGATTCCTGTGGGGGCGGGGTCCCGGCCGGCACCGGCTCGTTGTAGTCGGAGAAGTCGGCGCGGCCCCGCTGGCCGTTCTCGACGCCCTCGACCCGCAGGAGACGAGGCTTGCCCTCCGTGGCGACGTAGTAGGTGGCCGTGTCGGCGCCGTCGCGGCCGGTGACCGTGATCGCCGACGCCCCGTCGACGGTGGCCGTCCCGCCCTTCGTGAGGTTCTCCGAGACGGGCTGCGCGGCGTACTTGCGCTGGAACCCGGACAGGTCGCACACCTGGGTGAGACCGCGCAGCAGGACGTTCTCGGCACTGCCGTGGATCCAGCGGTCGTTGATCAGGGCGGCCGCGTCCTCGCCGGCAGGCCCCGGTACCTGGGACTTGAGGAAGGCCGTGTCCGGCTTCAGCCAGATGTCCTGCCCGCGCTTGACCATCTCCGCGCTGCCGCCGCCCTTGGGCAGTCCGACGCGGCCGGCGCAGTTGCCGTTCACATCGAGGCGGAGGTCCAGGACGGTGCTCCCCGCCGCGTCCTGGACCTGCGCCACCATGTGCACCGACCGGGCACCGGCCAGTTCCGCCCGCGCCCGGTCGACGATCACCCGCGCACTCTCGTCCTCGATGCCGTTGCCGGCGGGCGCCCCGAAACCCGCCAGCAGTGCGCTCGCCGCCCCGGCGGCCAGGGCCGAGGCCACCCTCCGGAACCCGGACATCGCCTCACCTCCGAGGAGGAACGCATCACCCGATCAGCGTAGGCCCGTTGCACGCAGCGCGCAGTCGGGGGACGCGGGCCCGGCCGGCTCGATCCGGGCGATCCCCCCGTGTTCCAGCGCCGTGTAGAGGGCGCCGTCGGGCCCGAAGGCGAGACCGTGGGGCTCGCTGCCGGGGTGCGGCAGCGGGATCTCGGTGACCCGGCCGTCGGGGGAGAGGCGGGCCACCCGGCCCGTGGCCCACTGGGTGAACCAGCAGCTGCCGTCGGGGCCTGCCGTGATGGCGTGCGGACGGCAGTCCGGATCGGGGAGCGGGAACTCGGTGATCCCGCCGTCGGCGGTGATCCGGCCGATCCGGCCCGCGGTGATCTCGGTGAACCACAGGGCTCCGTCGTCGCCCGCCGTCAGGCCCACGGGCCCGCACTCCGGAACCGGCAGCGGGTACAGGGTGACGCGGCCGTCGAGGGTGATCCGGCCGAGGGCTCCGGCCCGGTTCAGGGTGAACCAGAGCGAATCGCCCGCCGCCGTGATGAACGCCGGGAAACCACCCGTCCCGGGCAGCGGGAACTCGTCCACCTCGCCCCCGATGCCGATCCGGCCGATCCGGTCGGCGCCGGCCCGGGTGAACCACAGGGCGCCGTCCGGCCCGGCCGTGATGCCGTACGGGGTGGCGGACCCGCTTCCGGCCCCGGTGCCGGGGAGGGCGTAGGAGCGGGACTGCCCGGAGGTGTCGATCCGGCCGATGCGGTCGTCCCGCATACGGGTGAACCACAGGGCGCCGTCCGGTCCCGGGGTGATGACCGCGGGCCCGCAGTCGGCGGAGTCCAGCGCGAACTCGTCGAGCCGGCCCCCCGGGGTCAGCCGGGCGATGCGGCCGGCGTGCACGAGGGTGCACCACAGCGCACCGTCCGGTCCGAGCGCCAGTGCGTACGGCCCGGAGTCGGGGTCGCCCAAGGCGAAGGTGCGGATACGCGGGGAGGACATGCGGGGCAGGGCTCCCTTCGTCGGAGGCGTGGAGGCGCGGAGGCGCGGGGACACGGGCGGGCACGGGGACGCGGTGCCCCGG
>NZ_JACBGN010000032.1 GCF_013401435.1 Streptomyces sp. BR123
GTTGTCCCCGGGCTGGGAGGGGCCGCCGTCGCAGGAGCCGCCGTTGACCGTGCAGCCGGAGGGGTCGCCGGAGCCGGTGCCGTTGAAGCCGAAGGTGACACTGGCGCCGGGGGCGAGGGAGCCGTTCCAGCCGACGTTCTTGCCGGTCCAGTGGTTGCCGGAGGCGGTGACGGTGGCGTCCCAGGCCGAGGTCACGCGGGTGCCGGCGGGGAAGTCCCACTCGACGGTCCAGGCGGTGATGGCGGTGGTGCCGGTGTTCTTGACCGTCCACTTGCCCTCGAAGCCGGATCCCCAGTCGGAGACCTTCGTGTACGTCGCCGTCGCGGACCCGGCGGCCCGGGCCGGCCCGGCCAGTGCCACCAGGCCGGCGACGGGCAGGGCGAGCGCGGCCGCGGCCGCAGCGAGCCTTTTGAACAGACGGATGCGGGGTGGGGGTGCTGTGCTCAAGGGTGCTCCTCCGTAGGTCCGTCGTGGCCGTGGGGCCGACCGCGACATGGGGGTGGGACCTGCGCCGCCCGTGAGCACGCCGCCGGGGCACGCTCACCACAGTTGCCGCGAGCGTAGAAAGGTCTGGACCAAGCGTCAAGAGGTCCAGACCTCAAGGGAGTTGGGGTGCAAGTGGCGCTACCGGAGGCCCAACTCCTGTGCCAGCACGGCCGCCTGCACCCGGCTGCGCAGCCCCAGCTTCCCCAACAGCCTGCTCACGTGCGTCTTCACCGTCGCCTCCGCCATCTCCAGCCGCACCGCGATCTCCGCGTTCGACAGCCCCTCGCCCAGGCAGCCGAGCACCTCCCGCTCCCGCCGCGTCAGCGACTCCAGCGCCTCGGCCGTCTGCGGGGCCACGGCGGGCCGCACCGCGCGCGGGGCCGCGAACTCGGCGATCAGCCGCCTCGTCACCGCCGGGGCGATCAGCCCCTCGCCGCGCGCCACCGTCCGCACGCCCGCGATCAGCTCGGCCGCGTCCACGTTCTTCAGCAGGAAGCCCGACGCGCCCGCGCGCAGCGCCCCGAACACGTACTCGTCGAGGTCGAACGTGGTCAGCACCAGGACGTCCGCGAGGCCCTCCGCCACCACCTGGCGCGTCGCCGACACCCCGTCGAGCCGCGGCATCTGCACGTCCATGAGGACGATGTCCGGCCGCAGCTCCCGGGCCAGGCGCACCGCCGCCTCACCGTCCGCCGCCTCGCCCACGACCTCGATGTCACCCGCACTGCGCAAGATCAGCACCAGCCCCGCCCGCACCGCGCTCTGGTCCTCGGCCACCACGACCCGGACGGTCATGCCGTCACCGCCTTCTCCTCGGCGGGCAGCACCGCCCGCACCTGCCAGACCAGGCCCTGCCGACCCGCCGTGAACTCCCCGCCCAGCAGCTCGGTCCGTTCCCGCATGCCGACCAGCCCCGCCCCCGAGCCGGGGGCGCGCGGGCCCGGCTGCTCACCGTACGGGGACTCCACGTCCACGGTCAGCAGTCCGTCGGCACGGGCCACGCGCACCCGGACCCGGCCCGGCGCGGCGTGCTTGAGGGCGTTGGTCAGCGACTCCTGGACGATCCGGTAGGCGGCCAGCTCCACCGGGGCCGGCAGCGGACCGCCGCCCGGCTGCCGGGCGTCGTCCAGGACGAACTCCAGCCCGCTCGCCCCGCCGTTGACGCGGGCCTGTTCGAGGAGGGCGTCGAGCCCGTCCAGGGAAGGGGTGGCGACCGCCTCCTGCCCGGCCCCCGCGTCCCGCAGCAGGCCGATCAGCCTGCGCATCTCCGCCAGCCCCTGCACGCTGTTCTCCCGGATCACCCCGAGGGCCTCGCGACTGGTGGCGGGGGAGTCGATCGAGAGCGCCGCGGTGGAGTGGATGGCGATCGCCGACAGGTGGTTGGCCACCATGTCGTGCAGCTCCCGGGCCATCCGCGCGCGCTCCGCGACCACGGCCTGGGAGCGGTCCATTTCGGCCAGCAGAGCGGTCTGCTCGGCGCGCAGCCGCGCGGCGATCGCGGCCTCCCGGTGGTTGCGCAGGGTAGCGCCGGTGAGGGCCGGGCCGAAGCAGACGATGCCGGTGAGCACGCCGATCAGCAGGCCCTGGGCGGGGCCCACCAGGGCCACGGAGGCGATGGTGGTGATGACGGTGACCAGGCCGGTGCTGATCGGGAGCCGCCGCGCCATGGACGGCTTCCCGTAGACCACGGCCGCGTACATCAGGTCCGTGAAGAGGACGATGGTGGCGAGGTTGCCGACCGTGAACTGGTCGGCGGCGGTCGCCGCCATGCCGACGGGCAGGGTGACGGCGGGGGCGCTGCGCCGCAGCAGCACCACAGGACCGATGACCAGCAGGGGGACCAGGGCCACCCAGTCGGGGAAGAAGTGTCGGCTGCCCGTGTTGCTGACGCCCAGCGACCACAGCAGCAGGCCGCCGAGCACGCCTGCCGCGGCGATGATCACGTCGTCGCGGTGCGGAGGCGGGATCCGGCGGCGCGCGGCGGTCGGGGAGTCGTTCACGCTCCCATCCAACACGGTGACGCCGGGCCGGGCCTCGCCGTCAGGGCGGATGACGGAGCCGTCCGCAGTACACCGAAGGATGCAGTCACGGTTCGTCACCGGTGACGACGCATCGGCGCGGGGTGGACGAGAGGCTGGAACCAGCCGTCAAGGAGTCGGCGCCGAACCCGCCGGACCGCCGGCCGGAAGGAGAGACCCGTGCTCGTCCCCCTGATCATCGCCTGCGAGGTCGGCTTCTGGGTGCTGCTGGCCGTCGGACTCGCGCTGCGCTATCTCGCGCGGATGCCCCGGCTGGGGGCGGCGGTGCTGCTGTGCGAGCCGCTGCTGGAGCTGGTGCTGCTCGTCGCCACCACCCTGGACCTGAAGAACGGCGGTGAACCGAACTGGCGGCACGGCATCGCCGCCGTCTACATCGGCTACACCGTCGGCTACGGCCACTACACCGTGAAGTGGCTCGACGGGCACGCGGCGTACCGCTTCGCCGGCGGGCCGAAGCCGCCCGGCCCCGGGTACGGCAAGGAGCGCGCCGTGCACGAGTGGAAGCTGTGGCTGCGGACCCTGGCCGGCGCCGCCGTCGCCCTCGCCCTGCTGCAGGGCGCGATCTGGTACGCGGGCGGCGCGGCGGACACGTCCGCGCTCCGGGACTGTCAGTTCGCCGTGCTGCGGGCCGTCGGCATCCACGGGATCGTGGCGGCGGCGTACACCCTCTGGCCCCGCAAGGCCCCGGCGGCATCGGACGGGCGGCCCGCAGACCCCGGCCTGGTCAGGAGCGAGCGCTAGCCGCGCTCGCCGCCCGGTACCCACAGCACGTCCCCGACCTCCTTGTTGGCCGTACGGGCCAGGATGAACAGGAGGTCGGAGAGGCGGTTGAGGTAGGTGGCGGTCAGCGGGTTCATGATCTCGCCGTGCACCTCCAGCGCCGCCCAGGTGGAGCGCTCGGCGCGGCGGACCACGGTGCACGCCTGGTGCAGCAGCGCCGCACCGGGAGTGCCGCCGGGCAGGATGAAACTGCGCAGCTTCTCCAGCTCCGCGTTGAAGCGGTCGCAGTCCGCCTCCAGCTTGTCCACGTACGCCTGCTCGATGCGCAGCGGCGGGTACTCCGGGTTCTCCACGACCGGGGTGCACAGGTCCGCCCCGACGTCGAACAGGTCGTTCTGCACCCGGACGAGGACCTTCACCACATCCTCCGGGAGGCCGCCGAGGGCGACCGCCGTGCCGATGGCCGCGTTGGCCTCGTTCGCGTCGGCGTACGCCGCGATCCGCAGGTCGGTCTTGGCGGTCCGGCTCATGTCACCGAGGGCGGTCGTGCCCTTGTCGCCGGTGCGGGTGTAGATGCGCGTGAGGTTCACCATGCGGCCCAGCGTAATGAGCCCCGCCGGAGGGCGGGAAGCGAACTCGGCGGCGGGTGCGGAGCGGTGGGCCGTCCCGGTGTGATGTCCGTCATCTGAGACGTGACGCGTGTTACTTCACGGTCACACCGCCCCTCATGCCCGCTAGTCTCCGGCCGAGAGGCTACGAGACTGGCCGTTTGAAGAACGAGGGGTGTGCAGTGGCTGGGAAGCTCGCCGTCATCGGTGCGGGGCTGATGGGGTCCGGAATCGCTCAGGTCTCCGCTCAGGCGGGGTGGGACGTGGTGCTGCGGGACGTCACCGACGCCGCGCTGACCCGCGGCACCGACGGCATCAAGGCCTCGTACGACAGGTTCGTGTCCAAGGGCAGGATGACGGCCGAGGACGCCGAGGCCGCGCTCGCCCGCATCACGACGACCACCGACCTGGACGCGGTCGCCGACGTCGACATCGTCGTCGAGGCCGTCTTCGAGAAGCTGGACGTCAAGCACGACATCTTCCGCACGCTCGACAAGCTCGTCCGCGAGGACGCGATCCTCGCCTCCAACACCTCCGCCATCCCGATCACCAAGATCGCCGCGGTGACGGAGCGTCCGGAGCGGGTCGTCGGCGCGCACTTCTTCTCGCCCGTCCCGATGATGCAGCTGTGCGAGCTCGTCCGCGGCTACAAGACCAGCGACGAGACCCTCGCCGCCACCCGGGCCTTCGCCGAGTCCGTCGGCAAGACCTGCATCGTCGTCAACCGCGACGTCGCCGGCTTCGTGACGACCCGTCTGATCTCCGCCCTCGTCGTCGAGGCCGCGAAGCTGTACGAATCGGGCGTCGCGTCCGCCGAGGACATCGACATCGCCTGCAAGCTCGGCTTCGGCCACGCGATGGGCCCGCTGGCCACGGCCGACCTGACCGGCGTCGACATCCTGCTGCACGCCACCAGCAACATCTACACCGAGTCCCAGGACGAGAAGTTCGCGCCGCCGGAGCTGATGCGCCGCATGGTGGACGCCGGGGACTTCGGCCGCAAGACCGGCCAGGGCTTCTACAAGCACTGAGCCGCCGGAGACAGGGCCGCCCCCGGACCGGGCGCCACTGAGCACCAGTTCGAACACTCCGCCTCGCGAGTGATTTAGGTATCGGTTCGCTCACGGTCGGCAACTTCACCGCCCATGCGGCAGTCAGTTCCAGTGAGAGTTGCCGACCACGGACCAACCGGACCATACGTACGCAAGGACTGCCGGGAGCGCATATGCACATCAGGGGCGACCACGCCGAACTCGCTGTCGGGGGCCGCCTCGACGTGCGCAGCGCGGCGGACGCCCGTGCGGCCCTGCACACCGCCCTCGACGACGGCCGCGGCGACCTCGTCCTCGATCTCACCGGGCTCGACTCCTGGGACGCGACCGGCCTCGGCGTGATCATGGGAGCCCACCGGCGGGCCGGCCGTTCGGGGCGCCGGCTCGTCCTGCGCGGTGTGCCGCCGCAGATGCAGCGGCTGCTCGTCGCCACCCGCCTCCACCGGATCCTCGCCATCGAGGGCGGCCTGGAAGCGGAATCCCTCCCGAGGGTCTGACGCCTCCGCCGACCGCTTTGTCCTGCGAAAACGTAACGGTCCGGCGGATAACAGACCCCTGCGGTTCCGATTGCCGCCGGCCACCGTCTAGGGTCGGGCGGAGGCCTGACCCGTAACCACCGCGGAATGTGCGAAGGCCGGCAGCAGCACGGCAAGGGCGCAGGACGCGATCGGGGGACTTGGTCATGGACCGCACGCAGGGGCAGGCCGAACCGGTGGAGCGCGCCGCGGCGGGCTCCGGACCGCACACGGCATCCACCCCGCCGGCCCGGATCACCACCCTCACCGCGGGCGAGTACACCCTCACCGTCAACCCCGTCGACGGCAGCGAGATCCAGCCCCGCCGGCCCGGCACCGCAGCCGACCGCCCCGCGCGGCGCGACGCGGCCGCCCGCCGCGAGCAGGACGCCGCCGCCCGCCCGCCCGCGCCGCCCGGCTCCGCCGCCGGCACGGCGCTGCTCCTCGCGCGGGAGGAGGAACGGGAGCGCCTCGCCGGGCTGCTGGGCCGCGGCCGCTCCGTACGGCTGACCGGACCGGCCGGCTCCGGGCGGACCTCCCTGCTCGACGCGGTCGCCGCCGACTGCGCCGGACTGGCGCCGGACGGCGTCGTCCGGCTCTCCGGGTACGGGCACCAGCAGCCGGCCGAGCTGCTGCACGCACTCCACGCGGCCGTGTACGACGCCTCGGACGAGCGGCCCGAACGGGACGAACTCCTGGCCCGCGTACGGGACATCGGGGCCATCGTGCTCCTCGACGACCTGGAGTTGGGCGGCAGCGCCCTGGAGGAGCTGCTGCGGGCCACCCCCGAATGCGCCTACCTGCTCGCCGCCGGCCCCGACACCGAACCCTCCGACGACGCGCAGCTGGAGGAGGTCTCCCTCAGCGGCCTGAGCCGCTCCGACTGCCTGCAGTTGCTCGAAGCGGGCGTCGGCCGGCCGCTGACCGACGAGGAGACCGCCTGGGCGGAGGACCTGCACTTCGCCTCCGAGGGGCTGCCGCTGCGCTTCGTCCAGGCCGCCGCCCTGCTGCGCCGCCGCGACGAGCTCAACCGGGGCCGCGCCGAGGACGAGGACGAGGAACCCGGCGTCTTCGAGGCGCGGCCCCGCGACACCGGCGCCGTACCCCTGCCGACGCTCGCCGAGGGCGCGGCCCCGGCCGAGCTGCTCGCGTCCCGGGCCAGCGAGTCGGCCCGGGCCGCGCTGCGGATCGCGTGCGCGCTCGGCGGGGAGCTCCCGCACCACGCCCACCTGCCGGCGCTCGTGGGGGACACCCACGCCGACACGGCCGTCGCCGAACTGCTCGGCAGCGGGCTCATCACCTCCGTCGGGCCGCGGTACCGGCTGGCCGCCGGCGTCGCCCGGCAGCTGGAGGAGGCCGGGTACGCGGACACCGCCGCGGAGGAGGCCCGTACGGCCGCCCGCCACTATGCCTGGTGGACGGCGCACTCCTCGGTGACCCCGGCGCGGGTCGCGGCCGAGGCGGACGCGGTGCTGTCGGCGCTGGGCGGCGCCGATGTGGTGGCCGCAGTCCTGCTGGCCCGCAGTGCGGCGCCCGCGTTCGCGGCCTCGCGGCACTGGGAGGCGTGGGAGCGGGTGCTGCGCGCCGGCGCCGAGGCGGCGCGGAAGGCGGGGGAGGTCGCCGAGCAGGCGTACTTCCACCACGAGCTGGGTGTCCTCGCCCTGTGCGAGGGTCGGCTGGACCGGGCGCGGGCCGAACTGGAGGCGTCGATCGGGCTGAAGGGCGCCCTCGCGGACAAGCGGGGCACCGTGGCGGGCCGGCGGGCGCTCGCGCTGGTCGCCGACCGCGAGGCGGCGGGCGTGGCCGGGTCGCCGCCGCTGCGGCTTGAGGCCCCCGCCGACGCACCGGCGCCTGCAGCCGCACCGGTGCCTGCCGCCGCACCGGCGCGCCCGGGTGCGGCACCGGCACCGACGCGCCCGGCCGCGCCGGCGGCACGCCCGGCGGCGTCCGCGGGTTCGTTCGCGTCCCTCTCCCAGCCTTCGGCCCCGGCCGCCGCCCGGTCAGCATCCCCCGCCGAGGGCCGGTCCGTGCCGCAGGGCGCCGCCCGCCCCGAGGCGGCGGTGCCGGCGCCCGCGTCCGAGGCGGCGACGGCGGCGCTGCCCGCGTCGGAGGCCGTCACCACCGCGCTGCCCGCGACCGGGGCGGCGACCACCGCGGTGCCGGTGATCCGTCGGAACGCGGCGCCGGCCGGCCTGTCGGAGGTCTTCGCGGAGGCCTTCCCCCTCGACCCGAAGCCGACCGAGCCGACGCGCCCGGTCCCGCCGCCGCTCATACCGCCCCGCCCCGTGCCGCGCCCGGACCGGCAGCGCCGCAAGCCGGTGCTGCTCGCGGCCGCCGGAGTCCTGGCCGCGGTGGTGCTGGGCACGGTGGTGGGTCTGGCGATGATCCCGTCCGAGCCGGAGGAGCCCGGCAGCGGTCCGGTGACCCAGTCGACTCCCGCGCCGGCCGAGCCGGGCACGGCGAGCACCGGAGGGAACGATCCTGCACCGCAGCCGGGGGCTTCCGAGCCGGCCGCCGCGCGGTCCGGGTCCGCCCGGCCCGGCCAGAGCGCGGCCCCGTCCGCGTCGGGTTCCGCCGCTCCCTCGCGCCGGTCCTCCTCGGCGGTGCCGGCGCCGCAGCCGCCCTCGTCGGCGAAGCCGACGGCCACCTCCCAGGCTCCGAGTCCGACCGTCACGCCGTCCCCGTCGCAGTCCCCGGCCCCGACGGTCACCACGACCGCCGGGACCGGCCCCGCGACGACGGCCTCCGGGACCGGCCCGGCCGCCACGCCCTAGGTGTTCTGTCCCGGGAGGGTTCGCCGGCTCGGGGCGTCCGGTGCGGTGCATCGCAGGGCGGAGGACCGCAGCCCGTGCCCGGCGTGCCCGCGCGGTCCGACCACGCGGCGAGGCGCCGTGACCGCGGGCACCTCCCGGCGGTGGCCGGGAGCGTCGTGGGGCGGTGAACCCTTCCGGCAGGAGCAGCGGCGGCGGAGTCCGCGGCGGTGCGGCTGCCGGGCTGACGACCGAGTACGGCTAGAACAGCCGGAGCTTGTCGTCCTCGATCCCGCGCAGGGCGTCGTAGTCCAGAACGACGCACTCCATGCCGCGGTCCGTGGCCAGCACGCGCGCCTGCGGCTTGATCTCCTGAGCCGCGAACACGCCCCGGACCGGGGCCAGGTGCGGATCGCGGTTCAGCAGCTCCAGGTAGCGGGTCAGCTGCTCGACGCCGTCGATCTCGCCGCGGCGCTTGATCTCGACCGCCACCGTCGCGCCGTCGGCGTCCCGGCACAGGATGTCGACCGGGCCGATGGCCGTCATGTACTCGCGGCGGATCAGGGTGTAGCCCTCGCCCAGCGTGTCGATGCGGTCGGCCAGCAGCTCCTGGAGGTGCGCCTCGACGCCGTCCTTGATGAGGCCGGGGTCGACGCCCAGCTCGTGGGAGGAGTCGTGGAGCACTTCCTCCATGGTGATGATGAGCTTCTCGCCCGCCTTGTTGACGACGGTCCAGACGCCGGCCTCGTCCCCGGTCCCCTCCTTGAGGGTGCAGGGGGGCGACATCCAGTTGAGCGGTTTGTACGCCCGGTCGTCCGCGTGGATGGAGACACTGCCGTCAGCCTTCACGAGGATCAGACGGGGTGCCGAGGGCAGATGGGCGGTGAGCCGGCCCGCGTAGTCGACGGAGCAGCGGGCAATGACGAGACGCATGGTCGGCAACGCTACTCGACCGAGCCGCCTCCACGCGATTCGCCCCCGAAAGCCCCGTTCGCCGATGGCGCGTTGTATGCGCATTCTCCTGGTGCGGCACCCAGCGGGCGCCTACCGTGGAAGCGGGAGGTCGCCGGACGTGCACACTGCGTCGCCGATCTCCCTCCCTGCCCGTAAGACTCCGGCTGCCCAGAGGACCGGGGTCGCGAGAGGAGAACCCATGTCGCTCGACGTCTCACCGGCCCTACTCGAACAGGCCGAGCGAGGCGAGGTCGACGAAGCCGCCTTCGTCGACTGCGTCCGGACCTCCCTGCCCTTCGCATGGGAGATGATCAGCTCGCTCGTGGCACAGCTGGAGGTGGACGGCGGGGACTTCGCCGACAACCAGACGCCGCCGCCCGACGAGCACGCGCGCGGGCAGCTGCTGCGCGCGCTCGCGAGCGACGCGATACGGGGTGCGCTGCAGCGGCACTTCGGGGTGCGCCTGGCCTTCCAGAACTGCCACCGCGTGGCGGTGTTCCCGCTGGACGCCTCCGCGGACGACCGGCTCGCCCGGTTCACGTCGGTCCGCGCCCAGCTGCTCAACCAGTCGCCGGAGCTCCGGGACTGCTAGCCCGGAGGACGGCACCACCGGCACCACCGGCACCACCGGCGCGACCCGTGTCACACCGGCCCCGCACCGCCGCCGGCCCGACCTGCACGACCGTACTTTCGCTGCCGCTCCGTATCGGGGGAGGTGCCACGGACACCGGAGCGGCAGCCCAGGCAAGCGGGCAAGGAGGGCAGGCCGGCGCCAGGACCCGCGCAGGGCGCGGGCCCGGGGAGGACTCAGCCGATGCGGGGCAGCACCTCGGCGCCCAGGCGCCGTACGTTCTCCGCGGTCGCGGCGAGGTCGCCCGAGCCCTCCATCAGCAGGGCGAACCGCGTGATGCCGGTCCGCTCGGCCGTCGCGGCCAGCCGGTCCGCCGCCCGCCGCGGGGTGCCCACCGGGTGCAGGTCGCACAGCAGCTCGGTGTAGGCGGCGGGATCCCGCATCGCGCGCATGCGACCGTCCACCGTCACATGCGCCTCCAGGCCCTGCTTCAGCCAGCCCGGCATCGCCTTCATCAGGGTTTCGCGCGCGTCCGCGGTACGGTCCGCGAGCTGGCACACGCCCGCCGACACGTGCGCGGCGTGCGGGTCGTGGCCGGCCGCCTCGGCCGTACGCCGGTACAGCGCGACCATGGCCGCCTTGTCCTCGTCCCCGCAGTGCATGCCGAGCAGCATCGGCAGGCCCCGCTCCGCGGCGAGCCGCACCGATGCGGGGGAGGTGCAGGCGACGATCACTTCCGGCCCTGATCCGTCGCCGTCCAGTGCCTCCGCCGGGCGCGGGACGACGTCCACCCGGCGGAAGACGTGCCGCTCGCCGAGGGCGGACACCCGGGGCTCGGTCAGCCAGCGCCGGAGCAGGTCCAGGTCCTCGGGGAAGCCGTGCTCGTACGCGCGCAGGCCGGCGCCGAAGACCTCCAGGTCCACCCAGGGGCCGCCCCGGCCCACCCCGAGGGTGAACCGGCCGCCCGTGGTGAGGTGCAGGAGCGCCGCCTGCTCGCCGAGGGCCACCGGGTGCGTGTTGGGCAGCACGCTCACGGCCGTGCCCACCCGCAGCCGCCGCGTCCGGCCCAGCAGCAGGGCCGCCAGGGTGACTGCCGAGGGGCACACCCCGTACGGGACGAAGTGGTGCTCGGCGAGCCACACGGAGTCGAGCCCGGCCTCCTCCGCCACCTCCGCCGTGCGCACCGCCCGGTGGAGGGTCTCCCCCTGACCCTGGCCCGGGAACTGGGCCGCCACTACAAACGCTCCTACGCGCATCGCCTTAGCCTCCTCGTTGGCTGACGCGGCCTCCCCCAGGTGCGACCGGTGCTTCTCATGGCAACAACGTCCGACACGTGCCAAAGGCACGGCCTGACAGGAAAGTTATTGGGATAGTCAGGCCAGTCACCCTCGGCGGGCGGTCCTTCTCCGGCCTCTCGCCGCCACCCTGCGTGGAGGCGCCCCCGCGGCGCGTAGTCTGGGGGGAAGCCACTGCCGTCCGCCCACTCGTGAGGTATACGTGTCACCGCGCCACAACCGCCCCAAGGGCGGCGGGAAGTCAGCCGTTCGTGCGGCGGAGGGCTCCGGGTCCGGTCCGGCGGCAGCCGACCGGTTCGGCCTGGAGCGCACCGAGGAGTACCTCGGCGAGGAGTGGAAGGTCCGGCACGTCGCGGGCGCGAGCGCGGTGGGCAAGCGCTACCGCTGCCCGGGCTGCGACCAGGAGATCCCCTCCGGCACCCCGCACCTGGTGGCCTGGCCGGAGTACGGCGGCGTGGACGACCGCCGGCACTGGCACAAGGCGTGCTGGAACGCGAAGGACCGCCGCACCACACGGGTGCAGCGGTCCAGGAACGCCCCGAGGTACTAGGAGCGGGGAGGCAGCGGGCTACACGTCGCGGCGGGCTACACGTCGCGGCCACCTACACGTCGCGGCCACCTACACGTCGCAGCGACCTACACGTCGCGGCGACGGACGAGCACGTACGAGCCGGCCACCGCGGCGCCCGTCACCAGCAGGATCAGCAGCATGTGGGACCAGTTGCTCGGGAGCCGCTCCCCCTCGATCCCGTTGGGCACGCCGAACATCTGCATCAGCGCGACCGGGGCGTTGTACTCGAGGATCGTGCGGCCGACCGGGGCCAGGCGCTCCCAGGAGGTGAGCATCCCCCCGGCCACCGGCGGGACGGTGACCAGCCCCAGCATCACTGCGATGGCCCCGGCGGAGTGCCGCAGCATCGCGCCGACGGCGAGGGCGAGCACGCCGAGGAGGGTGACGTACGCGGAGCCGGCCAGGGCGTGGACCCACTCCCCGGCGCCGTGCCGTCCGTCGTTGCGCAGGATCAGGGAGGCGAAGGCGACCACCGCGACCGAGCCGGCGACGGCGGCGAAGGCGACCCCGGCGAAGACGAGGTACTTCGCGGTGAGCACGCGGGCCCGGCCGGGCGCCGCGGTGAAGGTCGTCCGGATCAGCCCGGTGCCGTACTCGGAGGTGATCGTCAGGACGCCGAGCGCCATCACCGCGACCTGGCCGATCAGCAGCCCGAACAGGGCGGGGGCGGTCAGCGGCATGAACGAATCGTCGGTGTTGCGGATCTCGACGACGGCGAGCAGCCCGATGCCGACGACGAGCACGACGAGGGAGCCGAGCGTGAACAGAGTGGAGCGCACCGAGACCAACTTGGTCCACTCGGAGGCGAGGGCGTGGCCCAGGTGCGGCCGGGGCGTGGGCAGCGGCGAGACGTAGCTCTCCGGCCGGTCCTCCGGCCGGTCCTTCGGCTGGTCCGCGGTCGACGTGGGGCCGGTCATCGGGTGTCCTCGCGGGTGTCCGTGGGGGCGTTCTTGGCGGTGGCGGCGAACTCGCCGGGGCTGGCGGGCATCAGGAAGGGCTTGCCGCCCGCGCCGGGCGGCGGGGGAGCGAAGAAGCCGTCCTGCGGGACGTCGGGCGCCGGGGGCTCGTCCTCCCAGACGGGCAGGGCCAGCGGGTCCGGCTCCCACAGTTCCGCCCGCGGGTCCTCGGTGGAGGTGTACTCGACGGAGGACTGGGTCAGCCGCATGTACGCCTCTTCCAGTGAGGCCCGGTGCGGGGAGAGCTCCCACAGCCGTACGCCGGCCTCGTGGGCGAGGTCCGAGATGTGCGGCAGCTCAAGGCCGGTCACCCGCAGTGCTCCGTCGGGCTCCTGGAGCACCCGGCCGCCCGCCCTGGTCAGGGCCGCTGCCAGCGTGTTCCGGCCATCCGCGGCCGGTCCGGCCGCGCGGACCCGGGCGAATCCGGCCGAGTTGTGGGCGATGAAATCCTGGGTGCCCATGTCGGCGAGGAGCCGGCCGCGGCCGATGACGATGAGGTGGTCGGCGGTCAGGGCCATCTCGCTCATCAGGTGCGAGGAGACGAAGACGGTGCGGCCTTCGGCGGCGAGCCGGCGCATGAGGTTGCGGACCCAGAGGATGCCCTCGGGGTCGAGCCCGTTGACCGGTTCGTCGAAGAGGAGCACCTGGGGGTCGCCGAGGAGGGCGGTGGCGATGCCGAGCCGCTGGCCCATGCCGAGGGAGAAGCCCTTCGTCCGCTGCCGGGCCACGTCCTGCAGGCCGACCACGGCCAGCACCTCGTCCACCCGGCGCTCGGGGATGCCGGACAGCTGGGCGATGGAGAGCAGGTGGGTGCGGGCCCGGCGGCCGCCGTGCACGGCCTTGGCGTCGAGGAGGGCCCCGACGTGCCGCTGGGCGTTGGGCAGCTCGCGGAAGGGGCGGCCGTTGATCGTGACATGGCCGGACGTGGGGCGGTCCAGGCCGAGGATCATGCGCATGGTGGTGGACTTGCCGGAGCCGTTGGGGCCCAGGAAGCCGGTCACATGACCAGGCCTGACCTGGAAGGACAGCTGGTCGACGGCGGTCTTGGCGCCGAAGCGCTTGGTCAGCCCGACTGCCTCGATCATGCCTCTGCCCCTTGCCCGGTGGACGGCTTTCGTCCGAGTTAAGGATTAAGAGGATATCGAGGAGGCTCCGGTTCCATCCCTGGCTGATCCCTGAGCTGTCCCTGACAGCGACCCCGGGAAGACCCGTAGTACGGGGGATGTCCGCCCTGAGGCGGATCACGAAGCGGGGTCCGTCCTGAGACGGACCCCACACCGCAGCGGCGTCAGGCGTCGCGGTTCTTCAGGACCAGGAAGCCCCCGATCACCGCGGCGAGCGCCCAGGCAACCATGATCGCGAAACCGCCCCACGGGCCGTACGGCGGCTCGTTGCCGTCCAGGGTGACCTGGACCGTCTGCATGATGGCGCCGCCGGCCTGGTTCGGGAGGTACTCGGCGACCGTCCGGGTGGCGTCGACGGAGCTCAGGATCGGCGAGATGAGGAAGAAGAGCGGCAGCAGGGTGCCGAGGGCCAGCATCGAGCTGCGCAGGATCATCGTCATGCCCATGGAGAACAGGGCCAGCACGGCCATGTAGAGACCGGCGCCGACCACGGCGCGCAGCACGTTCGGCTCCCCGATGGCGATGCTGTGGTCGCCGAGGAGGGACTGCCCGGTGAAGAAGGACACGAAGCTCGTGACCAGGCCCACGACGAGCGCGAGGGCGGTGGCCGCGGTGAGCTTGCCGGCCAGGAAGCCGGCGCGGCGCGGCACGGCCGCGAGCGACGTGCGGATCATGCCGGTGCTGTACTCGGTGCCGACGACCAGGACGCCGAAGACGATGACGGCGGCCTGGCCGAGGGTCATGCCGGCGAAGCTGGCCATGGTCGGGTCGAAGGTGAGCTGCTGCTGCTTCGGCATGTCCTCGAACGTGGAGTCGATGAAGCCGCACAGCAGGGCGCTCAGGCCGACCGTGACCACGAGGGCGGACGCCAGGGTCCAGACGGTCGAGCCGACGGTACGGATCTTGGTCCACTCGGACTGGAGGATCGCGGGGAAGGACATGTCACTTCCCGCCCTTGCGGTCGGCCACGAGGAGCCGGTCGTCGGCGGCGGTGCCCGGGTCCGGCAGTGCCGCGCCCGGGGTGCCGGGAGCATGGGCGTGGTACTCGACCGAGTCCGCCGTCATGCGCATGAACGCTTCCTCCAGTGAAGCCCGCTGCGGGCTGAGTTCGTGCAGCACGATCCCGTGCTGCGCGGCCAGTTCGCCAAGCTGCTCGCTGGCCACTCCGTTGACCTCCAGCGCGCCGCTGTCCGGGACGGCGGCCGCGTCGATTCCGGCCCGGTGCAGGACGTCCTTGAGCTGCTCCTGCTGGGGCGAGCGCAGCCGGACGAAGCTGCGGGAGTTCTGGTGAATAAAATCAGCCATGGGCATGTCGGCCAGAAGTCTGCCCTGGCCGATGACGATCAAATGGTCCGCCGTCAGTGACATTTCGCTCATCAGGTGCGAGGAGACGAAGATCGTCCTTCCCTCCGCGGCGAGCCCCTTCATGAGATTGCGGATCCAGAGAATTCCCTCCGGGTCCAGGCCGTTGACGGGCTCGTCGAACATCAGGATTTCCGGGTCGCCGAGCAGCGCAGCGGCGATTCCCAGCCGCTGTCCCATTCCGAGCGAAAACCCTTTCGATTTCTTCCTCGCCACGGGCGTCAGTCCGACGAGGTCCAGCACCGCGCCGACCCGGCTGGCCGGGATCCGGTTCGATTGGGCGAGGCACAGCAGGTTGTTGTACGCGCTGCGGCCGCCGTTCATCGCCTTGGCGTCCAGCAGTGCACCGATGTGCTTCAGTGGCTCCGGCAGGTCCCGGTAGTGCTTGCCGTTGATCCTGACCGTTCCGCTCGTCGGGCGGTCGAGGTCGAGCATCATGCGCATGGTGGTCGACTTGCCCGCCCCGTTGGGGCCGAGGAAGCCGGTCACCACCCCCGGTTTGACCTGGAAGCTGAGGTGGTCGACGGCGGTCTTCGCGCCGAATCGTTTGGTAAGGGCCTCAAGCTCGATCATGCCGCTCACGCTAGAACGCCAGAGGGCCCCACGCCACCTCGAAAGGGTGACAGGGGGCCCTCTTGCATGACGTTTCGCTACTGGCGAGTAGACGGCGTGTCAACCGCCCGTACGGGCAAGCCGTGCGGTAGCGCGTGCACCGCGCACGCGGCGCAGGGCGGCATCGGCGGAGGCGTCGTCAGCGGCTCTGCTGTGCCGGGACGCCGCGGACCGGCTCGTCGTCCATCGGGGAGCCGGCGGCGGCAACGGCCGCACCGGTCAGCGTCGCCAGCATCTCGCGGACGTTGGTCAGCTGGGCGTTGATCGAGTCGCGGCGGTTGGTGAGCGCCGCCAGCTCGCGCTCCGACTCGCTGCGGATGCGGTCCGCCTTGGCGTTGGCGTCGGCCACGATGTCCTCGGCCTGGCGCTGCGCGGTCTCCACCGTCTGGCGGGCCCGGCGCTCGGCGTCCGTACGCAGCTTCTCGGCCTCCAGGCGCAGCTGCTCCGCGCGGTGCTCGATCTCCGCGAGGCGCTTCTCCGCCTTGGCCTGACGCGAGGCCAGGTCGCGCTCGGACTGCTCGCGGCGCTTGGCCAGGTTCGTCTCGAAGTCGGCGGCGGCCTGGGCGGCCTTGGCGCGGGTCTCCTCGAACAGGGCATCGGCCTCCTCGCGCTTGGAGGCGGCGTCCTTCTGGGCCTCGGCGCGCAGGGTCGCGGCGTCCCCCTTGGCCTTCTCGACGATGCGGACGCCCTCGTCCTCCGCCTTCGCCTTGCGGTCGGCCGCGAACGACTCGGCGTCGTTGCGCACCTGCTGGGCCGCCGACTCGGCCAGCTCGCGGTGCTGCTCGGCCGCGTGACGGGCCTCCTCGCGCAGGTCCTTCGCCTCTTCCTCCGCCAGCCGCAGGATCTTCTCGACCCGGGCGCCGAGACCCGCGTACGAGGGTTCCGCCTCGCTCACCTGGGCCTGGGCGTTCTGCGTTTCGAGGTGTAGCTCCTCGATCCGCTTCTCCAGGGCACTGATACGTCCAAGGGCGCTGTCGCGGTCGGAGACCAGCTTGGTGATGCGGTCGTCCACCTGACCGCGGTCGTAACCACGCCGCACGAGCTCGAAGCCGAAGGGGGAGGATGTGTCGCTCATGGGGTTCCTGTCGATGAGACCGATGAGGTGCTACGTGAGGTGTTAAAGGGAATCCTAGGCGCCCGAGCGGCGTGTCATCGAGTCAATCCCAGTTTGATCTGGACAATGACACCCCTTTTGAGTGGCAAGACGGCAGAATGCTTGTCACTCGTTCGCCTGAACCTTCATCAGGTGCACACAAACCGTCCCCGTGTGGGCTACTCCGACGACTTGCCACCCGAACGAGTGGAACCCGCGCCGGCACCGGCCTTCAAGCCCCCCGAGCCCTGGCTGCCGATCGAAGGCTTTCCGCCCGAAGGCGCCTCGAATGATTCCAACGCCTCGAGAACGTCCTGGACACGGGAGATCTCCGCCTGGATGTCCTCCCGCCTGCGCACCAGGACCTCCAGCTCGCGCCGGCCCTCCTCGACGATCCGCTCGGCCTCCTCCTTGGCCTCCGCCAGGGCGGCCTCGGCCAGCCTCGACAGCTCGGCCTTCTTCTGCTCCGCCTCCTTCAGCAGCGTCTCCGCCTTGCGGACCGCCGCGATGCGCACCTTGCTCGCCTCGCTGCTCGCGTCCGACACCAGGGCCTTGGCCTTCGCCTCGGCCTCCTTGCTCTGCTCGGTCGCCGCGCGCACCAGCTTGTCCACGCGCTCGCCGGCCGACTTCATCTGCTCGGCCGTCTCGCGGCGGGCCCGCTCGTGCAGCTCCTCGATCTCGCTCTCGACGCGGGAGCGCAGCTCCTCCGCCCGCTCCCTTATGGCGGCGGCATCCGAACGCGCGCCGACCAGCAGCTCGTCCGCGTCCGTACGGGCCTTCTCCACCAGGGAGTTGCCCTCGACCGTGGCCTCCGCGCTGATCCGCTTCGCCTCCTTGCGGGCGGCGTCGACCATCTGGTCGGCCTGCTCCTCCGCGGCCGTCGTCGCGGCCACGGCCTGCGCCTGCGCGTCCGCGGTGAGCTTGTCCGCCTCGGCCGCCGCCTCGCCGATGAGCCGGTCCACCTGCTCCGCGGCCTCGGTACGCCGCTTGCCGGCCTCCTCGCGCGCCTCGTCCAGCAGCTGCTCGGCCTCCTCGCGCGCCGAGGTGAGGGTGCGCTCCGCCTCCGCGACCGCGTCCTCCTTGATCCGGTCCGCCTCCGAGCGGGTGCGCACCGCGTGCTCCTGCGCCGAGGACAGCGCCTCCGAGGCCTCCGCGCGCAGCCGCTCGGCCTCGGCCTCGGCCTCGCCGACCGTGCGCTCGTTGTCCCGGCGGGTCTGCGCGGTGAGCTTGTCCGCCTCGGCCGCCGCCTCGCCGATGAGCCGGTCCGCCTGCTCCGCGGCCTCCGTACGCAGCCGGTTGGCCTCCGCCCGCGCCTCGTCCAGGGTCTGCTCGGACTCCCGCTCGGCGCTCTCCAGTGTCTCGGCCGCCGCGGCCGTGACCCGGTCCGCCTCCGCAGTGGCGTCACCGACGATCCGGCCGCCCTCCGCGCGGGCGTCCTCCAGGACCTGCGCCGCCTCGGTGCGCAGCCGCTCGGCCTCCTCGGCCGCCTCGCCGACCGTCAGCTCGTTCGCCGCGCGCACCTCGTCGACCAGGCGGTCGCCCTCGTTGCGCGCGTCGACCAGGACACGCGCCGCGTCCCGCTCGGCCGCGGCCATCGTGTCGGACGCCTGCCGGGTGAGCCGGTCGGCCTTCGCCTTCGCCTCGCCGAGCGTCTTCTCCGTCGCGGCGCGGGTCTCCTCCGTGAGGCGCTCCGCCTCGGCCGCGGCCTCGGAGACGAGCCGGTCCGCCTGCTCCGCGGCCTCCGTGCGCAGCCGGTTGGCCTCCGCGCGGCCCTCGTCCAGGACGCCCGCGGCCTCGATCCGGGTGGCCTCGGCCACCTCCTCGGCCTCCGTCGTGAGGCGCTCCGCCTCCGCGGCCGCCTCGGTCACGGTGGCCTCGTTGGCCGCGCGCGTCTCCTCGGTGATCCGCTCGGCCTCCGCCGTCGCGTCGGCGACGATCCGCAGGCCCTCGGCGCGCGACGCCGCCAGCGACTCCCCGGCCTCGCCGCGGATGCGGTTGGCGTCTTCGCGGGCGTCCGCCCGGGTGCGGGCGGCGTCGCGCTCGGCCGCGGCCAGCGCGTCCGTGGCCTCCGTGCGCACCCGCTGGGCGTACTCGGCGGTGTCGGTGCGCAGCTGCTCCGCCTCGGCGATCGCGTCCGCGACGGTCCGCGCGGCCAGCGCCTTCGCCGCATCCGTCTCGGCGCGCGCCTCGGTGCGGATCCGGTCGGCGTCCCCGGTCGCCCGCTCGCGCTCCTCGTAGGCGTCGGCGCGGACGCGGGCGGCCTCCTCCTCGGCCTCCGTCCGGAGGCGCTCCGCCGCGTGCTCGGCGGCGCTGCGCAGCCCGGCGATCTCCTCTTCGGCCTCCTCGCGCAGGCCGGACACGGAATCGCGCACCTGCTGGGCGGTGGCCTCCGCCGCCGACACCAGCTCCGTCGCGCGCTGCTCCGCCTCCTCGGTCAGGCGCGCCGCCTCGGCCTGCGCCTCCTCCGAGCGCCTGCGGGCCGCGGCCAGCAGCTCCTCGCTCTGCTCGCGGGCCTGCGCCCGCTCGCTGTCCGCGTCGGTCCGCGCCGACGCCAGCGTCTCCTCGGCCTCCCGGCGCCGCCGGGAAGCCTCCTCCTGCGCGGCGGCCAGCGCCTCGGCCGCCTCCTCGGCGACCCGCTCGGCGGCGGCCTTCGCCTCGGTACGCAGCCGGTCAGCCGTCTCCTTGGCCTCCGTACGGACCCGCTCGGCCTCGGTCTCGGCCTCGGTGCGCAGCCGTACGGCCACCTGCTCGGCCTCGGCCCGCGCCCGGCCGGCGTCGTCCGCCGCCTCGGTGCGCAGCCGGTCGGCCTCCGCCTCCGACTGCTCCCGCAGGGTGCGGATGCGCTCCGCCGCCTCGGTGCGCAGCCGGTCGGTCTCCTCCGCGGCCTCGCGGCGCATGGCCTCGGCCGCGCCGCGCGCGTCGCGCAGCGTCTGCTCGGCCGAGGCCAGCCGGCCCTCGGCCTCCGTGTGCAGGCGGGAGAGCTCCGCCTCGGCTTCGGCGCGCTTGCCGGCCAGGGCCTGCTCGGTCTCCTCGCGGCGGGCGCGGGCCGCGGCGTCCGCCTCGGCGCGCACGGCCTCGGCCTGCTCCTCGGCCTCGGCGCGCAGCCGCTCGGCCTCGGCGCGGGTCCGCTCCAGGGTCTCCTCGGCCTGCCGGCGCAGGGTGGTGGCCCGCTCGACGGCCTCCGCGCGCACCCGCTCGCTCTCGGCGGTCGCCCCGGCGCGCAGCTCGTCCGCGTCCGCCTTGGCCTTGCCCAGCAGCTCCTCGGCGGTCTTGGCCGCCTCCTCGATCTGCTGGACCGCCTCGCGGCGTGCCTCACCGCGGATCCGCTCGCCCTCGGCCACGGCCTCGGCGCGCAGCTGCTCCGCCTCGCCGCGCAGCCGCCGTGCCTCCTCCTGGAGTTGGACGGTGCGGGCCCGGTACTCCTCGGTGTCGTCCTTCGCGGCGCCCTTCAGCTCCGCGGCCGCGTCCGCGGCCTGGGCGCGCAGCCGCTCGGCCTCCGCCTCGGCCTCGCGGCGGATCCGCTCGGCCTCCTCGGACGCGGCCCGGGTGGTGGCCTGCGCGTTCTCGGACGCCTTGGTCAGCATCTCCTCGGCCGTGCGGGCGGCCTTCGCCATCTGCGCGGCCGTGTCCTCGGCCGCCGCGGCACGGGCCTGCTCCGCGGCCGCGGCACGCTGCCGCTCCACGTCGGCGCGGGCGTCGGCGAGCAGCTGCTCGGCCTCGGCCTTGAGGGTCTCGGCCTCCTTGGTGGCCTCGCCCACCAGCCGGGCAACCTGCTCCTTGGCGGTGCGGGTGCGCTGCTCGTTGACCGACTCCGCCGAGGCGAGCTGCCGGGCGGCGCTCTCCTTGGCCTCGGCGAGGACGCGCTCCGCCTCGGTACGCGCCTCGCGCAGGGCCCCGTCGGCCTCCTGGACCCGCTGCTCGGCGACGCGGCCGAGGTCCAGGGTCTGCTGCCGGGTCTGCTCGGCCTCGGCGGTGCTCGCCGAACGCAGCCGCTCCGCGTGCTCGGTGGCCTCCTGGGCCTGCGTCGAGGCGGCGGTCAGCAGCCGCTCCGCCTCCTTGCGGGCGCGCAGCAGCGTCGCCTCGGCCTCGGCGCGGGCGGCCTCGGCGTCCGCGGCCATGCGGCGGCGGGTCTCCTCGGCGACGCGGGCGGCCTCGGCCCGGGCGGCGTTCAGGGACTGCTCGGCCTCGGCACGGGACTCGTCCATGAGCCGGCGGGCCTGGGACTCCGTACGCGCGCGCAGCTGTTCCGCCCACGCGACGTTCTCGTTGACGTGCGCCTCGACGGTCTGGCGGCGCTCGTTGAGCTCCTGGTCCAGCCGCTGGCGGCGGTTGACGGCCTCGGCGTGCAGCTCGGCCTGGAGCCGGGCCTGGTGCTCGGCGTGCTCCTGGAGGATGCGCTGGGTCTGGGCCCGGGCCTCGCGCAGCTCGCGCTCGGCGTCCGAACGCATCTGGTCCGCCTGGATCTGGGCGTTGCGCAGCAGCTGCTCCGCCTGGTATCCCATGTCCGCGCCGTCGTACGCGGGGCGGGACGCGAGCGCGCGCCGCACCTCGTGCAGCTTCGCGCGCAGGACCTCGACCTGGTACCCGAGGTCCTCGGCGTGCTGGACGGCTTTTCCGCGCTCCTTCTTGAGTCGCTCCATCTCCGCTTCGAAGAGCGAGAGATGATCGGCCTCAGTCTGAAGGCTCTCCTGGCTTTCGTAGCCCCGCACAGCGCGGTCCCATCCGTCCCCTGGTCGCAAGCTCACTCCCAAATGAGCACCGTCCGCCCGCTGAACGGCGCCCCCGGGGGAATGGTGTCAGATAGCCGGGCAGGGGTCACAGGCCCCGACCCTGTCTGAAGCACCGAACCCCGGCCGAGCCACGGTCACTCTACCGGCCGGGGAATGGGGACATCAGTGCGTGCTTCCACTGATCCCGGACCCGGCCGGCTGTCAGGTCCCTCCTCGGGTCACGGCAAGGGCGGACCGGGTCGGGAGGGAAGGCCCCTTGAGGGTGGATTTGCGATGTTCGCGTGCGCGCGTCCGGGGGCGAGTCCGGTCTTTCCGGTGCACATCCTGCCGTGCAGGCCACGCCGTTGCGGCCGCGGAGGGGGAAGCCGGTGTTTCGCCGCGACCTCACCGGCGGGCGGCGTGGCCGCGTCCCCGGTGCCGCCGCGGATCCGGGCGGAAGGCCTTCCGCATGCCGCCCGGCATGTGATCAAAAAGACGTGTCGGTGCGTACGCGGCCCTCCGGACCGGGAGCGCACTTCGCCGCAGCCGCAGGTGATGCGGACGGCCGGCAGGCGAACGGCACACCACGGCCGGTGGTGTGCCGCACGCGGACCCGGGACGTCGTGCAGACCCGGGACGTCTCAGTCGTCGTGTCCGGTGTGGGACTCCTGCGGGTTGGAGGTGACCAGCTCGGTGAGGACCCCGTGGCAGTCCTTGGGGTGCAGGAAGGTGATCGAGGAACCTATCGAGCCCCGGCGGGGCTCGTCGTACAGCACTCTGACGCCCTTGCTGCGGATGGCCTCGGAGTCCGCGCGGACGTCCTCGGTGCCGAAGGCGATGTGGTGCACGCCCTCGCCGTTCTTGGCCAGCCACTTGCCCACCGCGGAGTCCTCGCGGGTGGGCTCCAGCAGCTGGAGGTAGGAGGCGCCGCCGTCGGAGGTCTCGTTGATCTTGAGCATGGCCTCGCGGACGCCCTGCTCCTCGTTGACCTCGCTGTGGAACACCTCGAAGCCGTACGTGGCACGGTAGAACTCGACGGTCTTGTCCAGGTCGAAGCAGGCGATCCCGATGTGGTCGATTCTTGTCAGCATGGAACCAGTGGACCGCCGCGGGCGGCGGTCACGCAACGTGCCAGCGATCACACCTACTGCCCGGTGACGGCGCGGGTACCGCTCAGTACATTCAGGTAAACCCTCGTTCACTCCTCATCCTCAAGGGGCTGTGCTCCATGTCCGGAACGAACAACACCACGTCCGTGATCGTCGCCGGGGCCCGCACGCCCATGGGGCGGCTGCTCGGCTCGCTGAAGTCCTTCTCGGGTGCCGAGCTCGGCGGGATCGCCATCAAGGCCGCCCTGGAGCGGGCCGGTGTCGCCGGCGACCAGGTCCAGTACGTGATCATGGGCCAGGTGCTGCAGGCCGGCGCGGGCCAGATCCCCGCCCGTCAGGCCGCGGTCAAGGCCGGCATCCCGATGAACGTGCCCGCCCTGACGATCAACAAGGTCTGCCTCTCCGGCCTCGACGCGATCGCGCTGGCCGACCAGCTCATCCGCGCCGGGGAGTTCGACATCGTGGTCGCGGGCGGCCAGGAGTCCATGACCAACGCCCCGCACCTGCTGCCGAAGTCCCGCGAGGGCTTCAAGTACGGCGCGATCGGCATGCTCGACGCGATGGCCCACGACGGCCTCACCGACGCCTTCGAGAACATCGCCATGGGCGAGTCCACCGAGAAGCACAACGCCCGCCTCGGCATCGAGCGCGGCCCGCAGGACGAGCTCGCCGCCGGCTCCCACCAGCGCGCCGCGGCCGCCCAGAAGAACGGCGTCTTCGAGGCCGAGATCACCCCGGTCGAGATCCCGCAGCGCAAGGGCGACCCGGTGCTGTTCACCCAGGACGAGGGCATCCGCCCGGAGACCACGGTGGAGTCCCTGGCCAAGCTGCGCCCGGCCTTCGCCAAGGACGGCACCATCACGGCCGGCACCTCCTCGCAGATCAGCGACGGTGCGGCCGCCGTGGTCGTGATGAGCAAGGCCAAGGCCGAGGAGCTGGGCCTGGAGTGGATCGCCGAGATCGGCGCCCACGGCAACGTGGCCGGCCCGGACAACTCCCTGCAGTCGCAGCCCTCGAACGCGATCCTGCACGCCCTGAAGAAGGAGGGCCTGGAAGTCTCCGACCTGGACCTCATCGAGATCAACGAGGCCTTCGCGGCGGTCGCCGTGCAGTCAATGAAGGACCTGGGCGTGACCCCGGAAAAGGTGAACGTCAACGGCGGCGCCATCGCCCTGGGCCACCCGATCGGCATGTCCGGCGCCCGCGTCGTGCTGCACCTGGCGCTGGAACTGGGGCGCCGCGGCGGCGGCGTCGGTGCGGCCGCGCTGTGCGGCGGCGGCGGCCAGGGCGACGCCCTGATCATCCGGGTCCCCAAGGCCTAGCAACCCCCTGTCCGTACCCGGCGCCCCGTGCCGGGTACGGACGCATCCGCATCCGCATCCGCGGCGAGAACGAGGAGCGCAGCACGTATGACGGTGGACGTCCCCCAGCTGGTGGCCCAGGCGCGTGACGGCAGGCCGAGGGCGGTGGCCCGGCTGATCTCGCTGGTCGAGGGGGCGTCCCCGCAGCTGCGCGAGGTGATGGCGGCGCTGGCCCCGCTGACCGGCGGGGCGTACGTGGTGGGCCTGACGGGCTCGCCCGGCGTCGGCAAGTCCACCTCCACCTCGGCGCTGGTGTCGGCGTACCGCAAGGCGGGCAAGCGGGTCGGCGTGCTCGCCGTCGACCCGTCCTCGCCGTTCTCCGGGGGCGCGCTGCTCGGCGACCGGGTGCGCATGTCGGACCACGCCTCCGACCCGGGCGTGTACATCCGCTCGATGGCCACCCGCGGCCACCTGGGCGGCCTGGCCTGGGCGGCCCCGCAGGCGATCCGGGTGCTGGACGCGGCGGGCTGCGACGTGATCCTGGTCGAGACGGTCGGTGTCGGGCAGTCGGAGGTGGAGATCGCCTCCCAGGCGGACACCTCCGTGGTCCTGCTGGCCCCCGGGATGGGCGACGGGATCCAGGCCGCGAAGGCGGGCATCCTGGAGATCGGCGACGTGTACGTGGTCAACAAGGCCGACCGGGACGGCGCCGACGCGACCGCCCGGGAGCTGAACCACATGCTGGGCCTGGGCGAGGCGCGGGGGCCCGGCGACTGGCGGCCGCCGATCGTCAAGACGGTCGCGGCGCGCGGCCAGGGCATCGACGAGCTGGTCGAGGCGCTGGAGAAGCACCGGGCGTGGATGGACGAGCACGGGGTGCTGGCCGAGCGGCGCACCGCGCGGGCCGCGCGCGAGGTGGAGACCATCGCCGTGACCTCGCTGCGGGCCCGGATGGCCGATGTGCACGGGGACGCCCACCTCGGGGCCCTGGCGGCGCGGGTGGCGCAGGGCGAGCTCGACCCGTACGCGGCCTCGGACGCCCTGCTGGCCACCCTCACGGAGGGCTGAGGCGCGCCGGGGGAGCGCCGGCCCGTCGGCGCTCGGGGGCGCTCACCCGCACGGCCGCGCGGCCCCTGCGGGGCGAGGAGGGCGAACGTAGACTGGCGACGCCCGGAATTGCCCCGGTATCAGCCCACTGAGGGAGTGGCGTCATGGCGAAGCGCGGCAACAAGAAGCGAGCACGCAAGAAGAAGAAGGCCAACCACGGAAAGCGCCCCAACGCCTGACCGCGGTCCCGGTCGGGCCCGGCCGGAATCCACAGGAGCCGCACCCCCGTGCCGGGGTGCGGCTCCTGTGTGGTGTGCGGTGTGTGCGGTGCTGTGGTGATCGTTGTTGCTGCCGAGGCGTGGTCTACGCGCGATGATCACCGCACCGGGGTGCAGGTTCGGATCAGCCCTTGCCGCGCTGGGTGCGCAGGTGCTCCGCGACCGGCTCCAGCGAGCTGCGCAGCGCCGCCAGGGCCTCCGGCGGCAGCAGGTCGATGAAGTGCCGGCGGACGGACGCCACGTGGTGCGGGGCGACCTTCCGCATGAGTTCCATGCCCTCGTCCGTCAGGACGGCGTACAGGCCCCGGCGGTCGGACTCGCAGTTCACGCGGACGACCAGGCCGGCGTTCTCCATCCGGGTGATCTGGTGGGACAGCCGGCTCTTGGACTGCAGCGTCGACGTCGCGAGATCGCTCATCCGCATCCGGTGGTCCGCGGACTCCGAGAGGTTGACCAGGATCTCGTAGTCGTTGTTGGTGAGTCCGAATGGCTGGAGATCCTTTTCCAGCTGGTGCATCAGCAGTCTGCTGACGTCCAGATGCGTCCGCCAGGTGCACTGCTCGGCGTCGGTAAGCCAGGGGGTCCCCCCGGACGGAGTCTGGGGGAGGGGCGCCGTCTCGGTCTCCATGGTCTCCATGAATGAACTCTACCTAAGAAGTTGAATGACGTACAAAATCGGGAAGGGTGGCGGTCACAGTCCGAAGCGCCGCTGGAGGTCCCCCAGCTGCCCCGGCATCCGGATGCCCAGCGCCTCCAGCTGCCCCGCGTGGCCGTGGCCGCTGCCGCCGCCGGGAACACCCGGCTCCGCGCCGACCGTCCCGACCGCCTGCTCCGCCATCAGCACCTCCGACGACTGCAGCAGCACCGTCCCGGCCCCGACGAACTCGAACTGGTGCTCCTCGCCCGAGGTGCCGCCGATGCCGGTCAGGGCGCGAAGGCCGCCCAGGACGCCCGACATGTACCCGTGGTCGTAATGGTGACAGGGAGACGGGCAGTCCGCCCAGCCGACGAGCGCCTGCGGGTCCACGCGCAGCGGCGGTTCCATGAACACCACCGGTCCGTTGGACGCCGCCACGAACTTCCCGGTTCCGATCAGGGTCAGGAAACCCGGGACGATGGACTGCTTGAGGGAGAGGGAGGGCTCGTACGCCAGCAGGTTCCCCGACCGGATGGTCAGGTTGCCGTCGTCGAGGTCGAACGAGTTCACGTCGAAGGCGCGGTCGGCCAGCAGCATCTTGCCCTGGCCCTGGGCCACCACCCAGTCGCCGGCGTGCAGCGGGGAGTGGAAGCTCGTGCGCAGCAGCCGGTCGAACCGGCCGTTGCCGATCCCGTCGAACTCGATGCGCCCGTAGTACGCGATCATCTTGCCCTTCTGCAGGAACCACTCGTTCCCCTTGAGTTCCACGCAGAAGGTGTACGCGTTGACGTTGTCGTCGGAGGGCAGGGCGTACGGGTCGAAGACCGCAGGGCCGCCGGCGCCGGCCGGTCCGCCGGTCACAGGACCAAAATTCACAGCTTCTCCTCCGAGGCCTGTACGTACACGGCACCCTGGCCCGACAGCTCCAGCTGGAACGCCTCGCCCGAGCCGCGCCCCACCATGTCGCGCCAGCCCAGCGCGGTGGAGAGCTTGTTCCTGACGTCCCCGTGGTGGGCCACGTACGCCTGCGGGTCGACGTGGACCGGCCGGTTCGGGGTGATGGGGAGCTCGATCACCCCGCCGTGGGCCATCACGGCCACCGATCCGTGACCCTTGAGGGTGGTGGTGAACAGGCCCTGGCCCGTCACCTGGCCGCGCACCATGCCCATGACACCCCCTTGCGAGCCCATGAACATGGTGCCCTGCTGGAGCGTGCCGTCGAACGCGAGCAGCCGGTCCGCCTCGACGTACAGGGTCTCGCCGGTCAGGTTGATCACCTGCACGTGGTGGCCGCCGTGGCCGAACATCACCGTGCCGCTGCCCTCGACCTCCATCAGCGGGGTCTGCTCGTTCGCCACGCGGCGCCCGATCATGCCCATGACGCCGCCCTGGCCGCCGGTCAGGCTCGGCGTGAACGACACGCTGCCGCGGTACGCGAGCATCGCGCCCCGCTGGCTGTACATCTTCTGCCCCGGCACCACCTGGGCCTCGACCATCTTCGAGTTGATCTCGCGGAACGGCATCAGACGTCGCCCCCGATGGTGTTGCGCTCGCTGGGCTGCACGTACACCAGGCCCTCGCCCTCGAATCGGATCTGGAACGCCTCGCCCGAGCCCTCGCCGATCAGGGTGCGGAAGGTGACCCCCGACTGGAAGGACTGGCGCAGGTCGCCGGTGTGCGCGATGTACGCCCCCGGGTCCACGGACAGCGGGTACTGGGCGCTGACCCGCAGGACCACCGCCGGGCCGTCCGACATGATCGCCGCCTGGCCGGTGCCCTCGACGGTGGTGGTGAACAGGCCGTTGCCGGTCGCGCCGCCGCGCAGGCCGGTGAAGGTGGTGCCGGTGCGCAGGGCCGCGTCCGTGCACAGCAGATTGCTGGACTCCACGTACAGCTTCTCCCCGCGCAGGCTGACGAGGTTGATCTCGCTCGCGCGGTCGGCGAAGAAGCACGTGCCGTGCCCCTGCACCTCCATCACCGTCATCTGTTCTCCCGTCAGGCGACGGGTCACCATTCCGCGGAGGCCTTCGCCACCGCCGGTCATCTTCTTGAAGGCCATCTGGCCGTCGTACGCAACCATGGAGCCGTTCTTCGCTTTCACGGCATCCCCGGTCAGGTCGACGGCGAGCACCTTGCTGCCTTGGAGTCGGAACTGAGCCACGGGATGACGTTAACGGCAGCGGGCGGAGGCGAACAGGGCCCCTGGGCCCGATACCCGCGGCGGGGCGCGCCGACCGGGCGCGCCCGGGGCGGCCGAACGAGGACCCCGGGTCAAGATCGGGCAAAGCGGCTGAGACACTGGACGGGCCCCACACCTCCACCCCGAAGGTTGTTGATGGACATCCAGACCGCCTCCGCCCTGCACCGGCTGCGCCTCGTCTCCGTACCGGAGGCACTGTCGTTCCCGGCCCTGCTGATCTTCGGTTCCCTGCTGAGCCGGATCTCGGACATCGACTACCTGATGATGCCGCTGGGCGCCCTGCACGGGATCCTGTTCGTCATCTACACGGTCTTCCTGCTGGACGTCTGGAACAAGGCCAAGTGGCCGCTCAAGAAGGCCGCGCTGTTCTTCCTGCTCGCCGTGGTGCCGTTCGGCGGCCTGTACGGCGACAAGCTGCTCAAGCGCGAGGAGGCCGACAGCGTCGTCGCGGCCCGGGCGCGCCGTGAGGCGGCCGGCGCGGGCACGGCGGCCGACGCGTGATCGTCGCGTTCTCGGTGACACCGCTGGGGGTCGGCGAAGAGGTCGGCGAATACGTGGCCGAGGCGGTGCGGGTGGTGCGGGAGTCGGGGCTGCCGAACCGCACCGACGCGATGTTCACCTCCGTCGAAGGGGAGTGGGACGAAGTGATGGACGTCGTCCGGCGGGCCGTCGCCGCGGTCGAGGCGCGGGCACCCCGGGTGTCGCTCGTCCTGAAGGCCGACATCCGGCCCGGCGTGGCGGACGGCCTGACGTCGAAGGTCGCCACGGTGGAACGCCACCTGTCCTGACGCCCCGACAGCCGGTCCCTGGGCTTCCGGGGCCGCAACCCCGGAACCCGGGCCCTCCCGTTCGGCATCGACCGCGGGCGGCGCCTGGAATGCGGCCCGGCCCTCGCCCCGCCCGGTTCTCCCGGTAGCCCTCGCGGCGGCAGCGCGCCACGTCGATCGGGCCGCTGCCGGCGGCCGTACGGGATCACCGGGCCGGAAGGCCAGGGCGGTGCGGCCGAGCCCCCGTCGGGCCCCAGGACCGTCGGCCGGGCGGGGGCGCTCACGGGACGCGTTCCACCACGGCCACTTCCGAGAACTCGCGCAGGAAGGTCGTGTGCCCCGTCCGCCCCGTGTGCTCGATGCACATGTCGGTGCACACGTCCGCGTTCCCGGTCGGGGCGGCCGTCCACCGGCAGTCCGGGTCCAGGCACCGCGCCGTGGCGGTCGTCTCCGCCGACGGGTGTCGGCGCATCACTTGGCGGACGTGGCGAAGAACGGCTCGAACGGTCATCCCGCACCCCTGTCGCGGGAGTGGTTGCGCAGCTCGGTACGCAACAGTCCGGCCGCCTCCAGGTTGCCGACCGCTTCGGCCACCGCCAGGTCGGCGGCCAGCGCGCGGCACACCCCGCACTCATGGCCGGGCGGCTCCGGGCCCTCCGGCCGGGTGGCTTCCTGTCGTGCTGCCGTCGCCATGTCGCATCCTCCGCGTCGCCCTTGGTGCGGGCATCGTTTCGCCGCCGGGAGGCCCGGCCCAGTGTGATCCGTAGTGGCAACTGCCTTCCGGGCCCCGGAATCCCTCTGTCCAGTGGCATCCCTGGTAGCAAGATGACCGCATGGACATCGGGGAGCTGATTCGGGATCTCCGCACGGCTCGTGGGTGGAGCCAGGGGCGGTTGGCTTCGGAGATCAACAAGGTTCACGGCACGACGCTGACCCGGGAGTACGTGAGCAACTGGGAGCGTTCCAAGGTCAGGCCGGGCCCGTTCTACCTGGCTGCGCTGTCCGCCGTACTCGACGTTCCCCTGGCTGTCCTGGAAGGTGAAGTGGACCGACGCGAGTTCCTTACCGACGTGGCCGGGGCCGCCATAGCCCCCGTTGTCGCCTCCGATCTGATCAGCGCGGGATTTGCCGCCCGGTTGCGTGGCGGGCCGTCAGCAGACGAGTGGGAGGCCAAGCTCGCGACGTACGGCACCCAGTACATGTCCATGGGCGCGGCGGACATCCAACGTCGGGTTTCCGGCGAACTCGTCACCGTGCAGCAGCAACTCGACGACCCCCGGCTGTGGTCCGTCGCCTCCCGCTTGATGACCCTCTACGCGAAGACGTTCCCGGGGTCGGACGGCTCGAAGGCCGTGCACTGGTACCGGATGGCAGCGACGGCTGCTGACGAGTCCGGCATGGACGAAGCGCGCGTGTGGGTCCGGGGGCGTGCCGCCATCGCCCTGGGGTATGAGGGTGCGTCCCTGGGGGTTGCTGACGTACTGGCCGACCAAGCCATGGCGATATCGGATCGCCCCTCCCTCGGCCTCCTCAACGCGATCATGGGGAAGGCGCACGCGGCAGCGGTCCGTGGGGACCGGGCAGCGGCGCTGCACCTGGCGGACCGGGGTCGGCGCATCTTCGACAAGGCGGGGTCGCACGAGCAGACCAGCGACTACGCGGTGCCCTGGTGGCGGATGAACGTCTTCCTGTCGCTCCTCCTGGCCCGTCTGGGAGACGAAAGGGGAGCCGTGGAAGCCCAGGAAGCCGCGCGCCGGGAACTCCCCGCAGCGCTGCCCCGCTTCGCGACCCACCTGGAGATGCACCGGGGCCTCATGCTCGCCCGGTCCGGAGACCTCTCGGGCGGGGCCGCCCACGCCCGGACGGCCCTGGACGCCCTGCCTCCGGAAAAGCACTCGCTCACGCTGCGCTTGCTCATGGCGGAGATCCAACAGGCCTGACGGGAGTCACTGCCCCAGGTGCTCCGGGTGAGCACCAGGCGGTGGGACCGCGGCGGGGCCGGCGCGTCACGGCGGCGGGGGTGCGCCCGTTGCCAGGGCGATGCCCAGGGGAGTGCGCTCGTACAGGATGTGGTGGCCGTGGCGGGAGGAGAGGAGCAGGCCCGCTCCGTGCAGTGCCTTCAGGTGCGCGGAAACCGTGGCGGGCGCCAGCCCGAGACGCCGGGCCAGGGCGGTGGTGGACGCCGGTTCGGCCAGTGCGCACAGCACCTCGGCGCGGCCCCGGCCGAGCAGCCGGGCCAGGACCTGCGGGGCCGGGCCGGCCGGGGCCGTCCACAGGGCGCCGATGCCGCGGGCCGGGTAGACCAGCGTCGGCTGCCAGGGCGGGTCGTAGCCGCCGACGACCTCCGGCCAGACGAACGCGCTCGGCATCAGCAGGAGCCCCTGCCCGTCCAGGCTGCGGTCGTGGTGGCCCGGCTTCCGGATGGTCAGCGTGTCGCCGGACCAGGCCAGGTCCGGGTGGAGCCCGTCGAACAGCGCCTCCAGGCCGCCTGCCGCGAGCCGCCGCGAGTGGAAGAGGATGTCGGCCTCCAGCAGCGCCCGCAGCCGAGGCCAGTGTGGTGCGATCAGCGCCGTCCAGGCCTGTTCCAGCAGGTCGGACAGTTCCCGCACGGCCCGCGCCGGGTCCGCGAGCATCCGCCGGCCGGCCTCGCTCTCCGCCGCGCCCGGGCTGCACACCAGGGCCCGCCGCAGGTCCTCCCGTACGGCGTGCGGATCCGCGGAGCTGGCCGCCCGGACCCGCGCCAGCTCCTCCTCGAAGGTGACGGACGGCCCGACGGGCGGCGGGCTGAGGAAGTCCGGGTTGTGGCCGGCCCGTGGCATCAGCAGCCACAGCGGCCGCAGGTCCAGCCCCTCGGCGGCCACCCGGATCTGCCGCAGCCAGGGCAGGTGGTAGGCGTGCCGGTGCGGGCGCATCAGGGTGCGCACCGCCTCCTGGGTCTCCCAGCGCGGCGAGATCGAGAACCGGCAGCGCAGCAGGTCGGCCGGCCCGAAGCGGAAGTGGAAAGCCATGGTCCGGTCCCCCTCCTCGTTCCCCCGCTCCCCTCGTGGCCCCGAGGTCCGCCCTCGTGATCGTGATCCCTCGTGATCGTGATCCCTCGTGATCGTGATCCCTCGTGATACTGCGCGATCCTCCGGTTCCCCGTGAGTGATTCGGGCAGAGGCGAATCACTGCCGCGGCCCACGGTAGCCCCGCAGGGTGTCGGCATGGCCACCACCACCGCCCACCGGGCAGCCCGCGGCGGCTACCGCCCCGTTTTCCGGGTCCGGGAGTTCCGGTACGTCTTCGCCGCCCACCTGCTGTCCGTGCTCGGCATCGTCGTCGCCGAGATATCCCTGACCGTCCTCGTCTTCCGCGCCACCGGTTCGCCGCTGATGAGCGCGCTCGCCTTCGCCCTCGGCTTCCTGCCGTACGCCCTCGGCGGCATCCTGCTGGCGCCCCTCGCCGACCGCCGCCCCGCCCGCAGCGTCCTCACCGCCTGCGACCTGCTCTGTGCCGGGTGCGCCGCCGCCATGGTGCTGCCCGGCACGCCCGTCGGCGCGCTGCTCGCGCTGCGCGCCGCCATGGCCTTCGTCGCCCCGCTGTTCCAGGGCACCCGCAACGCCTCCCTCGGCGACATCCTGGGCCCCGGCGACGCCTTCGTCCTCGGCCGCTCGCTGATGCGGATGGTGGCCCAGAGCGCCCAGCTCGCCGGCTTCGGCCTCGGCGGGCTGCTGCTGACCGTCCTCGCGCCGCGCACCGCCATCGCGCTGACCGCCGCCGGGTTCCTCTGCTCCGCCCTGCTGTTGCGCTGCGGCACCCGGGCCCGACCCGCCCGGGCCGCCGCCGGGACCTCCGCAGGGGCTGCCGCCCGTACCTCGCCGCTCGCCGGGATCCGGGCCGTGCTGGGCGACCGCCGGCTGCGGGCGCTGACCCTGCTGTTCTGGCTGCCGCCGGTCTTCGTGATCGCCCCCGAGGCGCTGCTCGCCCCGTACGCCGACGCCATCGGCGCGGGCACCGCCGCGCTCGGTGTGATGATGTGCGCCCTGCCCGTCGGCACCATCGCGGGTGAACTGTGGGCCGGCTCGGCGCTCGGCCCGGAGGCACGCTCCCGACTGGTGGCCCCGCTCGCCGCCGCCGCCCTGCTGCCCCTGCTCGTGTACGCCGCCCGGCCCGGCGTGCCGGTGGTCCTCGCCGCGCTGCTGGCCGTCGGGCTGGCCCACGCCCACACCCTCGGTCTCGACCAGTGGTACGTCGACGCCGTCCCCGAGGAGCTGCGCGGCCGGGCGATGACCCTGCTCGGCACCGGTCTGATGGCCTTCCAGGGGGTGGGCATGGCGCTGGCCGGCCTCGCCGCCGAGTTCGTCCCGGTCCACCTGGTCGTCGTCGGCGCCGCCGTCATCGGGACGGCCGTCGTCCTGCTCCTGCTCGCCGAACTGCGTTCCGCCACCCGGGGGAGCGGACCGAGGGATGAGACAGGGCACACCGCCAAATGACCGCCCGGTAGGGTCGGATACGTGTCCAAGCCGCTCAGCCTCCCTTTCGACCCCATCGCCCGCGCCGACGAACTCTGGCAGCGGCGGTGGGGGCCGGCGCCCTCCATGGCAGCCATCACCTCGATCATGCGGGCGCACCAGATCCTGCTCGGCGAGGTCGACGCCGTCGTCAAGCCGTACGGCCTGACCTTCGCCCGGTACGAGGCGCTCGTGCTGCTCACCTTCTCCAAGGCCGGCGAGCTGCCGATGTCGAAGATCGGCGAGCGGCTGATGGTCCACCCGACGTCCGTGACGAACACGGTGGACCGGCTGGTGAAGTCCGGGCTGGTGGCCAAGCGCCCCAACCCCAACGACGGCCGGGGCACCCTGGCGAGCATCACGGAGAAGGGCCGCGAGGTCGTCGAGGCGGCCACGAAGGACCTGATGGCGATCGACTTCGGGCTGCACGCCTACGACGCCGAGGAATGCGCCGAGATCTTCGCGATGCTGCGGCCGCTGCGGGTGTCCGCGGGGGACTTCGAGGAGCGTTGACATCCTCCCGGCTTTAAACGCCCGGGATTCCCGCCTGCTCCCACACAAGCCGTGTGGGTCGCTTCGGGTGGGTTCCTGCTTCGCTGCGCGGTGCGGGCACGGGTGCCCGTCTTACCTGCGCTCCACAGGCTGACACCGCCAGTCCGGCGGCCTTGGCGACGTTGACCGCCGCGTTCACGTCCCGGTCCAGGACGGCCCCGCACGCCTGGCACGTCCACTCGCGGACGCTGAGGGGCTTGGGGCCGTCCTTGACGCCGCACGCCGAGATTCACCCACAGCCTGAAGGCCGGGGCACTCTTACAAGATCAGAGGCAGGCCCGCGCCGGCAGGCCCGCGCCGGTGCGCCGGCGGGTCCGCGCGGCAGGCCGCCGTGGCCCTGCTCACACCGCCCGTCGGCCGCCTGCGGCTTCGTGCTCCCGGCGTCGGCGGGGCCCGGCGCCCCGGCTACGCTCGTAGCCATGAAACGAAGCGTGCTGACCCGCTACCGCGTCATGGCCTACGTGACCGCCGTCATGCTGTTGATCCTCTGCGGCTGCATGGTCGCCAAGTACGGCTTCGACACCGGCGCCGGCCTGACCTTCGCCGTGTCCCAGGCCCACGGCGTGCTCTTCATGATCTACCTGGTCTTCGCCTTCGACCTGAGCTCCAAGGCCCGCTGGTCCTTCGGCCGGATGCTGTGGGTGATGCTGTCCGGGACCATCCCGGGCGCCGCGTTCTTCGTCGAGCGCAAGGTCCGCGCCGACATCGAGCCGCTGATCACCGACGACCTGGCCACCGCCGACGCGTAGCCGCCGAACCCCGGGGAGAAAGCTCCCCGGGGTTTCCCATCGACATTTACTAGGACGTCCTAGTAAATTCGAAGCATGGACGCTGACGCCATCGAGGAGGGCCGCCGCCGCTGGCAGGCCCGTTACGACAAGGCCCGCAAGCGCGAGGCCGACTTCACCACGCTCTCCGGCGATGCCGTCGATCCCGTCTACGGGCCCCGGCCCGGCGACGCCTACGAGGGCTTCGAGCGCATCGGCTGGCCGGGCGAGTACCCGTACACCCGCGGCCTGCACGCCACCGGCTACCGCGGCCGCACCTGGACCATCCGCCAGTTCGCCGGCTTCGGCAACGCCGAGCAGACCAACGAGCGCTACAAGATGATCCTGGCCGCCGGCGGCGGCGGGCTCTCCGTGGCCTTCGACATGCCGACCCTCATGGGCCGCGACTCCGACGACGCCCGCTCGCTCGGCGAGGTCGGGCACTGCGGTGTCGCCATCGACTCCGCCGCCGACATGGAGGTCCTCTTCAAGGACATCCCGCTCGGCGACGTGACCACCTCGATGACGATCTCCGGCCCGGCCGTGCCTGCCTTCTGCATGTACCTGGTGGCGGCCGAGCGGCAGGGCGTGGACCCGGCCGTCCTCAACGGCACCCTCCAGACGGACATCTTCAAGGAGTACATCGCCCAGAAGGAGTGGCTCTTCGAACCCGAGCCGCACCTGCGCCTCATCGGCGACCTCATGGAGTACTGCGCCAAGGGCATCCCGGCCTACAAGCCGCTGTCCGTCTCCGGCTACCACATCCGCGAGGCCGGGGCGACGGCCGCGCAGGAGCTCGCGTACACGCTGGCGGACGGCTTCGGCTACGTGGAACTCGGCCTCTCCCGCGGCATGGACGTCGACACCTTCGCGCCCGGCCTGTCCTTCTTCTTCGACGCCCACCTCGACTTCTTCGAGGAGATCGCCAAGTTCCGCGCCGCCCGCCGGATCTGGGCGCGCTGGATGAAGGAGGTGTACGGGGCGAAGAACGAGAAGTCGATGTGGCTGCGCTTCCACACGCAGACCGCCGGCGTCTCCCTGACCGCGCAGCAGCCGTACAACAACGTGGTGCGCACCGCCGTGGAGGCCCTCGCGGCCGTCCTGGGCGGCACCAACTCGCTGCACACCAACGCCCTCGACGAGACCCTCGCCCTGCCCAGCGAGCAGGCGGCCGAGATCGCCCTGCGCACGCAGCAGGTGCTGATGGAGGAGACCGGCGTGGCCAACGTGGCCGACCCGCTGGGCGGCTCCTGGTACGTCGAGCAGCTCACCGACCGCATCGAGGCCGACGCCGAGAAGATCTTCGACCAGATCAAGGAGCGCGGCCTGCGCGCCCACCCGGACGGCAAGCACCCGATCGGGCCGATCACCTCGGGCATCCTGCGCGGCATCGAGGACGGCTGGTTCACCGGCGAGATCGCCGAGTCGGCCTTCGTCTACCAGCGCGCGCTGGAGAAGGGCGACAAGCGCGTGGTCGGCGTCAACGTCCACCACGGCTCGGTCACCGGCGACCTGGAGATCCTCCGCGTCAGCCACGAGGTCGAGCGGGAGCAGGTGCGCGCGCTCGCCGCCCGCAAGGAGCGCCGTGACGACGCGAAGGTGCGGGAATCGCTGAAGGCCATGCTGGACGCCGCCCGCGACGGGTCGAACATGATCCCGTCCATGCTCGACGCGGTGCGCGCCGAGGCCACCCTCGGCGAGATCTGCAACGCACTGCGCGACGAGTGGGGCACCTACACGGAGCCTCCGGGCTTCTAGCCCCCGCACACCCCGGCGCTGCCCGACTTCCCCCGGGGGCCGCCGGAGGCAGGACGACGGCCGGCCGCGGTGCCGCTGCCCTGAGGCAGCCGCGGCCGGCCTCCTCCGTACGGGGGACCGTGACCGGGCCCGTACGGGGGACCGGGCCCGTACCGGGTGAGCGGGCCGTATCGGCGGATCAGGCGGGCGCGGCGGAGGGGCCGGCGGCCCCGGCGGATCAGGCGGCTTCGGCGGCGCCGCCGCGCAGGCCGTGCATCAGCAGGGCCGTGAAGGCGGCCGCCCACGCCTCGTCCACCGGCGCCGAGCTGACCAGCGCGCGGTGCACCACGGTGCCCGCGATCACGTCGAAGATCAGGTCCGTGGTGCGCCCGGCGAGGGCGGCGTCCTTCTCGTAAGGGAGTTCCCCGCGGGCCTGGGCCTGCTCGCGGCCCTGTACGACGAGACGTTTCTGCCGGTCCACGATCGCGGACCGGATCCGGTCGCGCAGGGCCTCGTCCCGCGTGGACTCGGCGACGACCGCCATCAGCGCCGTACGGGCCTCGGGGCGCCGCAGCAGCTCCGCGAACTGCAGGACCACATGCTCGACGTCGGCTTCGAGGGAGCCCCGGTCGGGGAGTTCGAGGGAGTCGAAGAGCTCCGCGACCGCGTCCACGACCAGCTCGTTCTTGCCCGCCCAGCGGCGGTACAGGGTGGTCTTCGCGACCCCGGCCCGGGTCGAGACGTCGCCCATCGTCAGCTTCGACCAGCCCAGCTCGACCAGGGCGTCCCGGGTCGCGGCGAGTATCGCGGCGTCCGCGGCGGCGCTTCTGGGGCGGCCGACGCGGCCGCCGGGGGAGCTGGGGTTGCGCATGGCGCAGAACCATACCCGTCGGTAGCGGAACCGCCGGGCGCTCGTGCGTGTGCTTCAGATCACGGGACACGAGCGCACCCGCGGGGTCCGCGGAGGCGCATGGGGAGTTACGCTACGGCTCGTAGCGTAAGAGCGGCAACCACGCGAAGAGCTACCGGCGCCAGGTGGGGACCCGGCGCCACCACAGCACCACCACAGCACCAGCACAGGGCAGTTCCAGGGCACGGCAGCATCCACCGGACCGTTCGACCGCGGGCCGGACCGGCTGCGGTCGGCAGCGCAATTCGGCCGATCTTTTTCGTCGGCGCGCACACAGGGGGGAGGATGTACGCATGCAGCCCAGAAACATGTCCATGAGCGGCGTCGTCGACCTCGCCGCGGTGAAGGCGGCCGCCGAGGCCAAGGCGAAGGCCGAGCAGGCTCGGGCCGATGCGGCCCGGCAGGCCGCCGAGGGCGGCGCGCCCGCGGCCGGCGGCGCAGTGTCCCCTTCGGCGCTCGTGATCGACGTCGACGAGGCCGGATTCGAGCGCGACGTCCTCCAGCTCTCCTCCGAGGTCCCGGTCATCCTGGACTTCTGGGCCGAGTGGTGCCAGCCCTGCAAGCAGCTCAGCCCCCTGCTGGAGCGGCTGGTCGTCGAGGCGAACGGCCGCCTCGTGATGGCCAAGATCGACGTTGACGCCAACCAGCTGCTGATGCAGCAGTTCGGCATCCAAGGCATCCCCGCCGTGTTCGCGGTGGTAGCGGGCCAGGTACTGCCGCTGTTCCAGGGCGTGGCGCCCGAGCAGGAGATCCGCGCGACCCTCGCCCAGCTGGTGCAGGTCGCCGAGGAGCGCTTCGGCATCATCGGGATCCCGGTGGACGCGAACGCCGAAGGCGGCGCCCCGGGCGGCGCGGCCGCCGCAGAGGCCCCGGCCGGACCGCACGACGCGCTGCTGGAGGCGGCCGTGTCCGCGCTCGACGCGGGCGACCTGGCCGGAGCGGTGCGGGCGTACGGGAACGTCCTGGCGGAGGACCCGGCGAACACCGAGGCGAAGCTGGGCCTGGCGCAGGCCGAGCTGCTCGCCCGGGTCAAGGGCATGAACCCGCAGGCGGTGCGCGCCAAGGCGGCCGAGAACCCGAAGGACCCGCAGGCCCAGATCGACGCCGCGGACCTGGACATGGCCGGCGGCCACGTGCAGGACGCCTTCGGGCGCCTGGTGGACGCCGTGCGGGTGACCGCGGGGGACGACCGGAACGCCGTACGGGTACGGCTGCTGGAGCTGTTCGAGGTCATCGGGGCGGACGACCCCCGGGTCTCGGCGGCGCGTACGGCGCTCTCGCGGGCGTTGTTCTAGGCAGGTCGCGGGCACGGTCCGCCCGGGCTGCGGAGCGGCCGCGGACCGGCCGGCGATTTGTTGACACGGAGACAAACAGCGGCCGCGCTTTGCCAAAACTTGGCAATGGCGGCCGCTGTTACTCGCAGTAAGTGGAACCCCGTGAACTGTCCGGTGTGTTCCTCTTCCTCCTGCTCTGTCGTGGCCTTGGGTGGCACTTTGTGTTGCTTCCCGATGGCTGCGGGTCGGCCCCCGGTTATCAGGCCGTTACCCGCCAGTAACGAACCCCCTTGTGCCTCGGCCTGGAATGGACCACGATCGGCGACGCTCGGTCCTTCCCGCAGAGCCGCCAGCCGGAGCCGCGGTGGAGGGTCCCCACCGGGCCGGCCGGTGGCAGTGGCACCGGCCGCGGGACAGGGGGGTCTTCGCCGCACCGGCGGAGCCTGTCCTCCTGGTCGCGCGAACGCGTGACCCAGTGGTTGTCGCTCGGGGGTGAACGCCGGTGTATCGGACGCGGCCCGGCCGCGCCACGGCCGCCTGCGCTCCTTCCCGAGGACGTAGCACTTCTCCCATCCCAGGTCGGGCTCTGCCCGGACCGGAGATGTACGTCCGAGAAGGAGGAACAACATGAGTTCTCAGGTTCGTGGCGGGACCAGATGGAAGCGCTTCGCGCTCGTCATGGTGCCGAGCATCGCGGCCACCGCCGCGGTCGGTGTGGGTCTGGCGCAGGGTGCCCTCGCGGCGTCGTTCAGCGTCTCCGGTCAGGACTTCAAGGTCACGGCCGATCAGCTCGTCGGTGACGACCTGATCCAGTACGGCAGCCTCGCCGAGGGCGCCGTACTGGGGTCCAAGGAGAAGACCAAGCACCCGGTCACGATCTCCGGCTTCAGCCGTGCCGAGATCACCAACATGTGCCAGTCGCTGGTGACGCCGACTCCGATCGGCAACATCACGCTGCAGCTGCGGACGGGCAACAAGGGCCGTCCCGCCGTCGCGGAGAACATCTACCTCGACGTCGCCGAGCTGGACGCGGACGCGAAGTTCGACCAGCTCGACATCGGTGTCGCGGTGGGCGACGGCAGCCACACCACCAAGCCGGTCCCCGGCACGGTGGCGGACGGCGGCCTGTTCTCGCAGCGTGCCAAGAAGGCCACGCTGACCAACGTCCGCCAGAAGGCGTGGGCGACGACGGCGGGTACCTTCACGCTGCCCGACCTCAAGCTGCGTCTGCTCAGCGGGAACCAGCCGTGCTACCAGGACGAGAAGTAATCCCGTCCTGGATGTGACCGACCGGACGGGCGGGCTGCGGCAGCCGTCGCCAGGCGCCCGTCCGGGCTCCACAGAGTTCTCCGTACCACCGTTTCCAGGGAGCTGTTGTCCATGAACCCCCAGGCCCCGGTTCACGCCGCAGACGATCACTGGCTCACTGTCACGTACCACCGCTTCCGCGACTGGCGGGGCGGCCGACCCTTCTGGGCCGGCCTCTTCACGCTCCTCGGCGGATTGCCGATCGTCTACTTCCCTTATGCGGACATCCGGCTGGGCAACGTCACCCTTGCGATGGCGACGACGACGGGCTCCGGCTCGCTGATCATCGGCGTCCTGTTGATCACACTGGGCCTGGCCCTCTGGTTCCAGCAGGGCATCCGTGTCTTCGCGGGCGTCGCCGCGATCCTGCTGGCCCTCGTGTCCATTCCGGTGTCCAACCTCGGCGGCTTCTTCATCGGCTTCCTCTTCGCCATGATCGGCGGTGCCCTCGCACTGTCCTGGGCGCCGGGAGTGCCGCTGGCCGAGGAGCCGGAGGCGGCCGGGGCACAGCCTGCGGACGAGTTCCACGACATCCCGGCACCCCGCGACATGGAAACGGCCCACGCGACCGAGACGACTGCCCACGCCGATGGCGGGAGGAACAGTGCGGGGTGACGAGACGCAGCGGGGCGTGGCCCCGGGCACAGAGTCCCGTGAAAGAAGGGGCCCGCGGCACGCCGCGCCCCGCAAGTCGCTGCTGAACAAGATCCAGATTCCGGTCGGCAAGACGATGGCCCTCGCGGCCATGCCGACGGCGGTCCTGGTCGGCATGGGCATGGCGCCCAGGCTGGCCCTGGCCGACGACAAGGAGATCCCCTTCGCGCCCGGCCCGTGCGTGACACGGTCCGACGAACCCGCGGAGTCGGCCTCCCCCAGCCCCTCGGCCTCGCCCTCGCCGAGCGCGAGTGCCTCGCCGTCCGCCTCCGCCGCGCCCAAGCCCGGTGTCACCCCGCCGGTGCCCAAGCCGTCCGCGAGCAAGCCGGCCGACACCGCCACCACGCCCAAGCAGGCGGCCCCCACCACCTCGGCCGCCCCCACGCCGTCTGCCTCGAAGACCCCGAACCCGCTGGACCCGCTGGGCGTCGTCCTTGTCGGAGTTGCCCGTCTCGTCCTTGGGCTTGGCCGCGGTGTCCTTGACGTCCTGGGGCAGC
>NZ_JACBGN010000330.1 GCF_013401435.1 Streptomyces sp. BR123
GCGGGAAGGCGCGCACGGCCCAGCGGTAGTGCGTGCCGGCCTTGCCGAGGCCCAGCAGGCCGGTGACCCACAGGATGGTGCCGAGGCCGATGAGGTAGGCCATCTCGCCGTACGTGGTGTCGCCCGGTCGGGCCGACGCGGTGCCGGCGAAGGACACCCAGAGCCCGAACGCGGCCACCGCGAAGGAGGCGAGCGCCCAGAACAGGCTCATGCGGGGGGCGCGGAGCCAGGCGTCGGCGGCCGGGTCCGGGGCCACCTCGGCCCAGGCGCGCAGCAGCCGGCGCATCGCGCGGTCCCGCCGGACGCACCAGGCGAACCAGAAGCCGGTCGGGATCATCACGCCCGCCCCGAGCAGGGCGAAGACCGCGCCGTAGATCACCGAGAAGGGGTCCGGGGCCTCGAAGGACATCAGGGCCGCGCCGACGAGGGACCAGCCGACGGTGAAGACGGTGGCCACGGCCCAGAGCAGGAGCAGCCGGCCCGGGCCCAGGCTGCGCCGGTCCAGCTCCCGCAGGATGCGCGCGCGGTCGGCGCGCAGGGCCTGCGCGGAGGCTTCGTCCAGCCGGGCCCGTACGGGCGCGGGCGGCGGCGGGGGCGGCAGGTCCGGGTATGTCATGCGCATGAACCTACCCAGGGCGGGCCGCCCCGCGGCTCAGGACCCGCCGGTGTCGGCGCCGGTGGCCTCCACCTCCACCTCCACCGACTCGAACCGCCAGCGGTGCACCGCGCGCGTGATCAGGTCGGCCGCGGGCTCCGGGAGTTCGGGGAGGTCGGCCGCCAGGCCCTCGGCCGCCTCCCACCAGGTGATCACCAACACCCGGTCCTGCGGGGCCCGCAGCACCTCCCGGCGGACCGGCTCCCGGGCCAGGACCTGCGCGCGGGCCCACTCCAGCAGCTCGGCGCCGCGGCCGTCGGCGGCGCGGGCCTCCCACATCAGCGCGACGGTGCTCATGAGTACAGGTTGTCCTTGCTCAGCTCGTGAACGTGGTCGTGGTCGTGGCTGTGCCCGTGGCCGTGACCCTGGCCCTCGCCCTGCTCGTCCCCGTCCTCCCGGCCGACGCCCGGCACGTGCGGGTCCGTCACCGGCAGCGAGGAGTCCGCCGACAGGTCCCAGTCCGAGGCGGGACGGTTCCGCTTGACCATCTCCGCGCCCAGCGCCGCGACCATCGCGCCGTTGTCCGTGCACAGCTTCGGCCGCGGCACCCGCAGGATGATCCCCGCGTCGTCGCAGCGCTCCTGCGCGAGCGCCCGCAGCCGGGAGTTGGCCGCGACCCCGCCGCCGATCATCAGGTGGTCGACGCCCTCGTCCTTGCAGGCGCGGATCGCCTTGCGGGTCAGCACGTCCACCACGGCCTCCTGGAAGGACGCCGCGACATCGCGCACCGGCACCTCCTCGCCCGCGTTCCGCTTCGCCTCGATCCAGCGGGCGACCGCCGTCTTGAGCCCGGAGAAGGAGAAGTCGTACGCCGGGTCGCGCGATCCGGTCAGCCCGCGCGGGAAGTTGATCGCCTTGGGGTCGCCCTCCTTGGCCAGCCGGTCGATGACCGGGCCGCCGGGGAAGCCGAGGTGCAGCACCCGCGCGATCTTGTCGAAGGCCTCGCCCGCCGCGTCGTCGATGGTCGCGCCCAGCGGCCGCACGTCGGAGGTGATGTCCGGGGCGAGCAGCAGGGAGGAGTGCCCGCCGGACACCAGCAGCGCCATCGTCGGCTCCGGCAGCGGCCCGTGCTCCAGCTGGTCCACGCAGATGTGCGAGGCCAGGTGGTTCACCCCGTACAGCGGCTTGCCGAGCGCGTACGCGTACGCCTTGGCCGCCGAGACGCCGACCAGCAGGGCCCCCGCGAGGCCGGGGCCGGCGGTGACCGCGATGCCGTCGAGGTCGCGGGCGCTGACCCCGGCCTCCTTCAGGGCGCGCTCGATGGTCGGGACCATCGCCTCCAGGTGGGCGCGGGAGGCCACCTCGGGCACGACGCCGCCGAAGCGGGCGTGCTCGTCGACGCTCGACGCGACCGCGTCCGCCAGCAGGGTGGTGCCGCGGACGATGCCGACGCCGGTCTCGTCGCAGGAGGTCTCGATGCCGAGGACGAGGGGTTCGTCAGCCATGGGTCTCACCTTGTACGGGTCCGTCCGCGGGGACGGAGAGTGCGGGATCGGAAAGGCGCATCACGAGCGCGTCGACGTTGCCGGGCTGGTAGTAGCCCCGGCGGAAGCCGAGCGGCTCGAATCCGAAGCGCTCGTAGAGCTTCTGGGCCCGGGTGTTGTCCACCCGCACCTCCAGCAGCACCTCGGCCGCCTCGAACGCGGTGGCCGCGCGCAGCAGGTCGGTCAGGAGCCGGGCGCCGAGCCCGGTCCCCCACTGGTCGCGCGCGGCGGCGATGGTCTGTACGTCGGCCAGGTCGCCGGCGGCGGCCAGCCCTGCGTAGCCGACGAGCCGGCCATCGGCGTCCTCGGCCACGACGTAGTGGCGGGTGGCGTGCGGGCCGCGGGCGTGGGCGAGCTCGGACCAGAACATTCCGGCGGACCAGGCGTCCTCGGGGAACAGCTCCTGCTCCAGTTCCAGCACGGGCCCGATGTCCCACCAGCGCATCTCGCGCAGTACTGCCGTCACTGCGGGGTGACCACCTTGTAGTTCTTCGGCACCTGCGCGTCGGGCCGGCGCAGGTACAGCGGCGTCGGGGGCAGGAACTCCTGCCCGGCCGCGAGCCGGTGCACCGCCAGCGCCGCGAGGGCGGCGGCGCTCTGGTGCTCGGGGCCGCGCGCGTCGGGGAACACCTCCGGGTACAGCAGGGCGCCCTGTCCGACCGCGGGCAGCCCGGCGACCCGTTCGGCGATCTCGGCCGGGCGGTCCACGGCGGGCTCGCCGATCCGGGTGAGCGGGTCCTCGTAGCGGGCCCAGTAGACCTCCTTGCGTCGCGCGTCGGTGGCGACGGTGAAGGGGCCCTCGATGCCGGCGGCGCCGGCGGCGTACGCGAGGCCGTCGAGGGTGCACAGGCCGTGCACGGGGATGCCGAGGACGGAGGCGAAGGTGGCGGCCGTGGCGAGGCCGACGCGCAGGCCGGTGTAGGGGCCGGGGCCGACGCCGACGACGATGCCGGTGAGGGCGTCGAGCTTCAGCCCGGCCTCGGCGAGGACCCGGTCGACCGACGGCAGCAGGAGCTCCCCGTGGCGGCGGGCGTCGACCTGCTGCGACTCGGCGAGGACGTTCTCGCCGTCGTGCAGGGCGACGGTGACGGCGGGCGTGGCGGTATCTACAGCGAGCAAGAGCACGCGAACAGCCTACGACTCCCCGGGCCCCGGCCCTCGCGGCCGGTCGTGGGGCACCCCTGCTGCTACCTTCGACCCCAGGATTCGATCGCGGTATTCGAACCCCGGGAGTCGGTCCGGTGGTCTGCCGGACCCGGCGCACCGGGAAGCACGAGAGGTGGGGCAAGTGGGACGCAGCAGCTCGGGAATCGTGGCCGGGCTCACGGCCGCGGCATTGGCCGCGGTCGGGTTCCTCGGCTACCAGGCCTCGGCGACCGCGCCCGCGCCGTCCGCGCACGAGGCTGCCGCGCCGTCGGCTGCGCCCTCCGCCGCGGCGCCCGCGCCGGCGCCCGGCCCGGCGAAGCCGAACGCCGTGCCGGCCGACTCCGGTACGGGTACGCGCGTCGTGTACTCGGCGGCCCAGAAGCGGGTGTGGCTGGTCACCGAGGACGGCAAGGAGCCGAAGACGTTCACGGTGGTGCCGAGCACGGTGCACCCGAAGCCGGGCACCTACCTGGTGAACTCCCGCTCGAACGCGGTCACCGGCTCGGACGGGGTGCCGGTCGAACACGTCGTCCGCTTCGCGATCGCCGAGGGCAGCGGGGTCGTGATCGGCTTCAGCGCCCGCGTGGACGGGAAGCTGCCCGAGCCCGATCCGACGCGGAAGACCGGCGGCATCCGGATGAGCCGGGCCGACGGCGAGGCGATGTGGGCCTTCGCGACCCGCAACTCCAAGGTCGTCGTCGTTCCCTGATTTCACCCGGACGGAGGAGTCAGGCCGCCTCGGGCTCCGGGGCGGCCTGCGCGTGCCGGCCGGGTCCGCGGCCCTCGGCCGCCCTGCCCGCGCCGGCCGGTGCGCGGTCCTCCTGCCCGGCGCGCGCGTGCGCCGGCGGCGTCGAGACGGCGGTGGCGGCCGCGCCCGCGGCGAGCAGCACGCCCATGGGCACGGCGGACAAGGCTTCCCTCGGCACGGCCGGCCTGCGGGGGTCGCGCGGTGCCGCTGCTCCTGTCGACATGGCTGCCTCCTGGCCCGGGCCGGCCGTACTTAGGTAGGCCTAACCAGCCCTGCGTACCATGTGACCACGCCGCCCCTTCCGGCGCAATATCTTGCCGACACCTTGTCGGTACCGCTTGAGGCCCGGCCCGGCCCCGGCCCCGGCCGCCTGCCGTCCCGGCCCGGGCCCCGGCCGCCTGCCGACCAGGCCGACCGCCGACCGGGCCGACCCGGGCCGGCCGGCCTCAGCCCGCCGCGACGGCCCCGAGGCCTGCCAGCAGACCCGGTGCGGCCCAGCGCTCGCCGACACCGCGCACGGTGACCTCCCGTACGTCATCCAGGACCTCCTCGTGGCCGACCGCCCGCGCGATCACCACGTGCAACCGGTCGTCCGAGAGGTCCTCGACCTTGCCGTCGCCCCACTCGACGACGACCACGGACTCGGGCAGCGAGACGTCGAGGTCCAGGTCCTCCATCTCGTCCAGCCCGCCGCCCAGCCGGTACGCGTCCACGTGGACGAGCGCCGGCCCGCCGCGCAGCGAGGGGTGCACCCGGGCGATCACGAACGTCGGCGAGGTCACCGCCCCGCGGACACCGAGCCCCTCGCCGAGCCCGCGGGTCAGCGTGGTCTTGCCCGCGCCGAGCTCCCCCGTCAGCAGGACGAGGTCGCCGGGGCGGAGCAGGCCGGCGATGCTGCGGCCCAGCGCCTGCATGGCCGCGGGCGAGTCGACGGTGATGCGCGCGTCGGCGGCGCCTTCAGGATCCCGAGATCCCCGCGCCGGGGTGAGAGGGGCTTCCAGCGGTACTTCTTCCATGTCCGCCAACGTTAGCCGTTGTGGGCACCGCACCGGTGCGCGCGAGCAGCTCGGCCAGCAGCCCGGTCACCGTCTGCGGGTACTCCAGCATCATCAGGTGCCCGGCCCGCTCCAGGACGACGAGCTCGGCGGCCGGCAGCGCGTCCTTGATGGCCTGGCTGTGCGCGGCCGGGGTGATCATGTCGCGGTCCCCGGCGATGACGGTGACGGGGATGTCCGCGAACCGCTGGAGGGCCTCCGTCTTGTCGTGGGCCTGGAAAGCCGGGTAGAACTCGGCGACCACGTCGATGGGGGTGGCCTCGATGAGCCGCTCCGCGAACCGGGCGACGCCCGGGTCCACCTCGCGCGGGGCGCCGAACGAGTACAGCTTGATCATGCCGGCGAACAGGTCCGCGGTGGCCCGGCGTCCCCGCTCCACGAGCTCCACCTGAGAGCCGAGCGCCTTGAGCACGGGCGGCAGGATCCGGCGCACCGCCCCCACGCCCAGGGCGGGCAGACCGTACGTCACCTCGTCCAGACGGCCGCTGGAGGTGCCGACCAGGGCGATCCCGAGCACCCGGTCGCGCACCAGCTCCGGGTACTGCTCGGCGAACGCCATGATGGTCATACCGCCCATGGAGTGACCCACCAGGATCAGCGGGCCCTCGGGGGCGGCGGCGTCGATGACGGTCTTCAGGTCGCGGCCGAGCTGGTCGATCGTCACCGGCTCGCCGTCGGCCTGGGCGAAGCCGCGGGCGCTGCGGCCATGGCTGCGCTGGTCCCAGTACACGGCGCGGACGCGGCCCCGCAGGGCGGCGCGCTGGAAGTGCCAGGAGTCCTGGGCCAGGCAGTAGCCGTGGCAGAACACCACCGTCGGCGCGGGCGGGGCCTTGCGGCGCAGACGTGAGCGCGACCGCTTGGCGGGGTCCTCGTCCGGCTCGTCGAGCTCGTAGTGGAGCTCGGTACCGTCCTCGGCGTAGGCGGCGCCCGGCGTTCCGCGCAGGGAGCCGTAGTCGCCGGCGGCGTCGAGCGCGAGGCGCGCCTTGCGGCGCACGCTGCGCCCCACCGTGATCCGTTCGGCGGCGACACCGGCCGCCGCGCCCGCGGCTATCACGCCGATCACGGCCCCGGCCCAGCCGGCCCTGCGCCAGTTCTCGCTCACGCCCTCGTCCTCAACTCAACTCAGCCGTTGCGGTAGACGCGGGGTACGCGCCCTCCGATACGGGTGACGATCTCATACGCGATCGTCTGTGCCGCCTGAGCCCAGTCCTCGGCGGTCGGTTCGCCGTGCTCGCCGCTGCCGAACAGGACGGCCTCGTCCCCCGCCCGCACCTGGGCCCCGGGGCCGAGGTCGACGACGAACTGGTCCATCGCGACACGCCCGGCGACACGCCGGACCCGGCCGCCGACGGAGACCGGGCCGCGGCCGGAGGCGTGCCGGGGGATGCCGTCGGCGTACCCCGCGGGGATCAGCGCGAGGGTGGTCTCGTCCTCGGTGACGTAGTGGTGGCCGTAGCTGACGCCGTGCCCGGCGGGCACCGTCTTCACCAGGGCCACCGACGCCTTGAGGGTCATCGCCGGGCGCAGCCCGAGCCCGGCGGGCGTGCCGAGCTCGGGGGCGGGCGAGACGCCGTAGACGGCGAGGCCGCAGCGCACCAGGTCGAAGTGGCTGTCCGGGATGGTCAGCGTCGCGGGCGAGTTGGCGATGTGCCGGACCTCGGGCTCCAGCCCCTCCTTCTCGGCGTACGCGAGCATGTCGCGGAACACGGCCAGCTGAAGCTGGATGGAGGGGTGCCCGGGCTCGTCGGCACAGGCGAAGTGCGACCAGACGCCGGTGACGCGGACGGTGCCCTCGGCCTCGGCGGTGGCCGCCGCGCCGACGAGCTCCGCCCAGTCGGCGGGCTGGCAGCCGTTGCGGCCGAGGCCGGTGTCGGCCTTGAGCTGGATCCGGGCGGTCCGCCCGGCGGCCCGGGCGGCTGCGGTCACCTCGTCGAGGGCCCACATCCCGCTGACGGAGACGTCGACATCGGCCTCGATCGCCTCCCGCCAGGGTCCGCCGGGGGTCCACAGCCAGCACATGATCCGGCCGCCGATCCCGGCCGCGCGCAGGGCGAGCGCCTCCTCCGGGGTGGCGGTGCCGAGCCAGGTGGCGCCGGCGTCCAGGGCCGCGCGGGCACAGGGGACCGCGCCGTGCCCGTAGGCGTCCGACTTGACGACGGCCATGAGCTCGGCCCGGGGAGCCCGCGCGCGCAGTGCGCGCACGTTCGCCCGTACGGCGTCCAGATCGATCTCGGCGTACACGCGCCCCGGTGTCTCGTTCATCGCCCCCAGTCTCTCAGAGCCCTCCCCGCACCCGCGCGCCCGCCGTT
>NZ_JACBGN010000331.1 GCF_013401435.1 Streptomyces sp. BR123
GAAAACCAACCGCCGAGCGACGTCGGCAGAGTCAGAGGTGTATAAGAGACAGCCCCCGGCCCGCCGCCCCGCAGGCAGCAGCCCCGGACCCGGCCGCAGTCACCTGGCCCCTCGACTGCAAAGGCGCCCCCACGACCGTCACCGCCACGGCCCACGGCGACCTCGACGGGGACCGCCGCCCCGAGACCGTCGCAGCCGTCCGCTGCGACGCCGGATCCGGCACGCCGCCCCACGCCCTCTACGTCCTCGCCCAGGACACGGCCGAAGGCGCCCGGCCCCGGGTCGTCGCCACGCTCCTCGACACCGCACGCCGCCAGACCGCCATCGACCTCACGATCCGTGACGGCCTCGTCACCGCACGGCTCCTCGGGTACTCCTCACCCCAGGTCCCCCGCTACAGCCCCGACGTCGAGCAGCTCGCCAAGTGGCGCTGGACCGGCGGAAAATTCCGCCAGGAGCTGACGCAGATGTCCGCCCGGAGTGTTTGAACCGTCACTCCGCGTCGGGGCCGTAGACCTCCACCCCGTCCGAAGCGCGCCTCACGTGGATGCAGTCACCGGGGCAGTCCTTCACCGAATCCACCACATCCTGAAGCAACGGCAACGGAACCGGAGTGGTCGCCCCCGCCTCCACCAGCAACTCGTCCTCAGGGCTCTTCACGTACGCCAGACCATCGATGTCCAGCTCGAACACCTCCGGCGCGTACTGCACACAGATCCCGTCACCGGTGCACAGGTCCTGATCGATCCAGACCTCCAGCGGCTCCCCGGCCCGCCCCGCGCCATCGGCGCCGCCGCCGGTTGCCTCCTGCTGCACGGTCATATCTCCTGCCGTTTCCTGCCCTCAGTGATCCGTTTCCCGCCATGTGCCGGCGGCAAGTCGCGTCCAGGCTGGCGGGTGTTGAACGACTCGACCTTACAACCGGCTGCTTTCCGATGTTGAAGGGTGGGTATTCCCCTGGCGTGAGGGAGTACGCAAGGGTGAAGATCGGACACACCTCTACCGTCTTTGTGATCTAGGGGTTTCAATCACCACCAGCCCAGGTAGGGTCAGGAAGCGTCCAGCTCCCCTTGGAGGAGGTGAGGACCGTGGCAGCCCACGACGACGACATCAACCGCGGCATCCGGCCGGGGCGGGGGTCTGAGGACCCCGCCGGCCAGGTTGCCTATCTCGAGCAGGAAATCGCCGTCCTGCGACGTAAGCTCGCCGACTCTCCGCGGCACACGAGGATTCTCGAGGAGCGGATCGTCGAGCTCCAGACAAACCTGGCCGGCGTCTCCGCGCAAAACGAGCGACTCGCAAATACGCTCCGTGAAGCACGCGACCAGATCGTCGCGCTCAAGGAGGAAGTCGACCGGCTCGCACAGCCGCCGGCCGGATTCGGCGTCTTCCTGCAGGCGAACGACGACGACACCGTCGACATCTTCACAGGGGGCCGCAAGCTCCGCGTGAACGTCAGCCCCAGCGTGGACCCGGACGAGCTCCGGCGCGGCCAGGAAGTCATGCTCAACGAGGCCCTCAACGTGGTCGAGGCCATGGAATTCGAGCGGGCCGGGGACATCGTCACCCTCAAGGAAATCCTCGAGGACGGCGAGCGCGCCCTGGTCATCGGACACACCGACGAGGAACGGGTGGTCAGGCTCGCCGAGCCGCTGCTGGACGCCACCATCCGCCCCGGCGACGCCCTCCTGCTCGAACCCCGCTCCGGCTACGTCTACGAGGTCGTCCCCAAGAGCGAGGTCGAAGAACTCGTCCTCGAAGAGGTCCCGGACATCGACTACGACAAGATCGGCGGACTGGGCGACCAGATCGAGCTGATCCGCGACGCCGTCGAACTCCCCTACCTCTACCCGGACCTGTTCAAGGAACACGAACTGCGGCCGCCCAAGGGCATCCTGCTCTACGGCCCGCCCGGCTGCGGCAAGACGCTCATCGCCAAGGCCGTCGCCAACTCCCTTGCCAAGAAGGTCGCCGAGGTCACCGGCCAGCCCGCCGGAAAGTCCTACTTCCTCAACATCAAGGGCCCCGAACTCCTCAACAAGTACGTCGGCGAAACCGAGCGCCACATCCGCCTCGTCTTCCAGCGCGCCCGCGAGAAGGCCGGCGAGGGCACCCCCGTCATCGTCTTCTTCGACGAGATGGAATCCCTCTTCCGCACCCGCGGATCCGGAGTCAGCTCGGACGTCGAGAACACCATCGTCCCCCAGCTCCTCGCCGAGATCGACGGCGTGGAAGGCCTCGAGAACGTCATCGTCATCGGCGCCTCCAACCGCGAGGACATGATCGACCCGGCCATCCTGCGCCCCGGCCGCCTCGACGTGAAGATCAAGATCGAACGCCCGGACGCCGAAGCCGCCAGGGACATCTTCGCCAAGTACCTCAAGGCCTCGCTGCCCCTGCACTCCGACGACCTCGCCGAACACCAGGGCTCGCCCGAGGTCGCCGTCCACAGCATGATCCAGACCGTCGTCGAGCAGATGTACGCCGAAACCGAGGAGAACCGCTTCCTCGAGGTCACCTACGCCAACGGCGACAAGGAAGTCCTCTACTTCAAGGACTTCAACTCCGGCGCGATGATCCAGAACATCGTCGACCGGGCCAAGAAGATGGCCATCAAGGCCTTCCTCGAACACAACCAGAAGGGCCTGCGCGTCTCCCACCTCCTCCAGGCCTGCGTGGACGAGTTCAAGGAGAATGAGGACCTGCCCAACACGACCAACCCCGACGACTGGGCCCGCATCTCCGGAAAGAAGGGCGAACGGATCGTCTTCATCCGCACCCTCGTCACCGGAAAGCAGGGCGCAGACACCGGACGCTCCATCGACACGGTGGCAAACACCGGCCAGTACCTCTGATCGGAGGCGGCTGCGGGTGCCCCCACCGGGCACCCGCAGCCGACTGCTTTGCCGACAGCATCACCGACCGCTTTTCAGCCGTGACGGGGCGCAGCCAAGGATTGAAATGATCTCCCCACCGGCGTGGAGTGGTTCTAGGCTCATCCGTACCGCCGCATCCGCAGTGCGGGGTCGGGCACCGCACACGCACCGGACCACCAGCGGTACTTGAGCGCCGCTCCCGAACGGGGGCGCCGCCGGGCAAGGAGGGCCGCATGACCGTACGGCGAGTAATGGGAATCGAGACGGAGTACGGGATCTCCGTCCCCGGTCACCCGAACGCCAATGCCATGCTCACCTCGTCCCAGATCGTCAACGCCTACGCGGCGGCGATGCACCGGGCGCGACGCGCCCGCTGGGACTTCGAGGAGGAGAACCCGCTGCGGGACGCCCGCGGCTTCGACCTCGCCCGCGAGGCCGCCGACAGCAGCCAGCTCACCGACGAGGACATCGGCCTGGCCAACGTCATCCTGACCAACGGCGCACGACTCTACGTCGACCACGCCCACCCCGAGTACAGCTCCCCGGAAGTCACCAACCCGCTCGACGCCGTCCTCTGGGACAAGGCCGGCGAACGGATCATGGCCGAGGCCGCCGTACGCGCCGCCCAGCTCCCCGGCGCCCAGCCGATCCAGCTCTACAAGAACAACACCGACAACAAGGGCGCCTCCTACGGCACGCACGAGAACTACCTGATGAAGCGGGAAACCCCCTTCTCGGAGATCGTGCGCCACCTCACCCCCTTCTTCGTCTGCCGCCAGGTGATCACCGGCGCCGGCCGCGTCGGCATCGGCCAGGACGGCCGCGAACACGGCTTCCAGATCAGCCAGCGCGCGGACTACTTCGAGGTCGAGGTCGGCCTGGAGACCACCCTCAAGCGGCCCATCATCAACACCCGCGACGAACCCCACTCGGACGCCGACAAGTACCGCCGCCTCCACGTGATCATCGGCGACGCGAACCTCTCCGAGATCTCCACCTACCTCAAGCTCGGCACCACCGCCCTCGTCCTCTCCATGATCGAGGACGGCTTCATCACCGTCGACCTCGCCGTCGACCAGCCCGTACGCACCCTCCACCAGGTCTCCCACGACCCCGACCTGCGCCACCTGATCACGCTGCGCAGCGGCCGCACCCTGACCGCCGTGCAACTGCAGATGGAGTACTTCGAGCTGGCGCGGAAATACGTGGAAGAGCGGTTCGGAGCCGACGCGGACGAGCAGACCAAGGACGTGCTCTCCCGCTGGGAGGACGTCCTTGGGCGGCTGGAGAGCGATCCGATGAGCCTCGCGGGCGAGCTGGACTGGATCGCGAAGCGGCAGATCCTGGAGGGCTACCGACGGCGCGACGGGCTCGGCTGGGACGCCGCCCGGCTCCACCTGGTCGACCTCCAGTACGCGGACGTACGCCCCGACAAGGGCCTGTACAACCGCCTGGTGGCCCGCGGCAAGATGAAGCGGCTGGTGGAGGAGCCGGCCGTAGAGACGGCCGCCGCCAAGCCGCCGGAGGACACCCGAGCGTACTTCCGGGGCCGGTGCCTGGAGCAGTACGCGGACGACGTGGCCGCGGCCTCCTGGGACTCGGTGATCTTCGACCTGCCGGGCCGCGACTCCCTGCAGCGCGTCCCGACACTGGAACCCCTGCGGGGTACCCGCAAGCACGTCAAGGAGCTCCTGGACCGCTGCCGGACGGCGGAGGACCTGGTGCGGGTGCTCAGCGGGAACTGAACCGGGCCGGAGGGGGCCTGAAAACCGCCTCTCCCGGGAATCATGGGAACACCCGGACGTTGTCAAAGTACGGGGACGAAAGCCCGGACCTCCTTGTAGGGTCCGGCATAGGGTCTGATCTTGAGGGATCCCGATCCCGGGGTCCCTCGTCACGAGCGTGCGAACCGAGCGGGGTGAGGTAGACATGGCGACCAAGGACACCGGCGGCGGACAGCAGAAGGCCACTCGCTCGACCGAGGAGGTCGAGGAGCAGGCCGCGGAAGCGCAGTCCGACCTCAAGGAGCGGCAGGAAAAGCTCTCCGACGACGTCGACTCCGTACTTGACGAGATTGACGATGTCCTCGAGGAGAACGCAGAGGACTTCGTGAGGTCCTTCGTTCAGAAGGGTGGCCAGTAGGGCCATTTGACCTTCGAATCGAAGGCTGGGGGGCGGAAAGAGTGTCCGAGGGTACGAAGCGGTGCTCGCGATGTAAGCAGGACAAGCTACGAGCGGAGTATGCGAGCAACCGCTCGGCGTCAGATGGCTTACAAGCCTATTGCCGCGCGTGCTGGGCGGACTACTACAAACAGCGCCAGGAGGCGAAGGGGCGGACGGTGCGGGCGAAGATCGACGTGCCGTCCGGCCACAAGCGGTGCCCTGAGTGCGGAGAGATCAAGCCCCATTCCGAGTGGGAGCTGAACCGGACGAGCTCCGACGGATGGGCCAGCTACTGCAAAGAGTGCCGGGCGCAGCGGAATCGGGCGAGCTACTTCAAACGCAAGTACGGCATCACCGAAGCCGAACGCGACGAGATGATCGCTGCTCAGGGTGGTGCCTGCGTGATCTGCCGGATAGGTCCGGCGGAGCATGTGGATCACGATCATGAGACGGGTAAAGTCCGAGGCGTACTGTGTTTCAGCTGCAACGCAGCCCTGGGGCAGTTCAAGGATCGGCCGGACGTCATGAGACGTGCAGCCGCTTACGTGGAAGGAAACCTGTGGAAGCCAACAATCGTGGCACAGGGCGTCTTCCGGCAGCCTTCCTGACGCCGGGGTCGTCGTCCTTCATGGACTTCTTGGGTGCGCACGCGCCCGAGATGCTGCCGGGCAACCGGAAGCTTCCGGAGGGGATCGTCGAGGCGCCGCACGGCACGACCATCGTGGCCGCCACCTTCCCCGGCGGGGTCGTCCTCGCCGGTGACCGGCGCGCGACGATGGGGAACATGATCGCCCAGCGGGACATCGAGAAGGTGTTCCCGGCGGACGAGTACTCCGCGGTGGGCATCGCCGGCACCGCCGGCCTGGCCGTGGAGATGGTCAAGCTGTTCCAGCTGGAGCTGGAGCACTTCGAGAAGGTGGAGGGGGCGACCCTCTCCCTGGAGGGCAAGGCGAACCGCCTGTCCACCATGATCCGGAGCAATCTGGGGATGGCCATGCAGGGGCTGGCCGTGGTGCCGCTCTTCGCCGGCTACGACGAGACCCGGGAGAAGGGGCGGATCTTCTCCTACGACGTGACCGGCGGCCGCTCCGAGGAGCACGGCTACGCCGCGACCGGTTCGGGTTCGATCTTCGCCCGCGGGTCGATGAAGAAGCTGTACCGCCCGGACCTGACGGAGGAGCAGGCCACCACACTGGTCGTCCAGGCGCTGTACGACGCCGCCGACGACGACTCGGCGACCGGCGGCCCGGACCTCTACCGCAACATCTATCCGATCGTCACCGTCATTACCGACGAGGGCTTCCGGCGGCTGACCGAGGAGGAGTCCCAGGCTCTGGCCCGCAAGGTCACCGACCGCCGCCTCCAGGAGCCGGACGGCCCGCGCGCCGCCCTGCTCTGATCAGTAACAGCCCCTCAGGAGCCCAGAAGAAAGGGACGGTCAGCCGGTGTCGACTCCGTTCTACGTCTCCCCGCAGCAGGCGATGGCCGACCGGGCGGAATACGCCCGCAAGGGCATCGCCCGCGGTCGCAGCCTCGTGGTGCTGCAGTATGCCGACGGCATCGTGTTCGTCGGCGAGAACCCGTCCCGTGCGCTGCACAAGTTCAGCGAGATCTACGACCGGATCGGCTTCGCGGCCGCCGGCAAGTACAACGAGTACGAGAACCTGCGGATCGGCGGTGTGCGCTACGCGGACCTGCGCGGATACACCTACGACCGCGATGACGTGACGGCCCGTGGGCTGGCGAACGTGTACGCGCAGACGCTGGGCACGATCTTCTCCAGTGCCGGTGAGAAGCCGTACGAGGTGGAGCTGGTCGTGGCCGAGGTGGGCACGACGGCCGCGGGTGACCAGATCTACCGGCTGCCGCACGACGGGTCGATCGTGGACGAGCACGGTTCGGTCGCGGTCGGCGGGAACGCCGAGCAGATCAGCAGCTACCTGGACCAGCGCCACCGGGAGGGGATGACCCTGTCGGAGGCGCTGAAGCTGGCGGTGCAGGCGCTGTCCAGCCAGGCGAACAGTGCGGACAAGACCATTCCGGCGGAGCGGCTGGAGGTTGCGGTGCTGGACCGGACGCGGTCGCAGCAGCGGAAGTTCAAGCGGATCCGGGGCCGGCAGCTGGCGCGGCTGCTGGAGGCGGACGTTCCGGCGGCGGCGCAGGCCGACGCGGTGTCGAACGACGAGGCTCCGGAGGACGACGCCGAGTAGGCGCCGCCCCGGTTTTCTCGGGCACTCCCCGCCCCGGTCCTGCCTCTTCGGAGGTGGGGCCGGGGCGTTTTGCGTTTCCGCGGGGTGTCAGGGGCGGGGG
>NZ_JACBGN010000332.1 GCF_013401435.1 Streptomyces sp. BR123
GGCATGCCGAAAACCGGTTGACCGGTGGTGGAGGATGAGGCCGTGATCGTCAAGGAACATGCCGTCGAGCTCGTCGAGTCCTTCCTGGCCGGAGAGCTGCCGACGTGGCGATGGGCGGGGCGGCCCCTTCCCCTCCGGATCGAGGAGACCGCCCTCGACCCGCACCCGCCGGTGGAGCTCTACGCGGCCCTGCGGAGTCGGTTCGGCGAGGACGTCTTCCTCCTCGAATCCCTGGAGAGCCCCGACTTCGACGGGAACTCCGCCGTCGTCGGCTTCGGCCGGCTCGCCGAACTGCGCGTCCACCCCGGCAGGATCGAAGCCGTCGGGGTGCCCGCCGTCCTGGCCGTCCTCGGCCGGGTCGCCGACGACCTGGGCCTGGTCGCAGTCCCCGGCGGCGACCGCCTCTACGACCGCCCCGAGCAGCTGTGGGACCTGCTGCGCGCCGTCCAGGCCGCGTTCGACGTCGACAGCCCCCGTCCCGCGTACGCCTTCGGCTTCCTCGCCACCATCGGCTACGGCGCCGCCTGGCACATGGAGGACCTGCCCGCCCGCCGTACGCGCCCCGGCGCCGCCCCCGACCTCGTCCTCACCCTGTTCCAGGACACCGTCTGGTACGACCTGGACGCCGGGACCGCGGTCCGCCTCGCCGCCCGCGGCCCCGCCCTCGGCCCCGACGGAGGCCCCGCCGCCCGCACCGACCTCGCCGGCATCGTCGAACGGCTCCCGGCCGGCACCGCCACCCCGCCCGGCCGCCTGCCCGAGGCCCCGGCCCCCCGCGCCGTCCGCGACAGCACCGACGAGACCGCGTTCCGCGCGCGCGTCGAGGACTGCCTGCGGCACATCGGCGTCGGCGACATCTACCAGATCCAGATCGGCCACCGCATCGAGGTCGACACCGACCTCACGCCCCTCGACGTGTACCGGCGCCTGCGCGGACGCAACCCCTCCCCGTACATGTACCTCGTCCCCCGCGGCGACCGGACCCTGATCGGCGCCAGCCCCGAGGTGCTGTTCCGCACCGAGGGCGAGCGGATCGTGATGCGGCCCATCGCGGGCACCACCCCGCGCAGCGGCGACCCGGCGGTCGACCTCCCCCGCATCGAGGCCCTCCTCGCCAGCGAGAAGGAACAGGCCGAGCACGTGATGCTCGTCGACCTCTGCCGCAACGACATCGGCCGGGTCTGCGTGCCCACCACCCTGGAGGCCCGCGAGCTGATGACGGTGGAGACCTTCAGCCACGTCTTCCACCTCGTCTCCACCGTCGAGGGCGAACTCGCCCCCGGCGAGGACGTGTGGTCCGCGCTGAAGGCGACCTTCCCGGCGGGCACCGTCACCGGCGCGCCCAAGCTCCGCGCCATGGAGATCATCGACGCGCTGGAGGACGAGCCCCGGGACATGTACGCCGGAGCCGTCGGCCTCGTCGACGTCCGCGGCTGGTCCCGCCTCGCCCTGTGCATCCGCACCGTCACCCACGACGGCAGCACGTACTCCACCCAGAGCTGCGCCGGCATCGTCGCCGACTCCTCGCCCACCGCCGAATGGCGCGAGACCCTCCACAAGATGGGCGCCGCCCACTGGGCGCTCACCGGTCAGGAGCTGCTCCCGTGAAGGTCCTCCTCGTCGACGCCCGCGACAGCTTCACGCACATCATCGCCCAGTACCTGCGCACCCTCGGAGCGGACACCGACGTCGTCCGCTCGGGCACCCGCAGCCCCGGGGAGCTCGCCGCGCTGCGGCCCGACGCCGTGCTCCTCGGGCCCGGCCCCGGGCACCCCGCCGACTCCGGCCACCCCGAGCTCGTCCGCCACTTCGCGGGCCGGGTGCCGCTGCTCGGCATCTGCCTGGGCCACCAGGCCATCGGCCTGGCCTACGGCGGCCGGGTCACCGTCGCGGACCGGCTCAAGCACGGCAAGACCAGCCCGGTCCGGCACGACGGCTCCGGGGTCTTCACCGGCCTCGGCTCCGCCATGACCGCCACCCGCTACCACTCCCTCATCGTCGCCGAACCCCTGCCCGAGGAGCTGACCGCCACCGCCCACGCAGCCGACGACGGCTACGTGATGGGGCTGCGGCACCGCACCCTCCCCGTCGAGGGCGTCCAGTTCCACCCCGAGTCGATCACCACGGTCGGTGGGATGCGGCTCCTGGAGAACTTCCTCGCCAGCGCACGGAACCAGCCGGCCGGCACCCTCACCGGGTGACCGCGGGACGAAGGAGCACCGTCGTGGGACACCCGGAACCACACCCCGAAACCCAGCCCGAGCCCCGGCCCGACCCGCATCCCGGACCCGGCTCCCGGCGGGCGCTGCCCGCCGCACAGCAGCCCGACTGGCCCGACCCGCGGGCCCTCGACGCGGCCCGCAGGGAACTACGGGCCGCGGTTCCGCTCGTGGTGGCCGCCGAATGCGAGCAGCTGAAGGAGCGGCTCGGCGCGGTCGCCCTCGGCCAGGCCTTCCTGCTCCAGGGCGGCGACTGCGCCGAGACCTTCGCCGACACCGGGGAGGACGCGGTGCGCCGCAAGGTGCGCACCCTGCTGCAGATGGCCCTCGTCCTCCAGTACGCGGCCTCCGTCCCGGTGGTCAAGATCGGCCGGATGGCGGGCCAGTACGCCAAACCCCGGTCCAGACCCACCGAGACCCGTGGGGGGACGACCCTGCCGGCCTACCGGGGCGACGCCGTCAACGGCTTCGGTTTCGACCCGGCCGAACGCACCCCCGACCCGGGGCGGCTGCTGCGCATGCACCGGGCCGCCGCCGGCACGTTGAACCTCGTACGGGCCTTCACCACCGGCGGGTACGCGGACCTGCGCCAGGCGCACGCCTGGAACCAGGACTTCGTGGCCCGCTCACCGGTCGGCGAGCGGTACGCGGCCCTCGCCACCCAGATCGACCAGGCGCTGGCCTTCATGCGGGCCTGCGGCGCCGACGACCGCATCCAGCACGCCGTGGAGTTCTACGTCAGCCACGAGGGCCTGCTGCTGGACTACGAGCAGCCCCTGGTCCGCGAGGACCCGGTGACGGGACGGCACTACGCCACCAGCGGCCACATGCTCTGGATCGGCGAGCGCACCCGCGACCTCGGCGGGGCGCACGTGGAGTTCTTCTCGGCGATCGCCAACCCCATCGGCGTCAAACTCGGCCCCGCCACCGACGCCGAGACCGTGCTCCGGCTCATCGACCGGCTCGACCCCGAACGGGAGCCCGGCCGGCTCACGTTCATCGTGCGCATGGGGGCCGCGCAGGTGCGGGCACGGCTGCCGGAGCTGGTCGAGAAGGCCGCGGCGGAGGGCGCGCCGGTGGCGTGGGTGACCGACCCCATGCACGGCAACACCTTCGAGGCGCCGTCGGGGCTGAAGACCCGCCGCTTCGACGACATCGTCGACGAGGTGAAGGGCTTCTTCGAGGTCCACCGGGAGCTGGGCACCCATCCCGGCGGAGTCCACCTGGAATTCACCGGAGGGGACGTCACGGAATGCGTGGGAGGCGGTGAGGAGGTCAGTCTGGAGGAACTCGGCGAACGCTACGAATCCACCTGTGATCCGCGGCTGAACCGGACCCAATCCCTCGACTTGGCCTTCCTCGTCGCCGAGATGTACCGGGAGCGCTGACGCGGACGATAACGGCGGAGCCCCGAATGCCCCCGAAGGGCCTTCCCGGCGCCTGTCAAGCGCCGCCGGAGGAGTCCGGCAAGTCCCGCCGAGATCCTGTACACCCCCTCGTACCAGCGGTTATATCGCCTTTATCGAAGAACGCGTCCGCTCGAAGGAGGAGCGATATCGGCTCGAAGCCCCGTCTCCCTAACGTTCTTCTCACCGGAACAGACCGGCCACCGGAAGACACCGACGGGGAGAGAAGAAGTCATGCGGAACACATGGCGCACTCAGGTCCAGCGCATCACCGTCGCGGTCATCGCGTCGGCCGCCCTCGCGGGAGGTGCCGGCCTCGCCCACGAGGTGACGGCGGGCCAGCGGACCAGCATCAGCGCCGACGGCACCACCGGCACCACGGCCCCGGCCGCCGAGCCGACCGCGAGCCCCACGCCGACCGCCTCCCCCGACACCCGGGAATGGGGCTGAGCCGGCAGGCACACCCGACGACCCCGAGGGAGCACCACGTGACCACCGCCAGACCAGAACCGCACGCGGGCCGGCACCAGTGGCCCGTCCTGCTCCAGGACCTCCTCGCCGGGCGTGACCTGGCCGCCGCCGACACGGCCTGGGCCATGCACCGGGTGATGCGGGGAGAGGCCACCGAGGCCCAGCTCGCCGGTTTCCTGGTGGCCCTGCGGGTGAAGGGGGAGACGGTCGACGAGCTGGAGGGCCTGGTCCGCGCCATGCTCGACCACGCGGTCCCCCTCGACGTCCCCGGCACCACCGTCGACGTGGTCGGTACGGGCGGGGACGGCGCCCGTACGGTGAACATCTCCACGATGTCCGCGATCGTCGCGGCCGGCGCGGGCGCCCGGATCGTCAAGCACGGCAACCGGGCGTCGAGTTCCGCTTGCGGCTCGGCCGACGTGCTGGAGGCCCTGGGCGTGACCCTGCGCCCGGACCCGGCCCGGGTGGCGGCCCTGGCGGAGGAGGCGGGCATCACCTTCTGCTTCGCCCCCGACTTCCACCCCTCCATGCGGCACGCAGCCGCCGTCCGCCGGCAGCTGGGCATCCCCACCGTGTTCAACGCGCTCGGCCCGCTGACCAACCCGGCCCGCCCCACCGCCCAGGCGGTGGGGGTGGCCGACGCACGGCTGCTCCCGCTGATCGCGGGCGTCCTGGCCCGGCGGGGCGGCAGCGCCCTGGTGTTCCGCGGCGACGACGGGCTCGACGAGCTCACCGTCACCACCACCTCGACGGTGCTGACCGTCGAGGACGGAAGGGTCCGGGAGGAACCCTTCGACCCGCGGGACATCGGGATCGCCCTCGCCCCGGTCGAGGCCCTGCGGGGCGAGGACGCCGCGCACAACGCGGCCGTCGCCCGCCGGCTCCTGGCCGGGGGCGAGCAGGGCCCCGTACGCGACGCGGTCCTGCTGTCGGCGGGCGCGGCCCTGGCCGCCGCCGAACCGGCCCGGGGCCGCACGGTCACCGAGCGGCTCGGCGCGGCGGTCGCCGTCGCGGCCTCCGCCCTCGACTCGGGCGCGGCCCGGGCCGTACTGGACCGCTGGGTCCGCGCCAGCGCGGCGCCCGGCGGGACACCGCGGCAACCGGCCGCCGGGCCTCCGCAGGACGCGCAGGACGTGCAGGCAGGGGCGCCGCTCGCCGCCGCAGGGCGCTGAGCGGGACCGCGGACGCGCCCCGGCCGCAGCGCCCCCGGGAGGGGGCGCCGCCGCCGGGCCGCCGGGCCAGGGTCCGTCAGCCCGGCGATCCGGCGGTCCAGTGGCCCGGCGGTCCAGTGGCCCGGTGGTCCGGCGGTCCGGCGGTCGGTCAGGTCTTGCCGACCGCGGCCGGCAGCCGCACCGGCTCGTGCACCAAGGGCCCGTCGGCCGGATCCCCCGATTCCTCGTCCGGCGGCACGCCGCGCCGGATCCACGACAGCGCGGGAGAGGTGATCGCCGTGGTGAGCAGGGCCATCAGGACCAGCATCGTGAACAGGTCCGGCCCGATCACGCCCAGCTCCAGCCCCAGGTTCAGCACCACCAGCTCCGTCAGGCCGCGGCAGTTCATCAGGGCCCCGATCGACAGGGAGTCCCGCCAGGACTGCCCACTTGCCCGGGCCGCGGCGGAGCTGCCGCCCCACTTGCCGAGGAAGGCGACCGCCATGACGGCCAGCGCCCACAGCCACAGCATCGGGTCGGCGGCCAGCACCTGCATGTTCGTCTTCAGACCGGTGTTGACGAAGAACAGCGGCAGCAGCACCGGGATGGTGAAGGCCCGCAGCCGGGCCGCGCACAGCTCGATGACCCGGGAGCCCCGCGGGGTGACCACCCCGAAGACGAAGGCCCCGAACAGGGCGTGCACGCCGATCCTGTCGGTGGTGAACGCCGACAGGCACAGCCCGCTGAACAGCACCACGAGGACCACCGAGTCGACGGTGCGGGCGGCCCGCCGCGCCCATCGGGCCATCAGCGGCCGGATGGCGTAGATCATGAAGGCGAGGAACAGGGCCGCGAGGCCGGCGGTGGTGACCGCCTCGATCGCCGAGGTGCTCGTGCTCACCGCGACCACGGCCGCCAGCAGGCACCAGGCGGTCACGTCGTCCACGGCGGCGCACGCCATGGCCAGCGCCCCGATCCGGGTGTGGTAGAGCCCGCGGTCGGTCAGGATCCGGGCCAGCACCGGGAAGGCCGTGATGCTCATCGACACGGCGAGGAACAGCACGAACGCGACCTTCGTGACCCCCTTCGGCGCGAAGCCCTCGTACATCAGCAGGGCGAGGCCGGAGCCGAGGAGCAGCGGCAGCGCGATGCTCGCCTGGCTCACCGCGATGGCGGTCCTGCTGTGGCCGCGCAGGGCCGACAGGTTCAGCTCCAGGCCCACCAGGAACATGAACGCCAGCAGGCCGACGTTTCCGAACGCCCCGGTGAACGGCAGGACCGTCCCGGGGAACAGCCATGTCTGGGCGTCGGGCCACAGCCAGCCCAGCAGCGACGGGCCCATCAGGATCCCGACGGCGATCTCCCCGACGACCGGGGGCTGGCCGATCCGGCGGAACAGCATCGCGCCGGCCTTGCAGGCGAGGATGACCGCGGGGATCGCGATCAGCAGATCGGGCAGCGGGTCACGGGCGGACACGGGCAGCCCCCTCCGGCGCCGCGGGGGCACTGACGCGGGCGGGCGCGGCCGGCTCCGGGGGAGCGGCGGCCGGCGGACCGGGCACGGACGTCGCATCGCTCCACCGCGCGTATCTGCGCCGGCCGTACAGCAGCGGCCGCCCGTCCTCGCGCAGCGAGACCCGGTGGACCCGGACGAAGACGGCGGTGTGGTCGCCGAACTCCACCGCGTGGGCCACCTCGCCGTCGGCTATGGCGTGCGCGGCGCCCGTCAGGTGCGGGCCGCCGGCCCCCAGCGGCAGCCGCCACTCGGTCCGCGCGAACCGCTCCGGGTCGCCCGAGGCGAACAGGTCCGAGACGGGGCGCGCCTGCTCGTCCAGCAGGTTGACCGCCACCTGCCCGGTCTCCAGCACCGCCTGCGTGGTGGGGCTCTGCGTGCGCAGGCACAGCACGACGGTGGGAGGGGAGAGGGCGACGCTGGCCAGCGAGCTGCACGTCATGCCGCGCGGCTCGGAGTCCGTGCCGAGGGCCGTGACGACCGAGACACCGGACGGGAACGCCGACATCAGCGGCCTGATGTCGGTCTCGGCGGCGCCCCCGGGCTGCGGGGACCGCAGGGGCCGGGCGGGCCGGGACGTGTGGGAC
>NZ_JACBGN010000333.1 GCF_013401435.1 Streptomyces sp. BR123
GAGTATACGAGATCGCCCCGCGCCCCCTCCGTACGGGGAGCGGCGGCGGTCGCGTTAGGCTCGACGGGTGGATCCCAAGACCCGTAACCGTGTGATGGCCGGTGTGCTCGTGCTGATGTTCTTCGTCGTGGCCGTGGCGGCCGCCGTCGGGCAGTAGCCGGCGGCCCCGAGCGGCGGCACCGACCGCGACCGGGCGGTTCCTCGCGCGCCATGCGCTGTCCCTTCGCCCGCACAGCACCGTGCGGGCCGTCGTGCACGACCGTACGAGGGGTCGACGGAACGCGGCCACGCACAGACGCGACCATGCACGTTGTCGCATGAAGCGGTGGTTTCGCGGGTGTCCCTTGCCTGGAGCGGGCTCGAAGCAGTTGGCTTGTGCCTCATGAAGTACACGCAGCTCGGACGCACCGGACTCAAGGTCAGCCGACTCGTCCTCGGCACGATGAACTTCGGTCCGCAGACAGACGAACCGACCAGTCACGGCATCCTGGATGCCGCGCTCGACGCAGGTCTGAACTTCGTGGACACGGCCAACGTGTATGGCTGGGGTGAGAACAAGGGCCGTACCGAGGAGATCATCGGTACCTGGTTCGCCCAGGGCGGCGGCCGGCGCGAGAAGACGGTCCTCGCCACCAAGGTCTACGCCTCCATGTCCCGCGAGGGCGACACCTGGCCGAACGAGGACCGGCTGTCGGCGCTGAACATCCGACGCGCCGTCGAGGCCAGCCTCAAGCGGCTCCGGACCGACTACATCGACCTCTACCAGTTCCACCACATCGACCGCCGGACCCCCTTCGAGGAGATCTGGCAGGCCGTCGACGTGCTGATCCGGCAGGGCAAGATCCTCTACGCGGGCTCGTCCAACTTCCCCGGCTACAAGATCGCCCAGGCCAACGAGACGGCCGCCCGCCGCGGGATGGTCGGCCTGGTCAGCGAGCAGTGCCTCTACAACCTCGCCGAGCGGCGCGCCGAGATGGAGGTCGTCCCGGCGGCCCGGGAGTACGGCCTCGGGGTCATCCCCTGGTCCCCGCTCCACGGCGGCCTGCTCGGCGGCGTCATCAGGAAGGAGGTCGAGGGCGGTCGGCGTGCCGAGGGGCGCTCGGCCGACGCGCTGGCCAACAGCTCCGTGCGGGCCCAGGTGCAGGCGTACGAGGACCTCCTCGACAAGCACGGCCTGGAGCCCGGCGAGACCGCCCTGGCCTGGCTGCTGACCCGGCCCGGCGTCACCGGCCCGATCGTCGGCCCGCGCACGGCCGGGCAACTGGAGAGCGCGCTGCGCGCGCTGGAGCTGGAGCTGGGCGAGGAGGTGCTGGCCGGGCTGGACGAGATCTTCCCCGGGCCGGGGCCGTCCCCGGAGGCCTTCGCCTGGTGATCCAGCGGTAGAACGGCCGTCGCCCCTTCCCACGGGGCGGCGGCCCCGCGTCGAACGGGCGTCAAATGCCGTGGGCGAGGGGGGCGTTGCGGGCGGCTCGTTACGCCGGGCCCGCGGGGCGGTAGGGGCCGCCGATGTCCCAGGCCTGGTGCAGGACGGCCGCGAACTCCCCGGCCAGGCGGTGCTCGCCGGAGGCGTTGGGGTGGGTGCCGTCGTAGGTGTCGCGGTGGATGTCGTACGCGTCCGGGCGTGCGCCGAGCAGGATCGGCGAGGCGTCGGTGGACAGGTCGGCGACGGCCTTGGCGAGGAGCTCGTTGAACCGGGCGACCTCGGCGGCGAAGAGCTCGTCCTCGTCGGCGCGGCTGTTCGGTATCACCGGCAGCAGGACCATCCGTATGCCGGGGCGGGCGGCGCGCGCCTCGGCGACGAAGCGGCGCATGTTGGCGGTGGTTTCCTCGGCGCCGGTGTAGAAGCCGAGGTCGATGAGGCCGAGGGAGACGAGCAGGACGTCGGCCCGGTCGGCGGCGACGGCGGGGCCGATGACGGGGGCCATGTGCTGCCAGCCCTCGCCCCAGCCGGCGAGGTGGCGGCGGGCGCGCTCGGGGAAGCCGGGGTCGGCGTACGCGTGGCTGGTCGGCGTGTCCGTGCGGGTGTCGTACAGCTCGCAGCGCGGGCCGACGATCCGGTACGGGCGGCCGAGGGTGGCGTTGAGGTGCTGCCACATCCGGTAGCGCCAGGTGTAGTCGCCGGCGCGTCCGATGGTCATGGAGTCGCCGACGAACATGAAACGCATCCGGTCATCATCGCGGATCACACGCCGGACGCCCCTGTGACGCCGGACACGCGGGCCGCTTTGGCAGGCTGGGTCCATGCGCCTGTCGTTGCCGTCGTCATTCACTCTCACCGCTGCCGCTGCCGCTGCCGCTGCCGCTGCCGCTGCCGCCGCCGTCCTCGTGGTGGCGCCGGTCCGGGCGGTTGCCGCGCCCACCCCCGCGCCCGCGCCCGCGTCGGCCGGGTTCACCCTCACCGATCCGCGGATCAAGGAGTCGAGCGGGCTGGCGGCGAGCCGGAGCCATCCGGGCGTGTACTGGACGCACAACGACAGCGACGACGGCCCGTACCTGTACGCGGTGGACTCCGCGACCGGGAAGACCGTGGCCCGCCTGACGCTGACCGGCATCGGCAAACCGCGCGACGTCGAGGCGGTCTCGGTGGGACCCGACGGGAAGGTGTACGTCGGCGACATCGGCGACAACCGCAACGGCACCTGGGACCACGTGTGGATCTACCGCTTCCCGGAGCCGAAGCAGCTGGCCGACGCCACGGTCGAGGCCGAGCAGTTCACGGTGAAGTACGCCGACGGGCCGCGCGACGCGGAGGCGCTGATGGTGCATCCGGTGACGGGCCGCGTGTACATCGCGAGCAAGAGCGAGAACAAGGGCGGGCTGTACGAGGGCCCGGAGCGGCTGACCGCGTCGGGAACGAACGTGTTCCGGCGGGTGGCGGACGTGCCGTGGGTGACGGACGGGGCGTTCTCGCCGGACGGGGCCCGGCTCACGCTGCGCGGCTATTTCTTCGCGCGGACGTACCCGTGGAAGGACGGGCGGCCGGAGGGCGAGGGCGAACGGGTGGACGCGCCGTGGCAGGGCCAGGCGGAGTCGGTGACGTACTCGCCGGACGGGTCGACGCTGCTGTTCGGGGCGGAGGGGGAGGGGAGCCGGGTGGTGGCGGTGCCGGTGAAGTCGGCGGCGGGCGGCCCGGCCGGGTCTCCGGGGCCGGCGGCCCCGAGTCCTGCGCCGGGTGCGGCGGCTGCCCCGCCGGGTGAGGGGGGCGGTGGTTTCACCAAGGGAGCGGCGGTCCTGCTGCTGGGCACGCTCCTGGTCCTGGCGGCCAAGCGCCTGTTCCGCCGCCGCCCCTCCTCCTGACGGCCCGGCCGCACCCCTGGGGCCCGCCCGAGTGCGGCCCGCCGACACCTTCCCGCGCAGTTCCCCGCGCCCCTGGGGCCGCCCCTCCGTGAACGTGTGCGGGTCGCCCGTGGTTGTTCGCGCAGTTCCCCGCGCCCCTGGGGGCCGTTTGCCGGTGGGCCTGTGCGGCCCGCCGACACCTCCCCGCGCAGGTCCCCGCGCCGCTGGGGCGCTGGTCGGAGGGGGAGGGCCCGGCTCTGCTGTGAGCTGCCGGGCCGGGGCTCCCGATCAGGGGCGCGGGGAACTGCGCGAACGGCCACGTACGGCCAGGTACGGCCGCGGGTCGGGGCCGGCGGTCAGGCGGCTCTGACCAGGACGGGGCTGCCCGGCTGGGACGGGACGAAGGCCACTCCGCGGCGGCTGACGCTCAGCCGGAGGTTGCCGACCCGGGACAGGACCACCGCGACAGCGGCTGCCGCGGCCAGCGACACGGCTCCGCCGGCGGCCATGCCGATCCGCGGTCCGTACGTGTCGGTGACCCAGCCCACCAGCGGTGCGCCGATCGGGGTGCCGCCGGTGAACACCATCATGTACAGGGCCATCACCCGGCCCCGCATCTCGGGGTCGGTGGCCGTCTGCACGCTCGCGTTGGCGGTGACGTTGACCGTCAGCCCGAACATCCCGATCGGCACGAGCAGAGCGGCGAACAGCCAGAAGCCGGGCGCGAACGCGGCCACGACCTCCAGGGCGGAGAACAGGACCGCAGCCGAGACCAGCAGCCGCAGCCGCGAGGCCCCGCGGCGTGCCGCCAGCAGGGCGCCGGCCAGGGAGCCGGCCGCGAGCAGGGTGTTGAGGAACCCGTACGTGCCCGCGCCCTCGTGGAAGACGTCGCCGACGAAGGCCGCCAGCCAGATCGGGAAGTTGAAGCCGAAGGTCCCGATGAAACCGACGAGCACGATCGGCCAGACCAGTTCGGGGCGTCCGGCGACGTAGCGCAGGCCCTCCCGCAGCTGGCCCTTGGCGCGCGGCTGCGGCCGGACCGGGTGCAGTTCGGCGGTCCGCATGAGCAGCAGGCCGGCGACGGGGGCGGCGAAGGACAGCCCGTTCAGCAGGAAGGCCCAGCCGGAGCCGACGGCGGTGATCAGCACACCGGCGAGTGCCGGGCCGACCAGCCGCGCGGACTGGAAGTTGGCGGAGTTCAGGCTGACGGCGTTGGCGAGCTGCGCGGGTCCGACCATCTCGGAGACGAACGTCTGCCGGGCGGGGTTGTCGACGACCGTGATGAGGCCGAGCAGGAGCGCGGCCACGTACACGTGCCAGACCTGGACGTGCCCGGCGAGGGTGAGCGCGGCCAGTGCGACGCCGGTCAGGCCCATCAGGCTCTGGGTGGCGACCAGCAGCGGCCGCTTCGGCAGCCGGTCCGCGAGGACGCCCCCGTAGAGGCCGAGGACCAGCACCGGCAGGAACTGCAGCGCGATGGTGATGCCGACGGCGGAGGCCGAGCCGGTGAGGGACAGGACCAGCCAGTCCTGGGCGATGCGCTGCATCCAGGTGCCGGTGTTCGAGACGGCCTGTCCCGTGGCGAAGAGCCGGTAGTTCCGGATCCTCAGCGAGCCGAACATCGAGTTCCGTGAGGTTCTCGGCGCCCGGCCCGCGGCGCGAGCGGTGCGTGTGGTGCTCGCGGTGCGCGTGGTAGGGGTGGATGTATGGCCGGGTGCGGAGGATGCTCCGTTTCCCGTACTCAAGGGCGTTCGCCTCCTGGCGTGGTTCCTATAGGTGGGCGAGCTTCTCCAGGACGGGCGCGGCTGCGCGCAGCTTGGCCCATTCGTCCTCGGTGAGCTCGGCCGCGAGCCCGGCCAGGAAGGCGTTGCGTTTGCGGCGGCTCTCTTCGAGCATCGCCTCGGCTTCCTCCGTCTGGCTGACCACCTTCTGTCGGCGGTCGTCGGGGTGCGGTTCCAGCTTGACCAGTCCCTTTGCCTCCAGCAGTGCGACGATGCGCGTCATGGACGGCGGCTGGACGTGTTCACGGCGGGCGAGTTCGCCCGGGGTGGCCCGGCCGCACCGGGCGAGGGTGCCGAGGACCGACATCTCGGTCGGGCTCAGCGATTCGTCGACGCGCTGGTGCTTCAGGCGTCGGCCCAGCCGCATGACGGCGGAGCGCAGGTCGTTCACGGCGGCGGCGTCGTCGCCATGGGTGAGGTCAAGCATGTCTTTAGGGTAACTCATTACTCTGGCTAAGTAACAACGGTTTATCGTCACCCCGCGCCGGGCCGACGTCACGCCCCCTCACTCGTACGCGCCGCCCGCCCATCACTCGTACGGGTGAGGAAGTCGGGAAAAGCGACACGCGGCCACGCCCTGTGCCAGGACTCTGTCCGCATGGGGACACAGGTGCTCAGCATGCGCATAGACGGGGAGCTGCTCGACCGCCTCCGCGTCCACGCCGCCAAACGCGGAATGAGCGTCCAGGACTATGTCGTCCGGACGCTCATTCGCGATGACTTCGACGAGCGCTTCAAGGCGGCCGTCGACGAGACGGAGAAGTTCTACGGGGTCACGTGAGGCCCAGGGCGGGCATCGCGTAGTAGAAGAGGAACACCGCCGAGACCGCGTACATGGCCGCGGGGACCTCCCGGCCCCGGCCGGTCGCCAGCCGCAGCACGCTGAAGGCGATGAAGCCGATGCCGATGCCGTTGGTGATCGAGTAGGTGAACGGCATCATCACCATGGCCAGGAAGGCCGGGACGGCGATGGTGAAGTCGCTCCAGTCGATCTCCTTCACCGAGCCCGCGAGGATCAGGAAGCCGACCGCCACGAGGGCGGGGGTGGCCGCCTGGGACGGGACCATCGTGGCGAGCGGGGTGAGGAACAGGGCCACGGCGAAGAGGCCGCCCGTGACCACGTTGGCCAGGCCCGTGCGGGCGCCCTCGCCGACGCCGGCCGTGGACTCCACGAAGCAGGTGGTGGCGGAGGAGGAGGTCGCGCCGCCGGAGGCGACGGCCAGGCCGTCCACGAGCAGGACCTTGTTGATGCCGGGGAAGGTGCCGTCCTTCTCGATCAGCTTGGCCTCGTCGCCGACGCCGAGGATCGTGCCCATCGCGTCGAAGAAGCAGGACAGCAGCACGGTGAAGACGAACAGGCAGCCGGTCAGCAGGCCGACCTCGCCGAAGCCGCCGAACAGGCTGACCTCGCCGACGAGCCCGAAGTCGGGGGCGGCGACCGGGTTGCCCGGCCACTCGGGAACGGTCAGGCCCCAGTCGGCGGCGGGCAGCTCCAGTACGGCCTGGACGACGGCGGCGACCACGGTCATGGCCACGATGGAGATCAGGATCGCGCCGGGCGTCTTGCGGATCAGCAGGGCGAGGGTCAGCAGCACGCCGACGACGAAGACGAGTACGGGCCAGCCGTGCAGCTGGCCGCCGGTGCCGAGCTGCAGCGGCACGGTGGTGTGCGCCGCGTCCGGGATGCGGGTGACGAAGCCCGAGTCGACCAGCCCGATCAGCATGATGAACAGGCCGATGCCGATCGCGATGCCCTTGCGCAGGCCGAGCGGGACGGCGTTCATGACCCGCTCGCGCAGGCCGGTCGCGACCAGCAGCATCACGACGAGGCCGGCCAGGACCACCATGCCCATGGCGTCGGGCCAGCTCATGCGCGGGGCCAGCTGGAGGGCGACGACGGTGTTGACGCCGAGGCCGGCCGCGAGGGCGATCGGGACGTTGCCGATGACCCCCATGAGGAGGGTGGTGAAGGCGGCCGTCAGGACGGTGGCGGTCACCAGCTGGCCGCCGTCGAGCTGGTGGCCGTACATGTCCTTCGCGCTGCCCAGGATGATCGGGTTCAGCACGATGATGTAGGCCATCGCGAAGAACGTGGCGAAACCGCCGCGGACCTCGCGGGCGACGGTCGAGCCGCGCTCGGTGATCTTGAAGAAGCGGTCCAGGCCCGACTGGGGGCCGGGGGCCGGGGGCTGCGCGGCCGGCGCGGTGGCCGGG
>NZ_JACBGN010000334.1 GCF_013401435.1 Streptomyces sp. BR123
GGCCGGGGGGTGTGGCGTGCCAGGGGCTTCCCGGCCGCCCATTGTCCTTCCGGGGCGGGCCGGCCTGTAAAGGGCGCTCCTCCTTCGTCGTCGCGTCGCTGCGCGATGGCCTTCGGCCACCCTTGACAGGCCGACCCGCCCCGGAATGCCAACAGACAGCCGGGAAGCCCCGGAGGAACGGCCGGGGGGGACACGATCCGGAACGGCCCCGTCAGAGCAGCAGGGCCACGGGCTGCGCCTTGCCGGGGCGTCGCGCTGCCGGGAACGGCCGCGTGCCCGGGAACACCACAGGCCGCGGTGGAGTCGACTGCGGTCCGGCGGCGCCCCGAAGGGGCGCGGGGAACTGCGCGACCGGCCACAACGGGCCCGCAGGCGATCGCCGGCCCGCCACGGCACGTCCCGCAGAGCACTTGGCCACGGGAGGAGTTGACCCGGCCGGCCGATATGGCCGTTTCCCGGATCCGGCCCGGCTCGCAGTGCCAGGATGTGAGTTGGGGTGATGGGTGGTATCCGGTGCACGGCTGCCGGGCGGTGGGTGAAGGGGATGCATGCGCGTCGATCTGCACGTCCAGGGTGACCGGGCCGATGTGCGCTCGCTCTACCAGTGGCTCTCCCGCGATCCCGTGCTGCGCCGGACCGCCCGCATCGAGCTGGCCGGGCAGGATCCCCGGCCGGGGGACATGGGCGACGTCCTGGACCTGGTGACCCTGATCGTCGGCAGCGGCTGGTCCGCCGCATCGCTCGGGGTGGCTGTCGCGGCCTGGCGCGGGACGCGCCCGAACCCGCCGGTGGTCACGGTTCGGCGCGGCGACCTGGAGGTCGTCCTCGCGGGTGCCGACGAAGCCCAACTCCGGCAGGCCGTGGCCCTGCTGGACCGGCCTGCCGCCGCCCCCGCCGGAGTCGAAGAGGCCGTCTCGGCCGGGGCCACGGTGACCGTCCGGGGCGACGAGGCCGCCGAGGCCGACGGGGTCGGCACGGCAGGCGGGTTCGGCGCTACCGGCGGGCCGGGGGCGTAGGGCGGTCCATGCCGCTGCCCGATCCGGCCGCCTCCCGTGCCGTGCTCATCGGCGTCGGCCGCTACCGCAGCCTGCCGGAACTGCCGCACGTCGCGCGCAACCTCGCCGACCTGCGGACGTTGCTGACCGGTCCCGCCTCCTGGAACCTGCCGGAGACCCACTGCACCGTGCTCGCCGAGCCGTCGAGCCAGGAGGAAGTGCTCGACGCCATCCGCGCGGCCGCAGCCCAGGCCACCGATACCCTCCTCGTCTACTTCGCCGGCCACGGCCTCGTGGACACCGACACCGACGAGTTGTTCCTCGGGCTCCCGAACGCCCGGACCGGGTACGCGTACACCGGAATCGAGTACCGGCACCTGCGCCCGGCCGTCCTCAGGGCCCCGTCCCTGCGCCGGGTCGTGGTGCTCGACTGCTGCTACAGCGGGCTCGCCGCCAATGCCATGAGCGGCGGCGCGGACCTCGCCTCCCACGCGAAGGTCGAGGGCGTCTGCCTCCTCGCGGCCGCCCACGCCATCGCGAGGGCCGAGGAGGGCGAACGGAACACCGCGTTCACCGGGGAGCTGCTCCGCGTCCTCGACCACGGCGTGGCCGACGGCCCGGCCCTGATCGACCTCAACACCCTGTACGAGCAGGCCCGCGCCCGGCTCGTCGCCCGCGGCCTGCCGGAGCCCCAGAAGAGCGACCTCAACACCGCGGGCAGTCTTGGAGTGGCCCGCAATCCGGCCTACCGGCCCGATCTGGCGAAGCCGGAGCGGGCGGCCGAGCCTGAGCCCGAGGCGGACCCGGATGCCGAGGAGCCCGCCGTGCGATACGTCCGCCGCAACCGTGGCGGACACATGCTGCTGTTGGTGGCAGTCTTGTTCGGAGCCCTCCCCGCCTTCTGGAGCCTCGTCGCCTACGGAGACGTCACCACCTTCATGGCGGAGCTGTCGCAGGCGAACCGGAACGGGCAGTCGACTGACGGGGTGTACGCGCGGGTTCCCGACGTCGTATTCAGCTCCTCCCTGCTCCTTGCCGCGCTTGCCGGCTGGCTGGGTGTGCGGCGCTTCCTGGAGCCTTACGGGTTGGAAGTCTCCGCCCACGAAGTCGTGCTCGTCCGAGGGAAGCCCGGGCAGCCCCGCCGCCGGTACCGGTACGCGTGGCACCGGATCTCCGAAGCCCGGTTGGCCTGGAGCCCGCACCTGTTCTCCCGCACCCGCGGGACGTACTACCTCGTGCTGAAGCTGCTGCCCGACACCCCGAAGCGGAGTTACCTGTTCCTCGGTCGCGCTCGGGCCTCCCGGCGCCTCGGCGGAGTGATCGCCGCCGACGTCTCCCGGCTCGAATGCACGCCCGAGCAGCTCGGCAAGGTGCTGGAGCGGTTCGGCGGACCGGTATGGAAGCTGGCACCGGACACGGAGCGTCCGCCGCCCGACGCGTCCCGGAGGCAATCGCGTCGGGTTCCCGCCCAGCGCTTCCACCGGACCACCCGGCGGGCCCGGCTCGCCGTGCTGGCGTTCCTGCTCGCCGCTGTCGCGGCGACACCGGCGACGCTCTCACTGACCGGGCCCCAGCATCTCAGCGTCGTCGACGGCGCGCTCCTGGGGCTGTGGACGCTGCTCCTGTCTGTCCCGGTGCTTCCCCCGGCCGTCTGCGCCTGGTTCCCGGCCGCCCTCACTCTTGATGCAGCGGGCCTGACCTACGTCCACCGGGGCCGGACGGCCCACTGGCCGTGGAACGACGTTGCGCAGGTGGGTGTCGTATCGTGGCGACGGGGCCGGCCTGCCAACGGGGCCTTGTTCGTGCGGCCGGCCGACCTGGATGCGGTCGGCCGAGCGTTGCCGCGCGGCCTGCCATGGCTGGTCCCGCGGCTGGGCGGGGTGATCGTCTGCGATCTGTTCTCGTTCGGCGTCCGGCGGGCCGAGGTCGAGGCGGCACTCGAGTGCTTCGCCCCGCACGCGTGGGATTCCCACGCGCGCCCTGAGCACGGGATCACCTGTGACGATGAGGACGGGGCCCGGTTCGAGGGCAGCACGCCGAGCTGGCGCACGCTGGCCGCCTGCGTGGCATCCGCATGCGCGGTGTTCGCGCTTGTCAGCAGTTCTCCACCGCACGGACGGGACGCGACGCTGCTTCTGCTCTACACGTGCTTCGTCGCCGTCTTTCCGGTGCCGTTCTTCGTTCGGGACCGGTTCGCCCTGATCCTGGACCGGCAGGCTCTCACCTTGCGTGTTCGCGGCCGCAGCCTGGACATTCCGTGGGAGGACATCCACCGGGTGACCCGCAGGAGCAGCGACCTGCGGGACCCAGCCCGAAACCAACTGGTCGTGTGGCTGCGCGAGGGTGCGGCCTCGCGGTACCGGCGCGTGTGGCGGTTCTACGTGGCACGGTCCGGCGGGGAGCTCAGGGTGCTCCTGCTGGACGCGAAGGACCAGTTCCTGCCGCTGCCCCGGGCCCGGGTCGACGCGGCACTGAAGAGGTTCGCGGGGGACCGGTTCCGGTAGGGCCCGGCGTTGTCGGTGGTCCCGCTTACGGTGGGCAGATGACACCGCTGAGGATCATTGATGGGGATGCGACGAGCCCGCAGGCCAAGGGGCCGAAGATCATCGCGCACGTCTGCAACGACATCGGCGGCTGGGGCAAGGGCTTCGTCCTGGCCCTCTCGAAGCGCTGGCCGGAGCCCGAGGCCGACTTCCGGGCCTGGCACCGCAGCCGGGCCCAGAACGACTTCGGGCTGGGCGCGGTCCGGCTGGTCCGGGTCAAGGACGACACCTGGGTCGCCAACATGGTCGGCCAGCGCGGCATCCGCACCGGCAGCGCGGGCGTCCCCATCCGCTACGACGCCCTGGAACGCTGCCTGGCCGCCCTCGCGGACCACGCCCTGGAGCTGGGCGCCTCGGTCCACATGCCGCGGATCGGGTGCGGGCTGGCCGGCGGCAAGTGGTCGCGCGTCGAACCGCTGGTCGCGAAGGCGCTGTCCGCGCGGGGTGTGGCGGTGACGGTGTACGACCGGAGTTGACACCTGCTGGGCCGTTCGGGCGAGGGAGGGACGATTCTGCGCCGTCCGGCAGTGACCTCCGGCGGGTGGCGCCGGAAAGGTGGTTCCTGCACGTAGTTGCTCCTTGTGAGGGGAACTCCATCCATGCGTCTTCGCAATGCTGCCGCCGCCGCGTTCGGTGCGCTGACCCTTGTCCTGACGATCCCCACGTCCGCGGTCGCCGCCACGGGCGAGTTCACGTACGTCTACTCCGGCCTCGACGGCAGCCCGCAGGTGGGCGTCCTGGACGACCCGCCGAGCGGCGAGTGCATCACCCTGCCCGAGGTCGCCGACCCGGGCTCCAGCAGCCCCGCCCACTCGCCGCGCAACCGCACCACCTCCACGGCGACGGTGTTCACCGACCCCGACTGCGAGGGCGACCACTTCACCCTTCGGCCGATCGTCGGACGCGGCTCCGAGCGGCTGAAGCTGCGGTCCGTCGTCTTCAGCTGACCCGGCCGAGGAAGGCCCGCCAGGCCTCGGCGGGGACGGCGAAGGTCGGCCCGTCCTCGCCGAGCTTGGAGTCACGGAGGTGGACAGCGTGGGCACAGGCCGCCACCTCGACGCAGATGCCGCCTTCGTTGTTGCTGTACGTCGAACTTGCGCCAGTTGAAGCCGACCCCTCGCAGTCGGCACCTTGGCCGTCTTCTGGGTCGACATGAACAAGTTGCTCACAGGCCCCCCGCGAGTCGCGTGATGAGCACGCAGGAGGCCTCAACTGCGCGCGTGCAGAGCCTTTGTGAGGAGGCCGCCGCCGACGATCAGGGCCACGCCCAGCCACCACACGTTGGCGTCGAAGACGAGGACGGCGATGCCGATCGGCACCAGCAGGCCGGCCACCGGGAGCAGCAGCGAGGCACGGTTCGGCGGTTCGCGGCTCAGCCCCTTCGCCTCGCGTGCGGCGCGGGCCCGTACGACGTCCGGGTACCAGGCGGTGAACCGGAGGGCGGCGACGATCGCCAGGATCGGGATGATCCAAGTGGTCCACATGTTGTCCGGGCTGCGCAGGATCAGGTCGCCGAAGAGGCCGGCCAGGCCGGCCGCCAGGAAGGCGAGGCCCCACACCCCCGTGATCACGTAGTTGGTCCGGAGGAAGGCGGGCGTGTGCCAGATGGCCGGGTCGGTCTGTTCGCGGGCGTACTGGAGCGTGAACGGCACGCCCACGGCCATCGAGCCGAAGGCGATCGTGGTGAGGGTGAAGTTCGCGACCTCGCCCGCGTACGTCTCCAGCCAGTTGAGTGTGCCGTCGCTCGCGATGACCCCGATGACGGCCATCACGGCGAAGAACACGACGTCGGCCAGTTCCAGGAGCTTCCACGAGGTGCCGCGGTTGACCACGCGGCCGAGGACGACGACGACGACCGCTGCGGCCAGGGAGAGTCCGACCGCGAACTCGAACCGCCCGGGGCCGACCAGCAGGGAGAACAGGATCCACGGCGACATCCCCACGACCGGGTTCTCCAGGAACTCGGACAGGGGGCTGCCGGCCTTGCTGTATGCCTCGGCGCGCACCCTTCCAGCCTGCCCGCCCCCGGCCCGGACGGCCATTCGGGGGTGGGGGTCCCCTGGCGCGGTCGTGTACCGCGGGGGTACAGGGGCCCGCATCCTGGGCCGTGTCTCGTCGGGGTGCGGGGCCGGGCGGGACGGTACGGATCACGGACCACACCTTTGAGCACCGCTTCGTACGAAGCCCCCGCAGCGTCCGCCTCGCGCGGGCCCTGTTCACCCGGCAGGTCCGGGAGTGGAAGCTTCCCGAGGACGCCCTGGAGACCGCGGTGCTGCTCGTCAGCCGCCGCGTGCGGCCGAGCCCGAGGACGAGGCCGGGCGCGGGCTCGCGATCGTCGCCGCGCTGGCCGCGGAGTGGGGTGCCTGGCCCGGGGGCCGGCGGCGTCGGCAAGGTGGTGTGGTTCGAGCTGCACACCGGCGGCCCCGACGGGGTCAGTAGCCCGCGGTGTTGAGGAGCCGGTTGGGGGTGTTGTAGCTGAGGCGGGTCAGGATGTCCTTCGTCGACCGCTGCTCCAGGAAGCCGGCCACCCGGTCCGGGGCCTCGGCGGGGTGGGCCGCCTTGTAGAGGGCGGCGACGCCCGTGACGTGCGGGGCGGCCATCGAGGTGCCGTCCAGGGAGACGCTGCCGCCGGACAGGCGGGCGGAGACGATCTCCTGGCCGGGGGCGTAGAGGGCGACGCACTGGCCGAAGTTCGAGAAGTCCGTCTCCCGGTCGTAGCGGTCGGTGGCCGCCACCGTCACCGCGCGGGACGCCGAGGCGGGGGAGACGTTGCAGGCGTCCTGCGCCTCGTTGCCGGCCGCGAAGACGGGGAGGACGCCCGCGTCGAAGAGGGCGTCGGCGGCGGCGTTGACGGCGCTGGAGCGGGCTCCGCCCAGGGAGCCGTTGAGGACGGCGGGCTGCTTGGCGTTCTCCGCGACCCAGTCGAGGGCTGCGATGATCCCGGAGTACGTGCCCCTGCCGTCGCAGCCGAGGACGCGGACGCTGACCAGGTTCACCTTCGTGGCCACACCGTGCGTGCGGCCGCCGACCGTGCCCGCGACGTGCGTACCGTGGCCGTGGCAGTCCAGGCCGTTCCGGCCGTCGCCGACGGCGTCGAAACCGGCCTTGGCGCGGCCGCCGAACTCGCTGTGCGCGAAGTCGATGCCCGTGTCGAGGATGTACGCGGTCACGCCCGCGCCGTTTCCCTGGACGGTGAACGCGTTGTCCAGCGGCAGCTGCTCCTGGTCGATGCGGTCCAGCCCCCAGGACGTGGCCGCGACCCGCGGCGCGGGCGCGGCGACGGCCGGGACGGGCGGGGCGGTCAGGGCCGCGTCCTCCTCCAGCGAGGTCACGCCCGGCAGCACCCGCACCGCCTTGAGCTGGGCGGCGGTGAGGGAGGCGGCGAAGCCGCGCATCGCCTTGGAGTACGTGAACGACGGCTTCACGCCCGCCACCGCGGCGACCGCGACCGGGTCGGCGGTCTTGTCGAGGGTGACGATGTACTGGCCGGGGATCGCGTTCGCGGAGGTGTGCAGCGGGACCGGGACGGGCTCGTGGGTGTCCGCGGCGGCTGCCGGGCCGAGCACGGCCGGGGCGAGGGCGAGCAGGGCGGCAGCGGCGGTCGTCAGGGGCGCGAGCAGGCGCATGGGCGGGGGCTCCTGGGGGTGGTGTCCGGTGGGAAGGCCGTCACGAGCGGGCCGCCGCCCGCCGGTACGGCGTCGGGCGGCGCCCTTCCCTGC
>NZ_JACBGN010000335.1 GCF_013401435.1 Streptomyces sp. BR123
AGATTTGTATAAGAGACAGCCCCGGACACCGCCCCCGTCGTCGCCGACCCGGCCCCCGTCCTGGCCGCCGTGGTCGCCGACCTGCGCGCCGGCACCCCGGCACCCGTGATCGCGGCCCGCTTCCACACCGCGGTCGCCGCCCTCGTCGTCGGCCTGGCCGCCCTCGCCCGCGAGCGGCACGGCCTCGACACCGTCGCCCTCACCGGCGGCGTCTTCGCCAACACCGTGCTCTCGTCGGCCTGCACCCGTCTGCTGCGCGGGCGCGGCTTCACCGTCCTGCGCCACCACCGCATCCCGCCGAACGACGGCGGACTGGCCCTCGGCCAGCTCATGGTGGCGGCCTGCGCCCCGCACCACCCACACCAAGGAGAGGTTCATGTGCCTGGCGGTACCCGGCAGAGTGCTTGACATCGGGGAGAAGGACGGCACCCGGATGGCGACCGTCGACTTCGGCGGAGTGGTCAAGGAGGTGTGCCTGGAGTACCTGCCCGACCTGCAGGTCGGCGAGTACGCCATCGTCCACGTCGGGTTCGCCCTGCAGCGCCTCGACGAGGAGTCGGCCCGGCATACCCTCGACCTCTTCGCGGAACTCGGCATGCTCCAGGAGGAGTTCGGCGACCCCTGGGAGCGGGCGGCGGCGGAGGCGGGCGCCGGACAGGACTGGCCCGACGACCCGGCGCCGGCCGGGGACACAGCAGCACGGGAGGCGCGGCAGCCGTGAAGTACGTCGACGAATTCCAGGACCCCGCGCTGGCCCGCCGGCTGCTCGACGACATCCACGCCACCGTGACCCGCCCCTGGGCGCTCATGGAGGTCTGCGGCGGCCAGACGCACAGCATCATCCGGCACGGCATCGACCAGCTCCTGCCCGAACAGGTCGAGTTGATCCACGGCCCGGGCTGCCCCGTGTGCGTGACCCCGCTGGAGGTCATCGACAAGGCGCTGGAGATCGCCTCCCGCCCCGGGGTGGTCTTCTGCTCGTTCGGCGACATGCTGCGCGTCCCCGGCACCGGCCGGGACCTCTTCCAGGTGCGCGGTGAGGGCGGTGACGTACGCGTCGTCTACTCCCCGCTCGACGCGCTGCGGATCGCCCGGCAGAACCCGGACCGCGAGGTGGTGTTCTTCGGCATCGGCTTCGAGACCACCGCACCGCCCAACGCCATGACGGTGTACCAGGCGCGCAAGCTCGGCATCCGCAACTTCAGCCTGCTGGTCTCCCACGTCCGGGTGCCCCCGGCCATCGAGGCGATCATGAACTCGCCCGGTTGCCGGGTGCAGGCCTTCCTCGCCGCCGGGCACGTGTGCAGTGTGATGGGCACGGCGGAGTACCCGGAACTCGCCGCCCGCCACCGGGTCCCGATCGTCGTCACCGGCTTCGAACCGCTCGACATCCTCGAAGGCGTACGCCGGGCCGTGCACCGGCTCGAACGAGGCGAGTACACCGTCGACAACGCGTACGCGCGGGCCGTCCGCCCCGAGGGGAACCCGGCGGCCCTCGCCATGCTGGAGGACGTCTTCGAAGTCACCGACCGGTCCTGGCGGGGCATCGGCGTCATCCCGGACAGCGGCTGGCGGCTGTCCGAGCGGTACCGGGAGTACGACGCCGAGCACCGCTTCTCCGTCACCGGCATCGCCACGGAGGAACCCGCCGAATGCCGCAGCGGCGAGGTCCTCCAGGGGCTGATCAAGCCGCACCAGTGCGAGGCGTTCGGCACCACCTGCACCCCGCGCACCCCGCTCGGCGCCACGATGGTCTCCAGCGAGGGCGCCTGCGCCGCGTACTACCTCTACCGGCGCCTCGACATCACCCCGGCGCGCCGGACCGCACCGCTGGAGGCGACCCCCCGTGTCTGACACCGCCCTCGACATCGCCGGCTGGACCTGCCCGACCCCCTTGCGCGATCACCCCCGGGTGGTCATGGGGCACGGCGGGGGCGGCGCACTCTCCGCCGAGCTGGTCCGGCACGTCTTCGCCCCGGCCTACGGCGGCGGGCTGCTGGACGGCCTCGGCGACAGCGCCGCCCTCACGCTGGGCGGCGCCCGGCTGGCCTTCTCCACCGACTCGTACGTGGTCCGGCCGCTGTTCTTCCCCGGCGGCAGCATCGGCGACCTCGCGGTCAACGGCACGGTCAACGACCTCGCCATGAGCGGCGCCCGTGCCGCCTACCTGTCCTGCGCCTTCATCCTGGAGGAGGGCGTCGAGCTGTCCGTCGTCGCCCGGGTGGCCGAGGCGCTCGGCTCGGCCGCGCGCGCCGCGGGCGTGGAGGTGGCGACCGGCGACACCAAGGTCGTCGAAGCCGGGCACGGCGACGGCATCTACCTCAACACGGCGGGCATCGGACTGATCCCGGAGGGGGTGGACCTGCGCCCGCAGCGGGTCGTGCCGGGCGACGTGGTCATCGTCAGCGGGGAGATCGGCCTCCACGGGGTGGCCATCATGAGCGTCCGCGAGAACCTGGGCTTCGACGTGGAGACGGTCAGCGACTGCGCGCCGCTGGGCGGGCTCGTGCAGACCATGCTCGCGGTCACCCCCGACCTGCACGTGCTGCGCGACCCCACGCGCGGGGGCCTGGCAGCGGCGCTGAACGAGATCGCCGCCGCCTCGGGCACCGGCGTCCTGCTGAACGAGGGCCGGGTGCCGGTGCCGGCCGCCGTGGCCAACGCCTGCGCCGTCCTCGGCCTCGACCCGCTGTACGTCGCGAACGAGGGCAAGCTGGTCGCGTTCGTGCCGCGCGAGCACGCCGACGCGGTCCTCGACGCGATGCGCGCGCACCCGCTGGGCCGGCACGCGGCGGTGGTCGGCGAGGCCGTCGAGGCGCACCCCGGCATGGTGGTCGCCCGGACCGGCCTCGGCGGCACCCGCGTGGTGGACCTGCCGATCGGTGAGCAACTGCCCCGGATCTGCTGACCTCCGACCCGCCGGCGCCCTCCGGGGGCGCGGCGCGGGGGTTCAGGGCAGCTCGGGAATGAAGGGCAGGTAGTCCGCGGGGCCCTCCAGCGGCACGACGACGTAGCTCGCCTCCGGGAGTTCGTTCCACACTCCCGGAAGGTCGCCCAGCGGCTCGGAGACCACCAGCCGGGTCGCGTCCGAGACCTCCCGCAGGAAGGGCAGTTCCGGGTACAGCTGGCGCACGGTCTCGGCGCGGCTGCTGTAGAACAGCGAGCGGGACCTGCCCTGGCTGGAGTAGCGGAAGGCCCACACCCGCTCGCCGTCGCTGACGGCCACCGTCATCTGCAGCGGGTCCGCGACGCCGTGCTCCTTGCCCAGCCGCTCGACGAGCCCCGCCATCCGGCCGACCGCACCGGGCACGTCCTGGTCGAGGCCGTACGTGACGGCCAGGTAGAACATCACCTCGGAGTCCGTGGAGCCCTCGATGCACGGGAACAGGGCCGGGTCCACTGCCATGCACAGGTCGCGCTGGAGGCGGGCGAAGTCCGTGATGGCCCCGTTGTGCATCCACATCCAGCGGCCGTGCCGGAACGGATGGCAGTTGGTCTGCTGGATGGCCGAACCGGTCGAGGCGCGGACGTGGGCGAAGAACAGCTGCGAGCGGATGTGGGAGGCCAGCTCGCGCAGATTGCGGTTGCTCCAGGCCGGACCGATGTCGCGGAAGACCGCCGGCGTGCCGTCCCCGTCCGTGCTGTACCAGCCGATGCCGAAGCCGTCGCCGTTGGTGGTCTCGACCCCCATCTTCGCGTGGAGACTCTGGTTGATCAGCGAGTGCTCCGGCTGATAGAGGACCGCGTCGAGGAGCATCGGCGACCCGGAGTAGGCGAGCCAGCGACACATGAGCATCATCCCTCTCCTGCACCCCGTCCGAGCCTAACGCGGCGCGGCGCTCCCCGCCCTGCCCGAGTGCCCTCCCGAGCCGGGTGTCGGGCCGGGCGGGTGCATCGTCCGTGTCGCGGAGGCAGGGGCGGTGGCCGGTCCAGGGCGTCCGGGCGGATGCGGGGCCGGTCGCGGCCGGTCATCATCGGCACCATGCCCGTGCTTGTCGGAACCTCCGGATGGCAGTACCGGGACTGGTCGGGGGTCCTCTATCCCGCCGGCCGGCCGCAGCGGCTCTGGCTGGAGGAGTACGCCGCCCACTTCGCCACCGTGGAGAGCAACAACGCCTTCTACCGGCTGCCCGCCCCGCACACCTTCGCCGACTGGCGCGAGCGCACCCCGGACGGCTTCCTCTTCGCCGTGAAGGCCAGCCGCTTCCTGACCCACATCAAGCGCCTGCGCGATCCGGAGGAACCGGTCCGGCGGCTGTTGGCGCACGCCGAGGCCCTCGGCGACCGGCTGGGTCCGATCCTGCTCCAGCTGCCTCCCACCCTGCGCGCCGACCCGCAGGCCCTGGACGCCTGCCTCGCCTGCTTCCCGCCCGGAACCCGGGTGGCCGTGGAACCCCGCCACGGCTCCTGGTGGAATCCGGACGTCCGGGAGGTTCTCACCGCACGTGGCGCGGCGCTGTGCTGGGCCGACCGCGGCTCGCGTCCGGTGACCCCGCTCTGGCGCACCGCCGACTGGGGCTACCTGCGCTTCCACGAGGGCGCGGCGCAGCCCTGGCCCCGCTACGGGGCGACCGCCCTGCGTTCGTGGGCCGGCCGGATCGCGGACGCCTGGCCGCGGGAGGCGGACGTGTTCGCCTACTTCAACAACGACCCGGGCGGGGCGGCGGTCCGCGACGCCGACGCCTTCCGGCGGCTGTTCCCCTCCTGACCTCACCGGACTCCGAACGTCCGGGTCCGCCGCGGCCGCCGGCCCGTTCCCGGGGGCGGGCGGAATCCGGTCACGGACCGCTGCCCGGGCCGGTTGGCCGTATCGCAGCCTTCCCAGCCCGCGCCCCCCGTGGTGGCATGTGCATGCCCAAATGTGAAGCCGTCTCCGGGATGAATGGGGAATCGAATGGCGCTCCGCAGGCTCACCGTCGTCGCCACGGCGGTGGCGGCGTTATCCGTACCGGCTCTGCCCGCCCACGCGGAAAGCGAGACCGCACCGCCCGGGAGAATCACCGTGGACGTCGTGGGCGTCAACGGATCGGGCTGCCCGCAGGGCACCGCGAGCGTGGCCGCGGCCTCCGACAACACCTCGTTCACCGTCACGTACAGCGACTACCTCGCCCAGACGGGCGGCGGCGCCGGCGGGACGGAGTTCCGCAAGAACTGCCAGCTCGCCCTCCAGATCCACGTGCCGCAGGGCTTCACGTACGCCATCGCCCGCGCCGACTACCGCGGCTTCGCCCACCTCCAGCGCGGCGCCTACGGCCAGGAGCGCGCCAACTACTACTTCCAGGGCATGGCACAGTCGGCCCGCACCGTGCACCAGTTCAACGGCCCGTACAGCGACAGCTGGCAGGCGAGCGACCGGACCGAGTACGCCGACCTGGTCTGGGCCCCCTGCGGCGAGGAGCGCAACCTCAACGTCAACACCGAGCTGCGCGTCTACCCGGGCGCCTCGAACCCGCAGGCCCTGAGCTTCATGAGCATGGACTCCACGGACGGCAGCGTCAGCACGGTCTACCACTTCGCCTGGAAGGAATGCCCCGGGGTCTGACAGGGCGTGCGCAGAGGAACACCGAACACACGGTCAGGAGCGACAACGATGTCCCATTCCCTGTCCCGCACCCTTCTCACCGGTGCCGCCGCGGCCGCGCTGATCGCGACGGCGGCCGCGGCACCGGCCGGAGCCGCAGGCCACACACCCCAGATCACCGCACCCCCGGACAAGATCGTGATCGAACTCGCCACGGTGAACGGGTCGGGCTGCCGCGAGGGCACCGCCGAAGTGGCCGTGGCCCCCGACAACACCGCCTTCACGGTCACCTACAGTGAGTACCTCGCGCAGGTCGGACCCGGCGCGCCGCCGACCGCATTCCGCAAGAACTGCCAGCTCAATCTCCGGGTTCACGTTCCTTCGGGATTCACCTATGCGATCGTCCAGGCGGACTACCGCGGCTTCGCATTCCTCCAGCCCGGAGCATGGGGGCAGGAACGGGCGAACTACTACTTCCAGGGAATGCCCCAGACGACCTCGCGCACCCACCAGTTCAACGGACCGCTGAACGACAACTGGCAGGCGACCGACCGGACCGAATACGCGGACCTCGTCTGGGCGCCCTGCGGGGAAAAGCGCAATTTCAACATCAACACGGAACTGAGGGTGAACGCGGGAACGTCGAACCCGCAGGCCGCCACCAGCTTCATGACGATGGACTCCACGGACGCCAGCGTGAGCACGCTCTACCACCTCGCCTGGCAGACCTGCCCGGCCCCGCGCAGGTAATCCGCAGCCCGCAGCCGGCCGGCACCGCGCCGGCCGCCGTACCCGGTCCGCGTCGCGCGGGCCGGGTACGGCACTCCCGGACAGCGCACCGGCGGTCAGGTCATCGGGTGCAGCCGGGACGTGGTGCGCCCCGACACCGAGGACGAGGACGCCGCCGGCACCGCCCCCGCGGCGGCCTGCCCGGGGACGGAGGCCAGGGCGCTGCCCTTCAGCCACGCCGACCAGTCGAGGTTCCAGTCGCCGAAGCCGTTGGCGAACGGGGCCATCGGCTCCCCGCCGCTGTTCACCACCTCGACGATGTCCCCCACCCGCACCGTCTTGAAGAACCAGGCCGCGTTCGCGGTGCTCATCCCCGTACAGCCGTGGCTGACGTTCTCCACGCCGTGGGCGTCCGCCGACCAGGGCGCCGCGTGCACGTACTCCCCGCTCCACGTCACCCGCGTCGCCCAGAAGACCGACAGGTCGTAGAACTCCTTCGTGCCCCGCTGGATGCCGACGGTGTCCCCCCGCATGCGGACCCTCTCCTCCTTGCCGAGGACGACCTTGATGCCGCTGCGGGTCAGGAACCCCGCCTTCCCCGTGGTGACCGGGATCGTCCGCAGGATCCGGCCGTTGCGCCGTACGGTCATCTCGTGGGCGGCGGAATCGGTGACCGCCTCGATCCGGTCCCCGACGGTGAACTCCACGGGCTCCGATGGGCCCCCGTACCCGTGGCCGCCGACCTTCACCCCGTCGAGCCCGCTGCGCACCCGCACCACCGCGTGCGCCGGCCAGTACGTGCGCGGCCGGTAGTGGAGGGTCGAGTCGTCCACCCAGTGCCAGGATCCCTCGACCGCCGGCTCCGAGGTCACCTCCAGCGCGCGCTCGACCCGGATCCGCGACTCCCGGTCGGCCGCGGGAACCGGGTGGCTCAGCGCGGCCGTCACGATCTGCCCCGCCCCGTACGTCCC
>NZ_JACBGN010000336.1 GCF_013401435.1 Streptomyces sp. BR123
CCCCTCCCGCCCCTGTGTCCGAAACGTGTCTGTGACGCCGATCACTGGCCATTGGAAGGCGGCCGGGAAGCGGTCCTATGATGCGGGCAGGGGACCGGGGCTCCACACACCCAATCGGAAGGAGCGGACCGCTACCCGGAAGCACGTGTCGAGGAGACAGCGATGTCGAACACCCTTGATGCCTCCGGAGCCGGTTCGGACACCCCGAACCTCGACTTCGCCGGCACGACCCCGTACGAGGACTACGTCCAGGCGGACGTCCTCACGCACCTCCAGCACCCTCGTTCGGACGATCCCGGCGAGATGGTCTTCCTGGTGACCACCCAGGTCATGGAGCTGTGGTTCACGGTCATCGTCCACGAGTGGGAGACGGCCGCGAAGGCCCTCCGCGAGGACCGGGTCCCCGTGGCGATGGATGCGCTGAAACGATCCCTCCGCGAGCTGGAGGCCCTCAACGCCTCCTGGCGCCCGCTCGCCCAGCTCACCCCCGGCCAGTTCAACTCGTACCGCGCCGCCCTCGGCGAGGGCTCCGGCTTCCAGTCGGCGATGTACCGCCGGATGGAGTTCCTGCTCGGCGAGAAGTCGGCCTCCATGCTCGTCCCGCACCGCGGCGCCCCGCGCGTCCACGCGGAGCTGGAGAAGGCCCTGCACGAGCCCAGCCTCTACGACGAGGTGCTGCGCCTGCTCGCCCGCCGCGGCCTGCCCGTCCCGCAGCCCGTCCTCGACCGGGACCTCGCGCAGCGCTACGAGGCCTCGGCCGAGGTCGAGGCGGTCTGGACCACCCTGTACGAGGACCCCGACCTGCACCCGGACCTGCACCGGCTCGGTGAGGCCCTCACGGACGTGGCGGAGCTCGTCTGGCGCTGGCGCAACGACCACCTCGTCGCCACCCGCCGCGCGATGGGCGCGAAGACCGGCACGGGCGGCTCCGCCGGGGTGACCTGGCTGGAGAAGCGCGCCGCGAAGAACGTGTTCCCCGAGCTGTGGACGGCGCGCAGCCATGTCTGACGCCCTCGACACCACCACCGGAACCGCCACCGCCACCACCACCGCGACCACCACCACCGCGACCGCCGCCGCCCCGGACCTGGCGGCGCGCGCCGCCATGCTCGACGCCGCCGACGGGCTGGGCAAGCTCCGCGAGCGCTTCACCCTCCCCGAGGGCGTCGTCTACCTCGACGGCAACTCGCTCGGCGCGCTCCCCGCGGGCGTCGCCGCCCGCGTGGCCGAGGTGGTCGCGCACGAGTGGGGCACCGAGCTGATCCGCTCCTGGAGCAGCGGCACCTGGTGGACCGCCCCCGAGCGGATCGGCGACCGGATCGCCCCGCTCGTCGGCGCGGCTCCCGGCCAGGTCGTCGTCGGCGACTCCACCAGCGTCAACCTGTTCAAGGCGCTGGTCGGTGCAGCCCGCCTGGCGGAGCCCGGCCGTACCGAGCTGCTCGTCGACGCGACCACGTTCCCCACCGACGGCTACATCGCCGAGTCGGCGGCCCGGCTCACCGGCCTGACCGTCGTCCCGGTGGACCCCTCCGACGCGGCCGCGGTGCTGCGCGAGCGGGGGCAGGGCACGGCCGTCGTCCTGCTCAACCACGTCGACTACCGCGGCGGCCGGCTCCACGACCTGCCCGGCCTCACCCGGGCGGCGCACGCCGCGGGCGCGGTCATCGTCTGGGACCTGTGCCACTCGGCCGGCGCCCTGCCGGTCGGCCTCGACGAGCACGGCGTCGACCTCGCGGTGGGCTGCACGTACAAGTACCTCAACGGCGGCCCCGGTTCGCCGGCGTACCTCTACATCGCCGAACGCCACCAGGCCGCCTTCGACTCCCCGCTGCCCGGCTGGAACGGCCACGCGGAGCCCTTCGCGATGACCCCGGACTACGCCCCTGCCGCGGGCGCGGTCCGCGGCAGGGTCGGCACCCCGGACATCCTGTCGATGCTGGCCCTGGAGGCGGCGCTCGACGCCTGGGACGGGGTGGACGTGGCGGCCGTGCGCGCCAAGTCCCTGGCGCTGACCGACTTCTTCCTGGAGTGCGTGGCCGCGTACGTCCCGGCAGGGAAGGTCGAGCCGGTGACGCCGCTGCCCCACGAGGAGCGCGGCAGCCAGGTGTCGCTGCGCACGGAGAACGCCCGCGCGGTGATGGACGAGCTGATCTCCCGCGGGGTGATCGGCGACTTCCGGGCCCCGGACGTCCTGCGGTTCGGGTTCACCCCGCTGTACGTGGGCTTCGCGGACGCGGAGCGCGCGGCCCGGACGCTGGGTCACATCTTCGGGTGACGTCCGGCCGACCCGGGAGCGAAACGTCACGGCACGGGGCGGGCGGGGCGGTGATCCCTGCCCGCCGCGGTCCGTTTCCATGCGCGCCGGGGTACGTGAGAAAGACCTCCGGGGACAGTCTTGTTCCGGCCTGATACGGTCCGGCTCTGCCGGATCGAAGGACCCGGAGCCCGGAACCGCCGCGGCGGACCGGGGCTGCCGGGCCGTGGAACTCCGGTGGCCGGAACACCAGTCCCACGCGTTACCGAGAGGTTGAGCCGATGACGGACCCCGCTGTCGAACGGGACGCCGCCGAGGCCGCCTCGGCCTTCGCCCACCCGCCGGTCGCCCCGGACGCGTCGGCCGCGTACGGGGACCACCCGGACCACCTCGTCGACTTCTACGCCCCGCGCACCGCCGGCGGCGGCGCGGGCGCAGGTGAGGGTGAGGGTGCGGCCGGTTCCGCGCCCCTCGTCGTGCTGCTGCACGGCGGCGCATGGCGGGCCCCGTACGACCGGGAGCACGTGTCACCGCTGGCTGATTTCCTGGCGCGCCGCGGTTTCGCAGTGGCCAGCGTGGAGTACCGGCGCGGGAGTTCGCTGCCGCACCAGAACGCCGACGGGCCGGTCGCCGGCCGCTGGCCGGAGACCTTCGACGACGTGGCCGCGGCGATGGACGCCCTGCCCGGGCTGGCCGCCGTCCACCTTCCGCAGGCCGACCTGCGCCGTACGGTCCTCACCGGCCATTCCGCCGGCGGCCACCTCGCGCTGTGGGCCGCCGCCCGGCACGTCCTGCCGGCCGGCGCCCCGGCGGGCTGGCGGCTGCCGGCCCCGCCGGTGCTGCGCGGTGTGGTGGCGCTGGCCCCCATCGCGGACTTCGAGGTGGCGGAGAAGCTCTTCGTCTGCGGCGGCGCGTCGGCGCAGCTGCTGGGAGGGGAGGCGCACTGGGCGGAGCGGCTCCCGTACGCGGACCCGGCGGCGCTCCTGCCGACCGGGATCGCCACGACCGTGGTGCAGGGCCGGGAGGACATCGTCGTCCCGGCGGAGGTCGCCGAGTCGTACGTGGCCGCGGCGGCGAGGGCGGGGGAGACGGTCGGCCTCACCCTGCTCGACGGCATCGGCCACTTCCCGCTGATCGACCCGGCGGCCGACGCCTGCGCTGTGGTCGCCGAGGAGATCTCCCAGCTCGCCTGGTAGCGCCGCCGCCCCGTCCGGCTGCACCGGCCCGCCATCGGTCCGGGCGCCGGGGGACGGCCGCTGCGAGGGCCGACCGTCGGCAGCCGACTGCAGGAAGCAGCCGGCGTGCCGAGGCGGTCGCGCTCGTCCACGACGCGCTGCCCGAGGACGTGCTGCCCGAGGACGCGCTGCCCTCGGATCAAACCCCCGGCCGGGCCGAGGGCACTCCGGCCGGGGGTTCGATCCGAGGGGCTCAGCCCGCCAGGCGCGCCGCGATCGTCGCGAGGCGTCCGCCCTGGTAGCGGGCGGCCGTCAGGGTCGCCTCGCTCACCTCGCCGCTGCTCGCCGGGTGCGAGGTGCCGTACGGGTTGCCGCCGGCCTCGAAGACGGCCGGGTCGGTGAAGCCGGGCGCGACGATGATCGAGCCCCAGTGGTGGAACGTGTTGTAGAGGGCGAGCAGCGTGGACTCGTTGCCGCCGTGGGCGTTGTGGGCGCTGGTGAAGCCGGTGGCCGGCTTGTCGGCGAGGACGCCCTGCTGCCAGAGGCCGCCCGTGGTGTCGAGGAACTGCTTCAGCTGGCCCGAGATGTTGCCGTACCGGGTCGGCGAGCCGATGGCGTAGGCGTTGGCCCATGCGAGGTCGTCCAGGGTGGCGACCTCGACGTCCTGGGTGTCCTCGACGTGCCGGCGCCAGGCCGGGTTGGAGTCGATGGCGGCGTCGGGGGCGAGCTCGGGCACCCGGCGGAGCCGCACCTCGGCCCCGGCCTTCTCGGCGCCTTCGGCGACCGCCTTCGCGAGCGCGTGGACGTTCCCGGTGGAGGAGTAGTAGATGACGGCGACCTTGGCGCTCATGACGGAGTCCCTGCCTAAGTGGATCAAAATCCGGTTCGTTCGGTGGTTCAGAGTTAAACGGATACCCATCCGTTTGGCAAGTGGCATCCGGTAGCCTCGGGGTATGAGCCGCAGCCGCATCGAACTCCCCGTCTCGGGCCAGGCCCCGCCGGAGCGCGCGGACGCCGCCCGCAACCGGCGGAAGATCCTGGACGCGGCCGCGCGCCTGATCGCCGAGCAGGGGCCGGACGCCGTCACCATGAACGCCGTCGCGCACGCCGCGGGAATGGGGGTCGGCACGGTCTACCGGCGCTTCGGGGACGTCGGCCAACTGCTGCTCGCCCTGCTCGACGACGACGAGCGGCGCTTCCAGGAGGCATTCCTCAGCGGCCCCCCGCCGCTGGGGCCCGAGGCCCCGCCCGAGGAGCGGCTGCGGGCGTTCCTGTCCGCGCTGGCCGAACGGCTGGCCGGCTGCCCGGCGGTGATGCGCGCCGCCGAGGCCGCGTCGCCGGGTGCGCGCTACCGCAGCGGCGCCTACCTGACCATGCACACGCACGTGGCCATGCTGCTCCGCCAGACCCGGCCGGGGGCGGACGCGCCGGTCCTGGCCCACCTGCTGCTCGCCCCGTTCGTGCCGAGCCTGTTCGAGCACCTGACGGTGGACCGGGAGGTGCCGGTGGACCGGATCAAGGCGGGCATCGACATCCTGCTGCGGGCGGTTTGACCGGGCGGTTTGACCGGGCGGTCTGGCCGGGCGGTCCGGCCGGGCGGTCCGCCGGCGGGTACGCGGAAGGGGGCGGCGCGCCGTTCGGCGCACCGCCCCCTTCCGGACGGGTGGCGGACCGTCCTTACAGGAACGAGTTGATCTCGATCGTCTCGGTGCGGCCCGGGCCGACGCCGATCGCGGAGATCGGGGCGCCCGACATCTCCTCCAGTGCCTTCACGTACGCCTGCGCGTTCTTCGGCAGGTCCGAGAAGGTCTTGGCCTTCGTGATGTCCTCGGACCAGCCCGGCAGGTTCTCGTAGATCGGCTTCGCGTGGTGGAAGTCGGTCTGCGAGTACGGCAGCTCCTCGACGCGCTTGCCGTCGATCTCGTACGCGACGCAGACCGGGATCTGCTCCCAGCCGGTCAGCACGTCGAGCTTGGTGAGGAAGAAGTCCGTCAGGCCGTTCACACGGGTCGCGTAGCGGGCGATCGGGGCGTCGAACCAGCCGCAGCGGCGGTCGCGGCCGGTGGTCACGCCGCGCTCGCCGCCGATGCGGCGCAGGTCCTCGCCGTCCTGGTCGAAGAGCTCCGTCGGGAACGGGCCGGCGCCGACGCGGGTGGTGTACGCCTTCAGGATGCCGATGACCCGGCTGATCTTGGTCGGGCCGACGCCCGTACCGGTGCACGCGCCGCCCGCGGTCGGGTTCGACGAGGTCACGAACGGGTACGTGCCGTGGTCGACGTCGAGCAGGGTGCCCTGGCCGCCCTCGAACAGCACGACCTTGTTCTCGTCGAGCGCGTTGTTCAGGATCAGCGTGGTGTCGGCGACGTACGGCTTGATCTGGTCCGCGTACTGGAGCATCTCCTCCACGATCGCGGCGGCGTCGATCGCGCGGCGGTTGTACAGCTTGGCGAGCAGCTGGTTCTTGTTCTCCAGCGCCGCCTCGACCTTCTGCGTGAGGATCGACTCGTCGTACAGGTCCTGGACGCGGATGCCGACACGGTTGATCTTGTCCGCGTAGGTCGGGCCGATGCCGCGGCCGGTGGTGCCGATCTTGCGCTTGCCGAGGAAGCGCTCGCCGACCTTGTCGAGGGTGACGTTGTACGGCGTGATCAGGTGGGCGTTTCCGCTGATCAGGAGCTTGGACGTGTCGATGCCGCGCTCGTTCAGTCCGCGCAGCTCGGAGAGGAGTACGGACGGGTCGACGACGACGCCGTTGCCGATGACCGGGGTGCATCCGGGGGAGAGGATGCCGGAGGGGAGAAGGTGCAGCGCGTACTTCTGGTCGCCTACGACGACCGTGTGGCCGGCGTTGTTGCCGCCCTGGTAGCGCACCACGTAGTCAACGGATCCACCGAGCAGGTCGGTGGCCTTTCCCTTGCCCTCGTCACCCCACTGAGCTCCGAGCAGCACAAGAGCGGGCACAGGCGTACACCTCTTCCGGATGGGGCATGTCCAAGGCCAGGGGGCGTACGACGATGTACACCGCAGGCTGGGCCGTCGGACCGGTACCCCGGAATAGACGAAGGCCCTGGCGCAATAGCGCAAGGGCCTCTTGCACAAAGATGCTACCCGAGGAAGGACCGAGGTGTCGGCTCCGGAGCCCACCATGAGCCCTGCGGGCGCGCCGGTCGGCGGCCTGCTCGTGCTCGTCGACCCGGTCGCCCGCCGTCTCGACGGCGAGTCCGTGCGAATCGCGAGGGATGTCCTGTCGGCGGGAGCGGCGGCGAAGGTCTGCCTCCCGGATTCACCGGAGGAGTTCGCGCGGGCCCTCGCCCGTCGGGGCCATCGGCGGCCCGTGATCGTGGGTGACGACCGCGCGCTGGTGCGGGCCGTGGGGCTGCTGCACCGGGAGCGCGCGCTCGGCGAGGGCGCGGCCGGCGCCGTGTCCGTCATTCCGGTGGGGCAGGCGGGGTCCCTGGGGCTGGTGAGGACGTTGGGGGTTCCGCTGTCGGCGGTGTCCGCGGCGCGGACGGTCCTGGACGGGGTCGTCGGCATGCGGGACCTGCTGGTGGACGACAGCGACGGGGTGGTCCTGGGGGGCTTGAGGATTCCACCCGTTCGGCCGTCCGTGCCGCGGCCGGCGGGGCCCTCCGTGCGCAGCGCGTACCGCTCGCTGGTGCGCATCCTGGTCGGGCCGCCGCCGGCGCCCGCGCGGGGCGGGACGGGCGGCGGCCACCGGCTGCGGGTGGAGGCCGACGGGGTGGTGTTGGCGGATGTGGACCGGCCGGTGGAGGAAC
>NZ_JACBGN010000337.1 GCF_013401435.1 Streptomyces sp. BR123
GGGACAGGGAGGGGCGAGGACGGGGAGGGGGACGGGTCACAAAGAATCCACAAGAACGGTCCCTACCTTGCTGCCCGGCCGCAGGACCGCCCGTGCGGAGGCGGCCGAGTTGCCACCGACACCCAAGGGGAACCGCCATGCTCACGAACCGCAGGACCGCTGCTGTCTCGCTCGGCACCGTCGTACTCACCGGCGCGCTGCTCTCCGCCTCTCCCGCGCAGGCCGACGCCGGCGCTCCGTCCGCTGCTCCGTCGGCGAAGTCCGCGCCGAAGGGCGACGGAGCCGAGGCCCTGTGCAAGCGCCTCCCGAAGGTGGAGGCCCGGGTCGGCGCCGCCCTCACCCGGCTGAACGGCGACGCCACCGTGCCCGGGTCGATCGCCCGCCTGGAGAAGCGCGTCGCCGAGGCCAAGGCCGCCGGCCACACCGAGGTGCACACGTACCTCAACGGCCGTCTGACCGCCCGCAAGACCATGCCGGCGACCCTGCAGAAGCGCCAGGCCGACCTCAAGTCCGTCAGCGCCTGGTGCGCCGCCCGGGGCACCAAGTGACCGCCCGGATCCGCGGCGCCGCCGCACTCGCGGCCCTGGCAGCCGGTGCGGCGCTGCTCCTCACCGGCTGCGGCGGCGGCGCGGAGTCCGCGCCCGCCGGGCAGTCCGAACAGGTCGCGGACGTGCAGCAGAAGCTGGACGACGCCGAGCAGGCGGCCTCCGCCGCGGACCGGGACGCCACCGAGGACGACTGACCCGCGGCCGCCCGTGCCGCCCCCGGGCACCGCGTCCCCTTCGGCCGGCGCGTCCCAGCAGACGTCACGGTGGGTGTACGGGGTGCCCGGGCGATGCGGCGGACGGAGTCGGAGCAGCTCGTGGAGCAGCTCGCCAAGCACCTCCGGGAGGAAAGGGGCACGTTCTCGAACCGGCCCGCTCCCGCGTTCCGCAGTGATCTGGCTCACATGCTGTCACGTCATCCCATCGTCCGGTGTCTTGTGGCCGACCCCCTGACAGCGGAGGAGACGAGACACCATGAGCGAGAACACCCACGTGGTCGTGACGGGCGGCGGGTACGCCGGCGTCATGGCCGCCAACCGCCTGACGCAGCGCGACGACCTGACCGTGACACTCGTCAACCCGCGCCCCTCCTTCGTCCCGAGGCTCCGCCTCCACCAGCTGGTCGGCGGAACCCACGACGCGGTCGTCGACTACGCCGGGATCCTCGCCGCGGGCATCCGGCTGACCGTCGACACCGTGACCCGGATCGACGCGGCGGCGCGCAGCGTGGTGCTGGCGAGCGGCGGCACCGTCGGCTACGACTACCTGCTGTACGCGGTGGGCAGCGGCGCCGCCGAGCCGCGCGTCCCCGGAGCGGCCGAGTTCGCCCACCAGATCGCCACCCTGGAGGCGGCGCAGCACCTGCGTTCGGTGCTCGACGCCTCGCCTGCGGCGGCCGCGGTGTCGGTCGTCGGCGCCGGGCCGAGCGGCATCGAGACGGCGGCCGAACTGGCGGAGCAGGGCCACCGGGTGACCCTGCTCTGCGGCGGCGTCCTCGGGCCGTACCTGCATCCCCGCGCGCGGCGCACGGTCGCCCGGCGGCTCGCCCGGCTCGGGGTGACCGTCCTGGAGGGCCCCGAAACCAAGGTGACGGCGGTGACGCGTGATGCCGTACGGCTCGGGGACGGTCGCGAGCTGCCCAGTGCGGTGACGATCTGGACCGCCGGGTTCGGCGTGCCGGACCTGGCGGCGCGCAGCGGGCTGCGCACCGACGCGGAGGGGCGTCTGCTCACGGACGAGACGCTGACCAGCGTGGACGACGAGCGCATCGTCGCCGCCGGGGACGCGGCGGCACCCTCGGACCTGCCGTTCCGGATGAGCGCCTATGGCGCGGGCTGCCTCGGCGCCCACGCCGCCGACACCGTGCTCAAGCGTCTCGCGGGGCAGCAGCCCGCGCCGATCGACCTGTCGTTCCCGGCCATGTGCATCAGCCTGGGGCGCAGCGCCGCCGTCTTCCAGCTCGCCCGCAAGGACGACACCGCGATGCGGCTCTACGTCGGCGGCCGCGCGGGAGCGAAGCTCAAGGAGCTCAGCTGCTCGCTCAGCGTCAAGCACCTGGCCGACGAGGCGGGCAAGCCCGGCGCGCACAGCTGGCCCAAGGGCGACAACCGGCGGGAACAGCTGCGACTGGAGAGGCAGTTGCAGCCGCAGCAGCCCGAACGCGGCAGGGTGTCGCCCGACGCCGAACGGGCGGCCTGACCGCCGGCCGCGCGAGAGCCGAACGGGAACGGAACGGGAACGGAACGGGAACGGGAAACGAGAAGCGAGACATGAGCGATCACACCACTGACCCGGCGACCGAGACGTTCGTCGCGCACCGCAATCTGCTGTTCACCGTCGCCTACGAGATGCTCGGCTCGGCTGCCGACGCCGAGGACGTCCTCCAGGAGACCTGGCTGCGCTGGGTCAAGGTCGACCTCGATCACATACGCGACCAGCGCGCCTACCTGGTGCGGATCACGACCCGCCAGGCGCTCAACCGGCTGCGCAGCATGAAGCGACGCCGGGAGGCGTACGTCGGCCAGTGGCTGCCCGAGCCGCTGCTCACCACGCCCGACGTGGCCGAGGACGTCGAACTCGCCGAAAGCATGTCGATGGCGATGATGCTCGTCCTGGAGAGCCTCTCCCCGACCGAGCGGGCCGTGTTCGTCCTGCGCGAGGTCTTCGACGTCGGGTACGACGAGATCGCCGAGGCCGTCGGCAAGTCCCCCGCCGCCGTCCGCCAGATCGCCCACCGCGCCCGTCGGCACGTCGATGCCCGCCGCCCCCGCAAGCGGGCCTCCGCCGGTGAGACCCGGGCGGCCCTGGAGTCGTTCCGGCGTGCCCTGGAGACCGGCGACCCGCAGGACCTCCTCGACGTCCTCGCCCCGGAGGTCGTGCTGCTCAGCGACGGCGGCGGCATCAAGCGGGCCGCGCTCAGGCCTGTCGTCGGCGCCGAGAAGATCGCCCGCTTCTACCTCGGCGGCACCGCCAAGGTCGCAGCCGAGATCATCTGCGAGCCCACCGTGGTCAACGGCAGCCCGGCGCTCGCCGTACGCGTGGGCGGCGAGCTCGACGGTGTCATGGCCGTACGCGTCGAGGACGGGCTCATCACCGGCCTCTACTTCGTCCGCAACCCGGAGAAGCTGACCCGCGTCACCTCGGAGACCCCGCTCACCCTGCGCTGAGGGTCCGCCGCCGGCCCGAAAACCGCCCAGGCACCCAAGCACCCACGCGCCCGACCACCACGACACGGACCACGACGGGTGCGGGCCCGCCGTAGGCGAACTGCCCCAGCGGGGCGGCGGGCGTCGTGCCGGGCCGGTTGGTGACGCGCACGTCGACGATGCCGACTCCGTCGGGCGCGACCGTCCTGATCGACTCGCCGGACCGGTCGATGGTGAACTCGTACAGGCAGGAGCGGTTCGCCGTCGGCGTAGGGGGGGCTCACCGAGGTGATCGCCGACCGGTGGCCCGAGGCACCGCCGTACGGCGGCAGGTTCACCGAGGTCGTTCCCCACCTGACCATCGCCGACGGTCAGGAGGATGCCGTCCTGGACGGGATCGAGGCCGACCTCCTCCGCAGCCTCCCCTTCACCTCCCGGGTCTCGTCCGTCGACCTCCTGGTGCATGACGGCGCCCGGTGGCACGATCGGGCTTCGTTCGCCCTCCGCGCATGAACGGGCCGTGATCCCGGCCGGTCCACCGCAGCGGGTGGCCGACCTCGAACCACCGGGGTCACCCCGGGAGGCGGAAGCCGTTGAAGAGGTCGTCCATGCCGCGCAGGGCCAGCGGGGCGGGGGTGGCTCGGACGGCGAGGTCGCGGGCCGCCACGGCGACGGGGTTGCGGAGGGCGCCCAGGCGGCCGACCCGGCGGGCGCGGACGCGTACGGCGTCGGTCCGGTCGCGCCGGGCGGCGGTGTACGCGGCGAGGGCGGCGGCCAGGCCGAGGTCCGTGCTGTCGGTACGGTCTCCCGCCGGCAGGAGACGGGCGAGGACCACCGCGTCCTCGATGGCCTGGCAACCGCCCTGGCCGAGGTTGGGTGCCATCGCGTGGGCGGCATCGCCGAGCCAGGCGATGCGGCCGTGGTGGAGGGCCGGGAGCGGGGCGGCAAGGTCGTAGAGGTCGTTCTGGAGGACGTCGGCGGGGTCGAGGCGGCGGACGCGGTCCAGCAGGGCCGGAATCGGGGCGTGCCACGTGCCGAAGCGGTCCAGGAGTTCGGCCCGGGGGTCGGCCGAGCGGGTTCCGGCGGGGACGACGGCGGTGGCGTAGAGGTAGAACCGGCCGTCGGAGAGCGGGGTGACGCCGAACCGCTCGCCCCTCCCCCAGGTCTCGCTCATCGCCGGTATGCCGAGGTCCGGGGCGTCCACGATGGTCCGCCAGGCCGTCTCGCCGATGTAGTGAAGTCCCGGGTGGGCGGGGAAGTACGCGCGGCGCAGCGGGCTGCGGATGCCGTCGGCGGCGACGACCAGGTCGGCGGGAAGGTCCGGTCCGGCCGCGGTACGGACGGTCGGGTGGCCCGCGGAGTCGTCGACAGCGGTGGGAGCGGTGACGGAGGCGACGGCGGTGCCGAAGCGAACGGTCCCCGGTGGCAGCGCGGCCGCCAGTGCGGCCGTGAACGCGGGGCGCGGGACGGCGATCGGGGCTGTTCCGTAGCGGGCCGCCATGTCCGCGGTGGCGACGCGGGTGAGCCACCGGCCGTCGGAGCGGCGCACACCCATCGTCGCGGGGATGGCGCTGCCGACGGCGCGGACGGCGTCCGCCACCCCGATCGCGTCGAGGGCGCGCAGGGCGTTCGGGGCGAGCCCGATGCCGGCACCGGTGGCGGGGAGTTCGGGAGCACGTTCACAGACGGTGACGTGCCAGCCGCGGCGGTGCAGTGCATTGGCGGCCGTGAGGCCACCGATTCCGGCGCCGACCACCACCGCGCGTCGCTTCGGCATGCGCCACCTCATCGTCCGGATCCGGCACCCACTACAACTCCAGAGGATAAGGGGGGCGGCAAGGCCCGTCCGTGCCCCCGCATGCGCTTGCCCGTGCTTCGCGTGCGCCGCGTCCGTTCGGGTGACCTGCGTACCCGCGGCCTGGGGCGCAAACGTTCTTCCTTTCTAGGTTGATCTTGCTCCGCAGGGAGCCGGCGGTCCCACGGCCATGTCGCCGTGCCGCCCGTTCGCATCCGAATCCGTTTCCGGAGGAACCAATGCGTCGACTCGTCCCGTTGCTCTTCGCCACCGTCACCGCGGCCTGCCTGGCCGCCGTCCCCGCGGCGGCCGAACCCGCCTCGTCCACCGCCGCTCCGGCGGCGGTGTCCACGTTCGAGGGATCGAACTGTCCGGCCAACAGCCTCTGCCTGTACCGCGACTACCACTTCACCGGCGGCGGCATCGCGCTGAAGGCCGGCGACCACCTGCCGTGGCTGGGCGCCTACGGCTTCAACGACCAGATGTCCTCCTGGTCGAACGACACCGGCAGCGTCTGCTACTGGTGGACCGACGCCTACAGCGGTGGTGTAGGCCACGACATTAAGAACGGCTACCGCGTCAACGTGCTGCCGTCGGAGAACGACACGGCGTCCTCCGTCCGCTGCTACTGACCGGCACCCGGTCAGGCGGCGTCCGCCGGACTCACCGCCCCGCGGCTCAGGCCCGGGGCGGCTCGGTGAGCTTCGCGAAGTCGGGGGCGTAGACGGCCATCCAGTGCGGGTGCAGCCGGTAGTAGACCACCTCGTCGTCCCAGTCGAAGGCGTCGTCGCCGTAGAAGTCCTTGAAGTACGCGAGCAGGTCCGGCCAGTCCGCGGCCGGCTCGCGGCCTTCGGGGTTGAGGATCTCCACCGCACCGTGGGTGAACACGCCCAGGCCCTCCCCGCGCATGTGCGCGGCGCTGACGGCGGGGCGCGCGGCGAGGTGGCGGGCCTTGGCGGCGTCGCGCGCCGTGCCGAAGTACCACTTTCCGCGCAGGAAGTGCCCGTCCACACCGCTGATCCGCGGCTCGCCCTTCGCCGTCACGGTGGAGAGGGCGAGGGTGCACATGCCGGTGAGTACGCGGGTGAGCTGCTCCGCGGTCAGGGTGCGCTCGGTGTTGATGATGGAGCGGAGGTGCGGGGTGGAGCGGGAGAGGGAGGCGTCGAGGAGGGCCTGGAGCTCTTTGAGGTCTTCGGGCGTTTCGCGCATCGCGTCACTGTAGCCCCGCCCGGACGCCCGTCGGCGCGATTTCCCCGAGCCCCGCGGGCGAGCCCGCCCCGGCAGGTGAGGTCGCCGAGCGCCTCAGGAGTGCTGGTCGGCGGACGTCCACCGGGATGAAGCACCCGCCGCTGCCTGCCGAGTACTCCGCAAGCACCTCTCAGAGGTCCTTGCGCAGGAGGGTGCACATCGTGTGGTGGCGGCGGATCGAGCCGTCGGGTGCTTCCTCGTCCCAGGCGTCGGGCTTGCGGCCGTACGCGGCGTAGCCCAGGCGCTCGTACAGGGCGCGGGCGCGCGGGTTGTCCTCCTCCACGGCGAGTTCGGCCCGGAGCAGGCCGCGGCTCCGGATCCTCTGTTCGGCGGCTCGGATCAGCAGGGTTCCCAGGCCTCGGGACTGGAGTGCCGGGAGCACGGCGAGCTGCCACAGGTATCCGGCTCCCTCGCAGACCCCGTAGTCGACGCCGCCGATCGCGACCGGGAGGTCCGCCGGGGTGCACACCGCCAGGTAGTCCGCCTCGCCGGCCGCGGCGCGCGTCAACTCGTGCTCGACGTGGCGCAGGTGGGTGGCCGAACCCGACCAGGTGCATGCGGGCAGGTCGCGGGGCAGCAGGTCACGGACGCTGACGGGCAGCACGAGGGTCGTCTCGGGGGGTTCGGGGGTGTGGTCCACGGTGGCGAGCTTGCCTGCCAAGGCGTGGGCACGGCAACGTGTTTGCCCGGATGGGAAGGGCCGGGCCGGCCGGGGGAGCCCGACCACGAGATGTACGGGCTGGCCGGCTGGGTGCCGGAGGAAAGCGCCGGCGGCCAGCCTCTGCCTGGCGCTCGGCGAGGCGGTGAACGGCCCCGGCGGCCATTTCGGCGGATGCCCGGCAGCCGTCCGCGTCTGCCTGGGCGGCACCTTCGGCCACACCGCCCCCGCCACCCTCGTCTGGGAGGACGCCGCGGCGGCGAGCGCCGCCCGGATGACGCAGTGGGGCCGGCCTGCTGCCGGGG
>NZ_JACBGN010000338.1 GCF_013401435.1 Streptomyces sp. BR123
GCCCCGGCCGCTCCGACCGCCCCCGCGGCTCCGGCGGCGTCCGCGTAGGCGCGGACACCGCCGGCCCCGGCGCCGACCCGTCCGGCCCCGGCGCCCTCAGTGGGTGAACGGGGGCCGAGGGCGGGCGCGCCAGGAGTGCACGGGATGGTCGGTCGGGGACGGCAGGTTGCGGTCCCAGTGGGCGCGGTGGCGCCGGGTCGAGTGATGCGGCACGGCCATCGCGCCCGTGCGCGCCAGGACCATCAGGGCGGCCGTGAGGGCCGCCAGTTCTATGTGGTCGGGGCGGCCCTTGACCACCTTGATCCGGTGGCGGCGTATCACCAGGACACCGGGAGGGACTTGGGGCCGCGGATCAGCCCGCCGGCCTGCCACTCGATCTGCTCGGGCGGGACGGCCAGGGCGAGCCGCGGGTAGCGGTCGAGCAGTGTGGCCAGCATGAGCTCGGACTCCATCCGGGCCAGCATCGAGCCGACGCAGTGGTGCGGGCCGTTGCCGAAGGCCATGTGGGCGATCGGGCCGCGGTCGAAGTCCAGGGTGTCGGGGTCGGGGAAGACCTCGGGGTCGCGGTTGGCGGCCAGGTACGAGGAGTAGACCGCCTCGCCCGCCTTGATGCTGACCCCGGCGATCTCCACGTCCCGCGTCGCGATCCGCGGCAGGCCCACTCCGCTGCGGTGCGGGATGAAGCGCAGCAGTTCGTCGACGGCCTGGGGGATCAGCTGCCGCTCGGTGCGCAGCCGTTCGAGGTGCTGCGGATGGGTGAGAAGGGCGTACACCATGTTGGCGCTGTTGTTGCGGACCGCGTGCGCACCGCTCACCAGGATGGCGGTGGCCAGGGAGACGGCCTCGTCGTCGGTGATCTCGCCCGCCTCCGCGGCGGCGGTGAGCACTCCGCCGAGGTCGTCGCTGTGCTTCTTGCGGCGCATGTCGAGCAGGGCCACGACGGTCTCGCGGACCGTCTTGAGGGCGTCGACGCTCTGGGCGGGGGCCGGGCCCGGCGTCATGGCCACGTTGGCCCAGGAGGTCATGCCCGCCCGCATCTCCTGCGGCATGCCCAGCAGGTCCGCCACGGCCGCGAGGGGGAGCGGGCCGTGCAGGTGCTCGACGAGGTCCGCGGGCGAGCCGTGCTGCTCCATGGTGTCCAGGAGGCCGTCGAGGGTCTTCTGCACCGTCGGGCGGAGCCGGTTCATCGCCTTGCCGGTGAAGGCCCGCGCCACCACCCGGCGCATGTTGTTCAGGCGCGGCGGGTCGGCGTAGTTGAGGGACGCCTTCTGCGAGGCGATCGCGTGCGGGGACGAGGCGGTCACGGACCGGCCGACCAGTTCCTCCCTGCTGAAGCGGGGGTCGGTCGTGGCCGCCTTGACGTCGCGGTAGCGGGACATCAGCCACGCGCTGCCCTGGCCGAACGGCAGCTGGATCCGGGCGGCCCGTCCCTCCTTCAGCCGGTCGTGCAGGAACGGGTCGAACTCGAGGGCCTCGAAGTCGTCCAGGCTCCAGAAGTGCACCGTCTCGTCCGTGTCCGGGCCCTTCCCGGGCTCCACGGCCGTGTGCGGGTCTGACGTCATCGTTCACATCTCCCTGCGTGGATGGCACCCCCCGCGGCACGAGCCCGCGAAAAACGGACTTCCGCGGACATCTCGACCTCCCCATCCCTTCCCGTTCGCCACACCGGTCGCTGCCTTCCTCCGGCAGCGTCACCGGATTGGCCCATGTCCACCAACGCCGTAGTCCCGCGCGCGCTTCCGCCCGGGGTCCGTGAGGCTGTGTCAGACACGAAAGGAGAGCCACCCATGGCGACTCTGTGCAGGCCAACAGTGTCCGTGCCCGAGCACGTGATCACGATGGAGCAGACCCTCGACCTGTGCCGGTCCGTCCACGCGGACCACCCGCAGCTCGAACTGGCCCTGCGCCTCATCCGGAACACCGGCGTCGCGAAGCGGCACATCGTGCAGCCCATCGAGGAGACCCTCAAGCACCCCGGTTTCGAATCGCGCAACGCCGTGTACGAGTCCGAGGCCAAGGCGCGGGTCCCCGCGGTGGTGCGGCGGGCGCTGGAGGACGCGCAGCTGCGTGCCAAGGACATCGACATGATCATCTACGTGTCGTGCACGGGCTTCATGATGCCCTCGCTGACCGCCTGGATGATCAACAAGATGGGCTTCCGGACGGACACCCGACAGCTGCCCATCGCCCAGCTGGGCTGCGCGGCCGGCGGGGCGGCGGTCAACCGGGCGCACGACTTCTGCACCGCGTACCCCGAGGCGAACGCCCTGATCGTCTCCTGCGAGCTCTGCTCGCTCTGCTACCAGCCGAGCGACCTGGAGGTCGGCAACCTGCTCTCCAACGGCCTCTTCGGCGACGGAGTGGGCGCCGCGGTCGTCCGCGGCCGCGGCGGCACGGGCATGAAGATCCACCGCAACAGCTCGTACATCATCCCCCGGACAGAGGACTGGATCATGTACGACGTCAAGTCCACCGGGTTCCACTTCAAGCTGGACCGGCGGGTGCCCGGCACCATGGAGCCGCTCGCCCCGTCCCTCAAGGAGCTGGCCAAAGCCCACGGATGGGACGCCGCCGCCCTGGACTTCTACATCATCCACGCGGGCGGCCCGCGCATCCTCGACGACCTGAGCAAGTACCTCGGTGTGGCACCCGAGGCATTCCGCTTCAGCCGGGCCACACTGACCGAATACGGCAACATCGCCAGCGCCGTCGTCCTGGACGCACTGCGCCGACTCTTCGACGAGAACGGCACGGCCGACGCCGCGAAGGGCCTGCTGGCCGGATTCGGCCCGGGCATCACCGCAGAGATCTCACTGGGCAGCTGGACCTCGCAATGAGGAACCGGGTGAGGGAGGAATCCGAAGCATGCTGAAGGACGGCCCCGCAACCGCACGGCCACCCATCACGCACTGGCCCACCCCGGCCCTGGACGGGGTCGACTTCGACCCCGTCCTCGCCGGCCTCATGGAGGCGGGGCCGGTCACCCGGATCCGCCTCCCCAACGGGTCCGGCTGGGCCTGGCTCGTCTGCCGGTACGACGACGTGCGGATGGTGGCCAACGACCCCCGGTTCAGCCGCAAGCTCGTCGCCGAACACGACGTCACCCGGCTGGCCCCCCACTTCATCCCCGCACCGGGCGCGGTCGGCTTCGAGGACCCGCCCGACCACACCCGGCTGCGCCGCACCGTCGCGGCCGCGTTCACCACCACCGGCGTCGAGCGGCTCCGCCACCGCGCCATGGAGATGCTCGACGGCATCGTCGGGCAGATCCTGGCCGACGGCCCGCCCGTCGACCTCACCGAGCGCCTCCTCGCGCCCTTCCCGCTCGCCGTCGTGTGCGAGCTGATGGGCGTGCCCGAGAAGGACCGGCCCATGGTCCACGAATGGACCTCGCTCATCCTCTCCTCCGCCCAGGGCGCCGAGCGCAGCGAACGCGCCAAGGACGAGGCCCTGGCCTACCTGGCCTCACGCCTGCGCTCCGGGGACGTGCCGCACGACGACAGCGTCATCGGACTGCTCGACCAGGCGGTCCGGGACGGCGAGGTCACCCTGGAGGAGGCCACCGGCCTGGGCCTGCTCATCCAGATCGGCGGCGAGGCCGTCACCAACAACGTGGGCAACATGGTCTACATCCTGCTCACCCGGCCGGACCTGATGCAGAGGCTGCGCGACGAACCCGCCCTGCGCCCCGCGGGCCTGAACGAGCTGCTGCGCTACATCCCGCACCGCAACGCGGTGGGGCTCTCCCGGATCGCCCTGGAGGACGTCACCGTCGCCGGCCACCTCATCAAGGCCGGCGAGGCCGTCTACGTCTCCTACCTGGCCGCCAACCGCGACCCGGACGTCTTCCCCGACCCCGACGAGCTGCACCTGGAACGCAGCCCCAACCCGCACGTCTCCTTCGGGTACGGCCCCCACTTCTGCCCCGGCGCGATGCTCGCCCGCCTGGAGTCCGAACTGCTCGTCGACGCGCTGCTCGACCGCTTCCCGGACATCCGCTTCACCGTCCCCCCGGACGAACTGCGCTGGCGGCCGGGGGCGCTGATCCGCGGCCCCGAGGGCCTGCCGGTGACCTGGTCATGACCGCGCACGTCGTCCGTGACGGCCTGCTGGTCCCACCCGGCCACGGGCGCACCCTGAACACCGACGCCCAGCAGGTCACCTTCAAGGTCACCGGCGAGCACTCCACGGTGGCCTCCAGTTTCGAGGTCGTCGTCCCACCCGGATTCGACGTCGGGGCCCACCGGCACGTACGCAGCGAAGAACTGTTCTACGTCCTGGAGGGTGAACTCGACGTCATGGCGTTCGAGCCGCGCGTGCGCAGCGGCGACGACTGGCGACACTGGGAGTCGCTCGACGGGCGCCAGGTGGTACGGGCCACCCCCGGCACGGTCATCGTGGTCCCGCCAGGCTGCCCCCACGCCTTCGCCAACCCCACCGGCCAGTCGGCCCGCATGTTCTTCCAGGCCTCACCGCCACCCGACCACGAGCGGTACTTCGAGGAGCTCCTCGCCCTGCTCGACGCGAGCGCCTCCCCGGATCCGGCCGCGGTCAGCGAACTGCGGGCCCGCTACGACATCGAACAGCTCACGCCACTGCGCCACGAGCTGTCCTGACCAACCACCACACACCACGTACCACACCTCACGCGTCACGTACGCGCCACTCACCACCACCCACCCCCACGCTCGGGAGAATTGATGCTGCGCACTCGCCGCAAACTTCGCACCGCCACGTACGCCCTGGCCGGTACGGTCGTCGCCGCTGCCGCCCTGGCGGCGGGCCCGGCCGCCCAGGCCGCCGATTCCCTGCCGTCCTACTGGTGCTACATCAACGGTGTCGAGGCCCGGTCCGGCATGACGGTGGTGAGAGGCACGTCCGGCGCCGACACGATCCTGTGCGAGAACGACGTCGAGAACGTCATCATCGACGGCATGGGAGGCGACGACAACATCCGGGTCAAGGGCATGGTCGTCGACTCCCAGGTGCTCGGCGGCGAGGGCGACGACACCATCCAGGTCAACAACCTCTACCCGCGGGGCGGCAACTCGTCCGTCCGCGGCGGCGCGGGCGACGACACCATCATCACCGCGCTGGTCGTGGGCACGGCCGCGCACGGTGCCACCGTCTACGGCGACCACGGCGCCGACAAGATCACCACGGGCAGCGTGCTGGGCGAGCCGGGCGAGTACCAGCGCGGCGGCGGCCAGGTGTTCGGCAACGACGGCAGCGACACCATCCGCACGGGCAACGTCGACCTCGGCGGCCGCGTCCTCGGCGGCAGCGAGCACGACATCATCGAGCCGAAGTCGGTGGGCGCGGAGTCCGCGGGCATCGTCCAGGGCGGCCCGGGCAACGACACGGTCCGCGGCCAGGCCGACACCTTCCTGGTCATCGGCCCCGGCTACGGGCAGGTCGACGGCGGCCTCGGGACCAACTCCTGCAAGATGAAGCACTTCTCGACCGGCGAGCGGGTCCGCAGCTCGATCGCGAACTGCACGGTGGCTCCGGAGCCCACGACCCCGACGGCCCCCTCGGCGTCCCTTCCCGCGAACCCGGCCGCCCCGGTGAACCCGGCGGCTCCCGCGAACCAGGCCAAGCCGGCGACGCCGACGGCGCCCTCGGGCTCCGCTGCGGTTCCCGGGGGTTCCGCCCCCTCGGCGCCGTCCGCCTCCTCCTCGTTCCCCAAGGAGCCGGCGGCGCCCGGGCGTCCGGCGCGCCCCTCGGACTCAGGGGTCTGACGGACGGCGGCCGCCCGGAGCGCGGTGCGCGCGCTCCATGGACAGGCCGCCCGGCAGCAGGAACAGGGTCAGCACGGCCCCGGCGGTGAAGATCGCCGCCGAGGCGGTGAACACCGTGTGGTAACTCTCCAGGGCAGCCCGCGCCATCAGTTCCGGCGCGGGCTGCCGGCCTGCCAGGACGCGGGAGAAGGTGCCGGCGGCCAGGGTGCTCATGAGCGCCGTCCCGACCGATCCCCCGATCTGCCGCATGGCGTTGACCGTCGCGGAGCCCACGCCTGCGTCCCGCGGGTCGATGCCCGCCGTGCCGAGGTTCATGGCCGCTGCCGTGATCAGCCCCATGCCCAGGCCGGTCGCCATCTGGCCGGGCAATACCTCCACGGCGTACGGGCCCGAGGCCGACAGGTTCGACAGCCAGGCCATCCCGCCCGCCGAGAGCAGCATGCCCGTGACGATGCGCGGCCGGCCGCCGACCGTGCCGAGCAGCCCCATGTTGCTGCCGATCGCGCTGAGCATGGTGCAGCCGGACATCGGCATGAACGCCAGGCCGGTCGTGGCGGGGCTGTAGCCGCGGGTGTGCTGGAAGTAGTACGTCAGGAACAGGAACACCCCGAACATGCCCACGCCCGTGATCAAGACGGACATCAGGGCCGTGGCCCGGACCCGGTCGAGGACGATCCGCAGCGGCAGCAGCGGGTGCGCGCTGCGCCGCTGCCACCAGACGAACGCGGCCAGCAGCGCCGCACCGGTGGCCAGGAGGCCCAGGGGCTCCCGTGACCGCCAGCCGTGCGGGCCCGCCGTGGCCAGCCCGTAGACCATGCAGAACAGCCCCGTCGAGGCCAGGACCGTGCCCGGCAGGTCCAGTCGGGGCGGGGCGGTCGGCGCCGTCCGGCGCAGCAGCAGCGCGCCGCCGGTGACGGCGACGGCCGCGAACAGGACGTTCACGTACAGGGTCGAGCGCCAGCTCAGGTGCTCGGTGAGTACCCCGCCGAGGAGCAGGCCCACCGCGCCCCCGGAGGCGGCCAGCGCCCCGAACACGCCGAAGGCCTTGCCGCGTTCGGCGGGCGCCGAAAAGGTCGTGGTGAGCAGCGAGAGCGCGGCCGGGGCCAGCAGGGCCGCGAACACGCCCTGCAGGGTGCGGGCCGTGACGAGGACGCCGAAGGTGGCCGCCGCGCCGCCGAGGGCCGAGGCGGCGGCGAAGCCGAGCTGGCCGGCGAGGAAGGCCCGGCGGCGTCCGATCAGGTCGGCCAGGCGCCCGCCGAGCAGCAGGAGGCTGCCGAAGGCGATCGCGTACGAGGTGACCACCCACTGCCGCTGGTGGTCGGTGAATCCCAGGTCGGCCTGGATGGAGGGGAGGGCGATGTTCACGATGGTCGCGTCGAGGACGACCATCAGCTGGGCCAGGCCGATGACGGCGAGGACCCACCAGCGGCGCGGATCGGGCGGGGC
>NZ_JACBGN010000339.1 GCF_013401435.1 Streptomyces sp. BR123
CCCCCACCCCGCACCACGATCCCCAAGGAGCACAGCCATGAGCCGAAAGCGCACCGCGCTCGCCCTCGGGATGGCAGCCGCCGGAGTGCTGTCGGTGGCATCGGCCACCGCCACCGCCGTGCCCCGGCCCGCCGCCGGATCGACGACCGTCACCCCGGCCGGCCACTCCTTCAAGGCCTCCCTCAGCGGGAAAGCCACCCTCAAGGCCGGCGCGGTCACCGTGACCTGCACGGTCTCCGTTGCCACCGGCACCGTCCCGGACGCCCCCGGCAACCAGAACGCCGCCGGGCCGGTATCCTCCCCGATCACCCCGCCGACGTACAGCTCGTGCACCGCCAGCCTGCCGGGCGTGACCCCGACGGTCACGACCAGCGGCTCCTGGTCGGTCTCGATGCAGCACGGCTCCCCCGTCACCGCCACCATGACGGTCCCGGCCGGCGGGCTCGTCCTGCAGACGAGCGGGCTGGCCAACTGCACCGTCACCGCCGCCCCCTCCGGACCGGCGAACGTCTCCGGGACCTGGGCCAACGGGGCCTCTCCGAGCCTCACCTTCACCGGCGCCACCGTCCCGGTGACGGTCACGGGCGGGTTCGGCTGCCCGACGAGCGCCACCACGTCCGCGTTCAACGCCGTCTACACGATCACCGACACCACCGACCCGACACAGCAGATCACCGTCGGCCCCTGAGTCCTCTGAGTCCTCTGAGTCCTCTGCGCCCTCTGCGCCCCGCTCGGCCGCGCGTGCGAGGCCGAGCGGGGCCTGACCGCGCCTCAACCCCGGTAGGCCTCCAGCAGTCTCAGCCACACCTCGCTGATCGTCGGGAACGCCGGAACCGCATGCCAGAGCCGGCCGATCGGGACCTCCCCCGCGACCGCGATCGTGGCCGCGTGCACCAGTTCGGCCGCGCCCGGCCCGACGAAGGTGACGCCCAGCAGCACCTCCCGGTCCAGGTCGACGACCATCCGGGCGCGCCCGCGGTAGCCGTCGGCGTACAGCCCGGCGCCCGAGACCTTCCCCGTCTCGTAGTCGACGGCTCGGACCCGGTGGCCGGCCCGTTCGGCCTCGGCCAGGGTGAGGCCCACCGCCGCCGCCTCAGGGTCGGTGAACACCGCCTGCGGCACGGCCCGCCGGTCCGCGGTCGCCGTGTGCGCGCCCCACGGGCCGGTGTCCGGTTCGGTGGTGCCGGCTGCGCGGGCCGTGATGGCCGCACCCGCGATCCGGGCCTGGTACTTGCCCTGGTGAGTGAGGAGCACGCGGTGGTTGACGTCCCCGACCGCGTACAGCCAGTCGTGCCCCGGCACCCGGCAGCTCTCGTCGACGTCGATCCACTCGCCCGGCGCCAGCCCGACCGTCTCCAAACCGAGGTCGTCGGTCCGCGGCGCCCGGCCGGTCGCCATCAGCAGCTCGTCGCCCTCCACGATCTCGCCGCCCTCCAGCACCACCCGGACCGGGCCGGACGACCCCTCTCGGACGACCGCCTCGACCGAGACGCCCGTACGGACCTCCGCGCCGGCCTCGCGCAGCGCGTCGGCGACCAGCTCCCCGGCGAAGGGCTCCATCCGCGGCAGCAGCCCGGAGCCGCGCACGAGCACGGTGACCCGGGAGCCGAGCGCCTGCCAGGCCGTCGCCATCTCTGCGGCCACCACCGACCCGCCGACGATCACCAGCCGGCCCGGCACCTCCCGGGCGGAGGTGGCCTCACGGCTGGTCCACGGGCGCGCCCCGGCGATCCCGGGCAGCGGCGGGATCACGGCCCGACTGCCGGTGGCGACGACCACCGCGTGCCGGGCGGCGAGGACGTGGTGCTCGCCCTCGGCGCCCTCGACGGCGACCGTCCGGGGCCCGGCCAGACGGCCGTGGCCCCGGTAGCTGTGGGCGCCGATCGAGTCGAGCCAGTCGACCTGGCCGTCGTCCTTCCAGTTCCCGGTCCAGTAGTCGCGGTGCGCGAAGACCGCCTGGGCGTCGAGGGCGCCCGTGACGGCGCCCGCCAGCCCGGGCACCCGGCGGGCGTCCGCCCTGGCCAGCGCCGGGCGCAGCAGCGCCTTGCTGGGGATGCAGGCCCAGTACGAGCACTCGCCGCCGATGAGCTCGGCCTCCACCAGGGCGGTGCTCAGCCCGGCGGCGCAGGTCCGGTCGACGACGTTCTCTCCGGCCGGTCCGCCGCCGAGGACCACGACGTCGTACTCCACCGCTTCCGCCATGCGCGCCTTCCAGGGGTGTCGGGGCCGGGGTCGGCCCCCGCCGGTCCCGTCACATTAACCGCGGTCCTGCTGCGCGGCGGCGATCTTCGCGCGGACTTCCTCCATGTCGAGGGCGCGGGCCTGGCCGATGAGGTCCGCCAGGGCGGGCTCCGGCAGCGCGCCCGGCTGCGCGAAGACGGCCACCCGGTCCCGGACGATCATCAGGGTCGGGATGGAGGTGATCTGGAAGGCCCCGGCCAGCTCCGGCTGGGCCTCGGTGTCCACCTTGGCGAACACCAGGTCGGGGTTGGCCTCGGAGGCCTTCTCGTACACCGGGGCGAACTGCAGGCAGGGCCGGCACCAGCCGGCCCAGAAGTCGATCAGCACGAATGGGTTCTCGCTGACCGTTCGGTCGAAGTTCTCTTTGGTGAGCTCGACGGTAGCCACGTTTCCAGACCTCCTCATTGCCTCGTACGGTCGTTGAACGAACGGCCCGCCCCGCGCATTCCGGCCACGGCCGGGCGGACGGCCGAACGGGACGGCCGAACGGCCGAACGGGCTAGAACGGGTGCCCGGCGGGGCCGGACCGGAGGGTGGTCCAGCGCAGCTCGGTGAACGCGTCCAGGTTCGACTCCCCGCCGAAGCGGACCCCGGTGCCGGAGGCGGCGACCCCGCCGAAGGGGGCCACGGCCTCGTCGTTCACCGTCTGGTCGTTGACGTGCGCGATCCCGGTCGGGATCCGCCCGGCGAGCTCCAGCCCGCGCGCCGCATCCCGGGTGACGATGCCGAGGGAGAGTCCGTACGGGCCGGCGGTGGCCAGCGCCACCGCCTCGTCCTCCGTCGCGAAGGACCGGACGGGCGCCACGGGCCCGAAGACCTCCTCCGCGTACGCCGGGGTGTCGTCGCCGACGCCGACCAGCACGGTCGGCCGGTAGAACAGGCCCTCGTGGGTGCCGCCGGCGACCGCTTTGGCGCCCTGCCCGATGCTGGCCTCGACCAGCGCGTGGACCCGTTCGAGCTGGGTGCGGTCGATCAACGGCCCCAGGTGCACCTGCCGGCGGTACGGGTCCCCCACCGCCAGCGACTCGGCGCGTGCGGCGAGGCGTTCGACGTACTCGTCGTACAGGGAGGCGTGGACGAGGTGCCGGCCCGTCGTCATGCAGATCTGCCCCTGGTGGAAGAAGGACCCCCAGGAGGCCTGCGCGACGGCGGCCTCGACGTCGGCGTCGCGGAGGACGACCAGGGCGGAGTTGCCGCCCAACTCCAGGTGCAGCCGCTTGAGGTGACGGCCGCCCAGCTCGCCGACGGCCCGGCCGGAGGCCGTCGACCCGGTGAACGACACCACCCTCACCAACGGGTCCGCCACCACTGCCGCGCCCGCCTCGGCGCCGCCGGGCAGCACCTGCAGCAGCCCGGCGGGCAGGCCCGCCTCGGCGAAGACGGCGGCGAGTGCGAGGCCGCCGCACACGGCGGTCCGCCTGTCGGGCTTGAGCAGGACCGAGTTCCCGAGGGCCAGCGCGGGCGCGACGGAGCGGACCGACAGGATCAGCGGGGCATTGAACGGGGCGATCACCCCGACCACCCCGACGGGGACCCGGCGGGTGAAGGAGAGGCGGGGCGCCTCGCTCGGCAGCACCTGCCCGGCGGGCCGGGAGGCCAGGGCCGCGGCCTCGTAGCACTCCTGGGCGGCGACGTGCAGCTCGAAGTCCGCCTTGCCGGGTATGGAGCCGGACTCGCGGACCAGCCAGTCGCGCAGCTCGGCGGCATGGGCGGTGAACAGGTCCCCGGCCCGGCGCAGGACGGCCGCGCGCTCGGTGTGGGACGCGAGGGCCCAGCCCTGCTGTGCGGCCCGGGCGCGTACGGCGGCCTCCGCGACATCGGCGGGTGCGGCCAGGTCGACGGTGGCGAGGGTGCGGCCGGTGGCGGGCTCGACGACGGGCGCGGTACCGCCGGTGAGGGTCGGCCCGTCCTGCCGGAGCGTCGGTTCGAGGAGCGGCATGACGCGGGACCTCCGGAAGGGGATCGGCGGAGCGGCTGGCGGCGGGGGCGGCAGAGCAGCACGCGCCATCGTGCCAGACCGGAGGCACCACATCTGTTCAGTTATCGGGCAGTTGAGGGGCTGCCGTGACCGGAATCGATCGCCGCGGCCCCGCGGCCGCCGCCACCGGCAGCCCCCGGTCGCCGCTCAGCGGCCCAGGAGCACAGTGGGCCGGGAACTCAGCGCTCCAGGACCAGCGCGATGCCCTGCCCGACCCCGATGCACAGCGACGCCACGCCCTTGCCCGAGCCGGCCGCAGCCAGCTGGTGCGCCACCGACCCGGCGAGCCGGGCACCCGAGGCGCCGAGCGGGTGCCCGATCGCGATGGCACCGCCGCGCGGGTTCACGACCGCCGGGTCCAGCTCCGGCCAGGCGGCGAGGCAGCCCAGCGCCTGCGCCGCGAAGGCCTCGTTCAGCTCCATGACGGAGAGGTCGGCCAGGCCGGTGCCCGCCTTGGCCAGCGCCCGCTGCACGGCCTCGACCGGGCCCAGCCCGAACAGCTGCGGCTCGATCCCGGTCACCGCGGAGGCGCTGATGCGGGCCAGCGGCTCGCGGCCGGTGGCCGCCAGACCTTCCTCGTCGGTCAGCAGCAGTGCCGCGGCGCCGTCGTTGAGCGGGGAGGCGTTGGCGGCGGTGACCGTACCGGTGCCGTCGGTCCGGAAGACCGGCTTCAGGCGGGCCAGCGACTCCGGGGTCGACCCCTCGCGGATGCACTCGTCGCGGACGAGGTCGACGCCCGGGTACGGCACGACCTCGTCGTCGTACAGCCCGGCCGACCAGGCCCCGGCCGCCTTGCGGTGGCTGTCCAGCGCGAACAGGTCCTGCGCCTCGCGGGTGATGCCGTGCTTCTCCGCGATGAGCTCGGCGCCCTCGCCGAGGGAGACGGCCCACTCGTCGGGCATCCGCGGGTTGGTCATCCGCCAGCCGAGCGCGGTCGACCACATCTGCTGGTGGGTGGAGGGGAAGGGGCGCTCGGGCTTCTGCACCACCCAGGGCGCGCGGGTCATCGACTCCACGCCGCCCGCGATGGCCACGGACGAGTCGCCCAGGGCGATGGAGCGGGCGGCCTGGATCACCGCCTCGAGTCCCGATCCGCACAGCCGGTTCACGGTCACGCCGGGCACGGTCACCGGAAGGCCCGCGAGCAGGACCGCCATGCGGGCCACGTCCCGGTTGTCCTCGCCCGCGCCGTTGGCGTCGCCGAAGACGACGTCGTCGATCCGGGCCGGGTCGAGCGAGGGCGTACGGTCCACCAGCGCGCGCACCACGTGCGCGGCGAGGTCGTCCGGGCGGACCCCCGCGAGGGCGCCGCCGAACTTGCCGATCGGGGTGCGGACGGCGTCGACGACGTACACGTCGCGGACGGTGCGGGTGCTCATGGCGTCTCTCCTGGGCGGATCCGTGCGGGCGGCGGCGGGACGGTGCCGCCGTCGGCACCGGGCACGACGCCGGGCGCGCCCGGTGGGGCGCGCCCGCAGTGTCCGTCCGCAGGTCACCGCCTGTCAACGGCGTCCGGGGTCGGGTGGCACCGCGTGCCGGGAATCAGGTGGACTCGCGGGGGACGGCGATGGCGGCGACCCGGCCGTACCGGTCGGCGGTCCCGGCCTGCTCCCGCACCGCCCGGTCCACGAGATCCGCGAGCCGGTCCCCCGTCGGCATCTCGATCCGCACCGTGCTCAGCCGGGGCCGCAGCAGCCGGCCCGGCAGCAGGTCGTCCGCACCGATGACGGCGACGTCCTCCGGGATCCGCAGCCCCTCGTCCAGCAGGGCGCGCATCAGCAGCATCGCGTACTCGTCGTTGTACGCGAACACCCCGTCCAGGCCGAGGGAGCGCCAGCGGGCGGCGAGCTCCGCGGCCGACTCCTCCGTGCAGGCCATCGCGAGCGGTACGAGGCCGGGGCCGGAGTCCGCCCCGCCGGCGGAGGGGGCCGAGGGCGGGCGGGGCGAGTGGACGTTCGAGAGGACGGCCGAGCGGGCCCCTTCGAGGCGGGCCCGGGCGAAGGGCGCCGCCCCCTCCTCGGCCGGGACGACGGCCCCGATGCGCCGGCGGCCGCGGTCCAGCAGATGGGCGGCGGCCCGCGCGCCGACCTCGGCCTGGTCCGTGATCAGGGCAAGGGCTCCGGGAACCCGGGCCGGGCCCATCGTGATCACCGCGCGGGCCCCGGCCCGCTTGAGGGTGTCGACGTTGTGTGCCGACAGGGTGATCCGCCCGAAGCAGACCACGGCGACGGGACGCAGCTCGGCCCAGGCACGGGCCGCCTCGTCGCCGCTCAGGCCGAGGCTGCCGTACTGGACCACCGTGTAGTCGAGCCGGCGCAGCGCCCGCTGGAGCTCGTTGAGGAAGGCGCTGTGGCGCGGGCCGACCGGGCCCTCGGAGGCGGGCAGCAGCACGATGCGGGTGTGGCCGGCGCGCAGGCTGCGCGCGGCGGCGTGCGGTACGTACCCGAGCTCCTCGGCGGCCTGGCGGACCTTGCGGCGGGTCGGCTCGCTGATGCGGACCGCTTCGGCGTTGTTCAGGACGTACGAGACCGTCGCGCGCGAGACCCCGGCGAGGCGGGCGACGTCGGCGCTGGTGGGCACGGACTGCGGCGCCGGCGCCGGTGGCGAGGGCTTCGGCGGCTTCGATGACTGTGACATTGCCGTGGCATCTTTCCAGAGCGTTTGCGGCCGGGGTCGGGCGTTTGGCCGGATACGGGTCCGCACGGCGGCGTGGCGGCGCCGGCCCGCCGCGCGCCGGAGTTCCGTGGGAAGGGGGCCCGTCCGGACCGGCCCGCACCCCCCTCGGTCCGCGCCCGCGAGCGGGCGCGGACCTCCTCGACGGGTGCCGGTGTCCCGGCCCCGCGGCCGCGGGGCTCTGGCGCGATCACGCCCCTCGCCGGCGGGGGGCGGCGACAATACCGCTGTGCCGCCGGCCCGTTCGCGGGGTGGGTGGG
>NZ_JACBGN010000033.1 GCF_013401435.1 Streptomyces sp. BR123
GCCCCCGGACTCCGCCCCCGCCGCCGGGGACCCGCGCGCAGGCGGCTGCCGTCCGCGGTACGGGCAGGGGGAACAGGCGGGCGGAACCCTCGCTACCATGGGATATCCGGACCTGACCGGGGCACCGGATCCTCCCCCGGACTCCGTCCTGGGGGACCCCCCAGAGGAGCGCTCTTGCCAGACGAGGTCCAGCCACTCTCCGCCGCGCAGCCCGACCCCCAGGCCGACAAGGCTGCGGCGTCCCCCGCCACGCCCACGCCGGCGCCCCTCGCGAAGCCCGCACCGAGGCCGGCACCGACGAAGTCCGCAGGGTCCTCCAACCGTGTGCGCGCCCGGCTCGCCCGCCTCGGGGTCCAGCGTTCCAACCCGTACAACCCGGTCCTGGAACCCCTGCTGCGCATAGTCCGCAGCAACGACCCGAAGATCGAGACGGCCACCCTCCGCCAGATCGAGCAGGCCTACCAGGTCGCCGAACGCTGGCACCGGGGCCAGAAGCGCAAGAGCGGCGACCCGTACATCACCCACCCGCTCGCGGTGACCACCATCCTCGCCGAACTCGGCATGGACCCGGCCACCCTGATGGCCGGCCTGCTCCACGACACCGTCGAGGACACCGACTACGGGCTGGAGGACCTCCGCCGCGACTTCGGTGACGCCGTCGCCCTCCTCGTCGACGGCGTCACCAAGCTCGACCGGGTCAAGTTCGGCGAGGCCGCCCAGGCCGAGACCGTCCGCAAGATGGTCGTCGCCATGGCCAAGGACCCCCGCGTCCTCGTCATCAAGCTCGCCGACCGCCTGCACAACATGCGCACCATGCGCTACCTCAAGCGGGAGAAGCAGGAGAAGAAGGCCCGCGAGACCCTGGAGATCTACGCCCCGCTGGCCCACCGGCTGGGCATGAACACCATCAAGTGGGAACTCGAGGACCTCTCCTTCGCGATCCTCTACCCCAAGATGTACGACGAGATCGTCCGCCTCGTCGCCGAACGCGCCCCCAAGCGCGACGAGTACCTCGCCATCGTCACCGACGAGGTGCAGACGGACCTCAGAGCCGCCCGCATCAAGGCCACCGTCACCGGCCGGCCCAAGCACTACTACAGCGTCTACCAGAAGATGATCGTGCGCGGGCGCGACTTCGCGGAGATCTACGACCTGGTCGGCATCCGCGTCCTCGTCGACACCGTCCGCGACTGCTACGCGGCACTGGGCACCGTCCACGCCCGCTGGAACCCGGTTCCGGGGCGGTTCAAGGACTACATCGCGATGCCCAAGTTCAACATGTACCAGTCGCTCCACACGACGGTCATCGGGCCCAACGGCAAGCCGGTCGAGCTGCAGATCCGCACCTTCGACATGCACCGCCGCGCCGAGTACGGCATCGCCGCGCACTGGAAGTACAAGCAGCAGACCGTCGCCGGCACCTCCAAGATCCGCACCGATGTCCCGCAGGCCGCCAAGGGCAGTGCCGGCCAGGACACCGTCAACGACATGGCCTGGCTGCGCCAGCTGCTGGACTGGCAGAAGGAGACCGAGGACCCGGGCGAGTTCCTCGACTCGCTGCGCTTCGACCTCTCCCGCAACGAGGTCTTCGTCTTCACCCCGAAGGGCGACGTCATCGCCCTGCCGGCCGGGGCCACCCCGGTGGACTTCGCGTACGCGGTCCACACCGAGGTCGGCCACCGCACCATAGGCGCCCGCGTCAACGGCCGCCTCGTCCCGCTCGAATCCACCCTCGACAACGGCGACCTCGTCGAGGTCTTCACCTCCAAGGCCGAGGGCGCCGGCCCCTCCCGGGACTGGCTCGGCTTCGTCAAGTCCCCGCGGGCCCGCAACAAGATCCGCGCCTGGTTCTCCAAGGAGCGCCGCGACGAGGCCATCGAGCACGGCAAGGACGCCATCGCGCGGGCCATGCGCAAGCAGAACCTGCCGATCCAGCGCATCCTCACCGGCGACTCCCTCGTCACCCTCGCGCACGAGATGCGCTACCCCGACATCTCCTCGCTGTACGCGGCGATCGGCGAGGGGCACGTGGCCGCGCAGGGCGTCGTCCAGAAGCTGGTCCAGGCCCTCGGCGGCGAGGAGGCCGCCAACGAGGACATCGAGGAGAGCGTCCCGCCGTCCCGCGCCCGCACCAAGCGGCGCGGCAGCGCCGACCCGGGTGTCGTCGTCAAGGGTGTCGACGACGTGTGGGTCAAGCTGGCACGCTGCTGCACCCCGGTCCCCGGCGATCCGATCATCGGATTCGTCACCCGCGGCAGTGGCGTATCGGTTCACCGCGCGGACTGCGTCAACGTGGACTCCCTCTCCCAGCAGCCCGAGCGGATCCTGGAGGTCGAGTGGGCGCCCACCCAGTCCTCCGTCTTCCTGGTCGCCATCCAGGTCGAGGCGCTGGACCGCTCCCGCCTCCTCTCGGACGTCACCCGGGTCCTGTCGGACCAGCACGTGAACATCCTCTCGGCCGCGGTCCAGACCTCCCGCGACCGGGTGGCCACCTCCCGGTTCACCTTCGAGATGGGCGACCCGAAGCACCTCGGCCACGTCCTGAAGGCCGTACGGGGCGTCGAGGGCGTCTACGACGTCTACCGCGTCACCTCGGCCCGCAGGCCGTAGCGGTCCCGGTGCTCCGACCGGAACGGCGCACCGCCACACCGCCCGGCACGGCACCTCGCCGCGGCGTCGGACCGCACGAGCAGACCGAGTACGGGCAGCGGCCCTCCGCCGTGCGGTGCACCGCAGCGGACACCGCGAGCCGGCAGACCTTCCGGCCGGAGGCGGCCTCAGCCGCCCGGGCACCGACGCACGAGGGCCCCGGTACGCGATCGCGTACCGGGGCCCCGTCCCGTTCCGGGCCGGCTGCTCAGCCGCCGAACTCCTCCAGGCCCTTCAGCGCCTGGTCCAGCAGGGCCTGGCGGCCCTCCAGCTCACGCGCCAGCTTGTCGGCCTTGGCGTTGTTGCCCGCCGCACGCGCCGCGTCGATCTCCGCACGCAGCTTGTCGACCGCCGCCTGCAGCTGACCCGTCAGACCGGCCGCACGGGCCCGCGCCTCCGGGTTCGTGCGCCGCCACTCGCCCTCCTCGGCCTCCTGGATCGCACGCTCCACCGCGTGCATCCGGCCCTCGACCCGGGCGCGGGCGTCCCGCGGCACGTGGCCGATGGCCTCCCAGCGCTCGTTGACCGAGCGGAACGCGGCACGGGCCGCCTTCAGGTCCGTCACAGGGACGAGCTTCTCGGCCTCCTCGGCCAGCTCCTCCTTCAGCTTCAGGTTCTCCACCTGCTCGGCGTCGCGCTCCGCGAACACCTCGCTGCGCGCCGCGAAGAACACGTCCTGCGCACCGCGGAAACGGTTCCACAGATCGTCCTCGGCCTCGCGCTGCGCCCGGCCCGCCGCCTTCCAGTCCGCCATCAGCTCGCGGTAGCGGGCCGCCGTCGGACCCCAGTCCGTCGACTTCGACAGCGACTCGGCCTCGGCGACCAGCTTCTCCTTGACCTTGCGGGCGTCCTCGCGCTGCGCGTCCAGCGCCGCGAAGTGGGCCTTGCGGCGCTTGGAGAAGGCGGAACGGGCGTGCGAGAAGCGGTGCCACAGCTCGTCGTCGGACTTGCGGTCCAGCCGCGGCAGCCCCTTCCAGGTGTCCACCAGCGCCCGCAGCCGCTCGCCGGCGGTCCGCCACTGGTCGCTCTGCGCCAGCTCCTCGGCCTCGACCACCAGGGTCTCCTTGGCCGTCCGGGCCTCGTCCGCCTGCTTGGCCTTCTGCGCCTTGCGCTCCTCGCGGCGCGCCTCCACGTCCGCGACCAGCTTGTCCAGCCGCACGCGCAGCGCGTCGAGGTCACCCACCGCGTGGTGCTCCTCCACCTGCGTGCGCAGGTGGTCGATCGCGATCTGGGCGTCCTTGGCGGACAGATCGGTGGTCCGCACCCGCCGCTCGAGGAGGCCGATCTCGACCACCAGGCCCTCGTACTTGCGCTCGAAGTAGGCCAGGGCCTCCTCGGGGGTGCCCGCCTGCCACGAGCCGACGACCTTCTCCCCCTCGGCAGTACGCACGTACACGGTGCCCGTCTCGTCGACGCGGCCCCACGGGTCGCTGCTCACAGCGCCTCCTCCACCTGATGCCTGCGAGGGGGTCCACCCCCGGGCATCGTCCACAGTTTCCTGGGGCGGGCAGCGCCCGCCCTGCACAACGCCAACATAGGCGACCGCCGGGCCGGCTGTCCGCATCCCGCACGACGGAATATCGCCGCGGGGGGCGCGGGGCCGGCCCGGCGCGCCGCCGGGTCCTTCAGTTCTGGGTGACGGTGCCCTTCTGGATGGCCACCGGGGTCTTCGGGGCGCCGTCCTGGCCGCCCTCGGCCGTACCGGCCTTGGCGACCTCCTCCAGCGCCTTCAGGCCCGCCGCGTCGATCTTTCCGAACGGCGTGTAGGACGGCGCCAGCGGGCTGTCCTTGTAGACCAGGAAGAACTGGCTGCCGCCGGTGTGCGGGCGGCCGGTGTTGGCCATCGCCACCGTGCCCGCCGGGTAGGTCACCTGACCCTGCTCGTTCGGCTTGCCCAGGGCGTCGAGGTTCTCGTCCGCGATCGTGTAGCCGGGGCCGCCCATGCCGGTGCCCTCCGGGTCGCCGCACTGCAGCACGTAGATCCCGGAGGTGGTGAGGCGGTGGCACTTGGTGTTGTCGAAGAAGCCCTTGTCCGCCAGGGCCTTGAACGAATTGACCGTCTCAGGGGTCTTGGCCGCATCCATGTCGATCTTGATGTCGCCGGCGCTCGTCTTCAGCGCGAAGGTGTACTTCGCCTTCTGGTCGATGGCCATCGCCGGAGCCGGGGACTGCTTCGGCGTCGGCTCGGCCGACGGGCTCGCCGCCGGGTCCGCCGCCTCGTCCTTCTTGCCCGAGTCGAAGACGCCGCCGACGATCAGGCCGACCAGCGCGGCGATCACCACGGCCACCGCCGCGCCGATCACCATCGCCCGCTGCCGCCCCTTGCGCCGGGCCTCGGCCCGACGCTGCTGCTGACGCTCGAACTTCTCCCTGGCGAGCTGTCGCCGCCGCTGATCGCTCGTGACCACCGGGTCGTCTCCTTGTACGTGTCTGGTACCGCTGTCCGGGCTCGGTTATGCCGTACCGTATATGGGTTCGCTGTGGAACGAGCCGCGCCGGTAGGCTCTGAGCAGCAGCATTGGCGATCGACGGCCCGCTGCCGACCCTCCCGCCGGACACGAATGAGGACGAACGTGCTGATTGCCGGGTTCCCCGCAGGGGCCTGGGGGACCAACTGCTACGTGGTCGCCCCCGCCGCTGGCGAGGAGTGCGTGATCATCGACCCGGGCCACCAGGCCGCCCAGGGAGTCGAGGAGACGCTGAAGAAGCATCGGCTCAAGCCCGTCGCGGTCGTCCTCACCCACGGCCACATCGACCATGTGGCCTCGGTGGTCCCGGTGTGCGGAGCGCACGACGTTCCCGCCTGGATCCACCCCGAGGACCGCTACATGATGAGCGACCCGGAGAAGGCCCTCGGCCGCTCCATCGGCATGCCGCTCATGGGCGAGCTCACCATCGGCGAGCCGGACGACGTCCGCGAGCTCTCCGACGGCGCCGGGCTGAAGCTGGCGGGCCTCGACTTCACGGTGGCGCACGCGCCCGGCCATACCAAGGGGTCGGTGACCTTCCGGATGCCCGAGCAGGCCGACATCCCGTCGGTGTTCTTCTCGGGCGACCTGCTCTTCGCCGGCTCCATCGGACGCACCGACCTGCCCGGCGGCTCCCACGCCGAGATGCTCGAGTCGCTGGCCCGCGTGTGCCTGCCGCTCGACGACTCGACCGTGGTGCTGTCCGGCCACGGTCCCCAGACCACCATCGGCCGCGAGCGCGTGACCAACCCGTACCTCCGGGAAGTCGCCGCCGGCCTCGGAGCGGACACGACCGCCGCTCCACGACGAGGAATGTGACGAGACTTCGTGAGCACCTTCAAGGCCCCCAAGGGCACGTACGACCTGATCCCGCCGTTCTCGGCGAAGTACCTGGCCGTCCGCGAGGCCATCTCCGCGCCGCTGCGCAAGGCGGGCTACGGGTACGTCGAGACGCCGGGCTTCGAGGATGTCGAGCTTTTCGCGCGGGGTGTCGGCGAATCGACCGACATCGTGACGAAGGAAATGTTTACGCTGACCACGAAGGGCGGTGCCAATCTGGCGCTGCGCCCCGAGGGCACGGCATCCGTCCTGCGCGCGGCACTGGAGGCCAACCTCCACAAGGCCGGCGGCCTGCCGGTCAAGCTCTGGTACTCCGGCTCGTACTACCGCTACGAGCGCCCGCAGAAGGGGCGTTACCGCCACTTCTCGCAGGTCGGCGCCGAGGCGATCGGTACCGAGGACCCGGCCCTGGACGCCGAGCTGATCATCCTGGCCGACCAGGCGTACCGCTCGCTGGGCCTGCGCAACTTCCGCATCCTGCTGAACTCGCTCGGCGACCAGGAGTGCCGTCCGGTCTACCGCGAGGCGCTCCAGGCCTTCCTGCGCGGGCTCGACCTGGACGAGGAGACCCTGCGCCGCGCCGAGATCAACCCGCTGCGAGTGCTCGACGACAAGCGGGCCGACGTCCAGAAGCAGTTGGCCGACGCGCCGCTGCTGCGCGACTACCTCTGCGACGGCTGCAAGGCGTACCACGAGGAGGTGCGCACGCTGATCACCGCGGCGGGCGTGGCCTTCGAGGACGACCCGAAGCTGGTCCGCGGCCTGGACTACTACACCCGCACCACCTTCGAGTTCGTCCACGACGGCCTGGGCTCCCAGTCCGCGGTCGGCGGCGGCGGCCGCTACGACGGCCTGTCCGAGATGATCGGCGGCCCCGCGCTGCCCTCGGTGGGCTGGGCGCTCGGCGTGGACCGCACGGTCCTGGCGCTGGAGGTCGAGGGCGTCGAGCTGGACATCCCGCCGGCTACGGAGGTCTTCGCAGTGCCGCTGGGTGAGGAGGCGAAGCGCCTGCTGTTCGGCGTGATCACGCAGCTGCGCGCGGTCGGCATCGCCGCCGACCTCTCGTACGGCGGAAAGGGCCTGAAGGCAGCGATGAAGGGCGCGAACCGTTCGGGCGCGCGCCTGGCGATCATCGCCGGCGAGCGGGACCTGGTCGAGGGGGTCGTCCAGCTCAAGGACATGGAGTCCGGCGAGCAGACGGCCGTGGCGCTGGACGCGCTGGTCGAGAGCGTGCGCGCGAAGCTCGCGTGACGAAAAGGGGCCGGACAGCATGTGCTGCCCGGCCCCACCCCCGCGATGGCGGGGAGCAGGTTGAGACGCCCGGATTCGAAGACGTGAACCTGGGATCATCCCCGCGCGCGGGGAACACTCAACCGCACAACGACCGGTGGCCGTGCGTGGTTACTCCCCGTCCGGGCCACAGGTCCGTGCGGCAGAATGCACCGCATGACGACTACAGGCGACAAGACCGTGCGCACCGTCGGCGCGAGCCGGGCGCTGGCCTGGCTGCTGGTGATCACCGGCGCGGCCGGGCTGCTCGCGGCCTGGGTGATCACGATCGACAAGTTCAAGCTGCTCGAAGACCCGAACTTCACGCCGGGCTGCAGCCTCAACCCCGTCGTCTCCTGCGGCAACATCATGAAGAGCGAGCAGGCGTCGGTGTTCGGCTTCCCGAACCCGATGCTCGGCCTCGTCGCCTACGGCATCGTGATCTGCGTCGGGATGAGCGTGCTGGCCGGGGCCCGGTTCCGCCCCTGGTACTGGCTGACCTTCAACGCGGGCTGCCTCTTCGGCGTCGTCTTCTGCGCGTGGCTGACGTACCAGTCGCTGTACACCATCGGCGCCCTGTGCCTGTGGTGCAGCCTGGCCTGGGTCGCCACGATCTTCATGTTCTGGTACGTCACCGCGCACAACGTCCGCGAGGGCATGCTGCCCGCGCCGGGCTGGCTGCGCAGCTTCCTCGACGAGTTCACCTGGGTCCTGCCGGTCCTGCACACCGGGATCATCGGCATGCTGATCCTGACCCGCTGGTGGGACTTCTGGACCTCCTGAGCCCGCCGCGGGCTGTCGGCGCGAGCGCTTAGGCTTCCCGTGTGGAACCAGACCTGTTCACCGCCGCAGCCGAAGAGCGCCAGGAGAAGGACCCGGCGAGCTCCCCGCTCGCCGTCCGGATGCGCCCGCGCAACCTGGACGAGGTCGTCGGCCAGCAGCACCTGCTGAAGCCCGGATCGCCGCTGCGCCGGCTGGTCGGGGAGGGCGCGGGCGGTCCGGCCGGGTCGTCGTCGGTGATCCTGTGGGGCCCGCCCGGCATCGGCAAGACCACCCTCGCGTACGTGGTGAGCCAGGCGACGCAGAAGCGCTTCGTGGAGCTGTCCGCCATCACCGCGGGTGTGAAGGAGGTACGGGCGGTCATCGAGGGCGCGCGGCGCGCGGCCGGCGGATACGGCAAGGAGACCGTCCTCTTCCTCGACGAGATCCACCGCTTCAGCAAGGCCCAGCAGGACTCGCTGCTCCCGGCCGTCGAGAACCGCTGGGTGACGCTGATCGCCGCGACGACCGAGAACCCGTACTTCTCGGTCATCTCCCCCCTGCTGTCGCGTTCGCTGCTGCTGACGCTGGAGCCGCTGACCGACGAGGACCTGAGCGCGCTGATGCGCCGGGCCCTGACCGAGGACCGGGGGCTGGGCGGGGCCGTGTCCCTGCCGGCGGATGCCGAGGCGCACCTGCTGCGGGTCGCGGGCGGGGACGCCCGGCGGGCGCTGACGGCGCTCGAGGCCGCCGCCGGCGCGGCGATGGCCAAGGGCGAGGAAGAGATCAGCCTGAGGACCGTGGAGGAGACGGTCGACCGGGCGGCCGTGTCCTACGACCGGGACGGCGACCAGCACTACGACGTGGCGAGCGCACTGATCAAGTCGATCCGCGGCTCGGACGTGGACGCGGCGCTGCACTACCTGGCCCGGATGATCGAGGCGGGGGAGGACCCCCGGTTCATCGCCCGGCGGCTGATGATCTCGGCGAGCGAGGACATCGGCCTGGCGGACCCGACGGCCCTGCCGCTCGCGGTGGCCGCGGCGCAGGCGGTGGCGATGATCGGCTTCCCGGAGGCTGCGCTGACCCTGTCGCACGCGACGATCGCCCTGGCGCTGGCCCCGAAGTCGAACACGGCGACGACCGCGATCGGAGCGGCGCTCGCGGACGTCCGGGCGGGCCTGGCGGGGGCCGTTCCGGCGCACCTGCGGGACGGGCACTACAAGGGCGCGGCGAAGCTCGGGCATGCGGTGGGCTACGTGTACCCGCACGACGTGCCGGGTGCGATCGCGGCGCAGCAGTACGCCCCGGACGCGGTGCACGGCAAGCGGTACTACGAGCCGACGCGCTACGGCGCGGAGGCGCGGTACGCGGACGTGGTGGAGAAGGTCCGCGAGCGCCTGCGCGGCTCGGAGCGCTAGCGGCCGGCCGCGGCGAAGAGGTTCTGCAGGGCGCGGCGCAGCCCGGGGGCGTCGGCGACGGGGGTGGGGAAGTCGAAGCGTACGTCGAAGGAGGAGGCCGACTCCGGGCAGGTGAAGCGGACGCGCAGGCCGAGCCGGTCGAGGGCGAGGGGGACGGCGGCCAGGCCCGCGCTCCTCCGCGGTCCCAGCAGGGAGCCCAGGTCGCGGATCCGGTCGCGGTGGGCGGCGGCGAGGTGCTGGAGGAGCTCGGTCTCGTGGGCGGCCACAGGGTCGGGCTCGGCCGCGGCGAGGTCGTCTGGGTCGACTCGCTCGGCGCCCCACAGGTCGTCGACGGAGATGTCGCCGACCTCCAGCCGCAGCAGCACCCACTGCGGGTGGCCGTGGAGTCGCAGCAGCTCGCCCACCGGGTGGCGCTCGGCGAGCAGCGCGGCGCAGGCGGGCCGGTCCTCCCCGTCGACCCGGGTCAGCCACCCGGCGAGCCACGCGCGGCCTCGGATACGATGGGGCACGGACACCGGCGCCACATCCGTGATCTCGATCACGGCGGTGAGGTCGTCGTCCTGGGCGTGAGCGGCCGCCCTGGCAGCCGTGGAATCCCCTGACACCAGGAGAATCACGTCCCCGTCCGGGGTGACGGTCGCAGCGGCCGGCATTCCTGTCCACCACTCTCCCTGGTCACGAGCACCGGGCAGCGTGAGGGATACTGAGGCGTTGGACTCTACGAGGGTTCGTACGCGTTCGGCTCCGGTGAGCTGCCGAACGCCTTCCCTGGGACGCGGCTGACCTTGCTTATCGTCGTCGAAAGCGGATTCCGTTTCGTTGGAATCCGAACTCCGATGCGCACTGGGCAGGGGGATCCCATGCGGTCGAGACATTACGTCCTCCTCGATAAGGTAAGCCTCACCTAACTTACATGGAGGTAGGTTCCCCGTGAACCAGAAGCGACCCAAGGTCAAGAAGTCGCGCGCTCTCGGCATCGCCCTGACGCCGAAGGCCGTCAAGTACTTCGAGGCCCGCCCCTACCCGCCGGGCGAGCACGGCCGTGGCCGCAAGCAGAACTCGGACTACAAGGTCCGTCTGCTGGAGAAGCAGCGTCTGCGCGCTCAGTACGACATCTCCGAGCGCCAGATGGCCCGCGCGTACGACCGCGCCAAGAAGGCCGAGGGCAAGACGGGCGAGGCGCTGGTCGTCGAGCTCGAGCGTCGTCTCGACGCCCTGGTCCTGCGTTCGGGCATCGCCCGCACCATCTACCAGGCCCGCCAGATGGTCGTCCACGGCCACATCGAGGTCAACGGCGCCAAGGTCGACAAGCCGTCGTTCCGTGTCCGCCCGGACGACGTCATCACCGTGCGCGAGCGCAGCCGCGAGAAGGTTCCGTTCCAGATCGCCCGTGAGGGTGGCTACGCAGGCGAGGGCGAGACCCCGCGCTACCTGCAGGTCAACCTGAAGGCCCTGGCCTTCCGCCTGGACCGCGACCCGAACCGCAAGGAAATCCCGGTCATCTGCGACGAGCAGCTCGTCGTCGAGTACTACGCCCGCTGATCTGATCCGCCAGGCGTAGCCTCACAGGCTGGTCAGCCCGCCGGCTCCCCCTCGGGGGAGCCGGCGGGCTTCCTGTTTTCCGGGCCCGGCGCAGGAGCCGCAGGACGCACCCCGCCCGACGGGGCCGGCCGGGCCCGGGGCAAGATTGTTTCCGGGGTCCCGGGGCCCCGCGGGCGCGGATTTCCGGTACGGCTGCGTATCTCCGGCGCGATAGGGTCGGAGAACGACTTTTCTACGTAGCGATCAACATGCAGAGAGCGGTGCAACGTGTCCGGTGGAGAGGTGGCCGGGATCCTCGTGGCCGTCTTCTGGGCAATTCTGGTCTCCTTCCTCGCCGTGGCGCTGGCAAGGCTGGCCCAGGTGCTCAAGGCGACCACCAAGCTGGTGGCCGAGGTGACCGAGCAGGCCGTCCCGCTGCTGGCGGACGCGTCTACCACCGTCCGCTCCGCGCGCACGCAGCTCGACCGGGTCGACGCCATCGCCAGCGACGTCCAGGAGGTCACCTCCAACGCGTCCGCGCTGTCGTCCACCGTGGCCTCCACCTTCGGCGGCCCGCTGGTCAAGGTCGCGGCCTTCGGCTACGGGGTCCGCAAGGCCCTGGGCCGGACCCAGGAGGGTGCCCCGCTCGCCGCGGAGCGCCGTACCGTGATCGTTGGGCGTACGGTGCCGGCGGCCCGGCGCCGGAAGCAGAAGGGCTGACCCACGCCGATGTTCCGCCGAGCCTTCTGGTTCACCGCCGGCGCAGCCGCCGGCGTGTGGGCCACCAACAAGGTCCACCGCCAGCTGAAGAAGCTGACACCGGAGAGCCTCGCCGCCCAGGCCGCAGACAAGGCCGTGGAGGCGGGCCACCGCCTCAAGGAGTTCGCCCTCGACGTCAAGGCGGGAATGTCCCAGCGCGAGGACGAGCTGAATGACGCACTGGGGTTGCATCAGGACCCCGACCGGCCCGACAACGTCACCGCCCTCCCCGGGCCGCGGCGGGTGCGGGCCATCCAGAACGACACGCACCGCAAGACCACCCACCGACCGAACTTCTCCCACATCAACCGGAATGAGGACCACTGATGGAGTCGGCTGAGATTCGCCGCCGCTGGCTGAGCTTCTTCGAGGAGCGCGGTCACACCGTCGTCCCTTCGGCGTCGCTCATCGCGGACGACCCGACTCTGCTCCTGGTCAACGCGGGCATGGTCCCGTTCAAGCCGTACTTCCTCGGTGAGACCAAGCCGCCCGCCCCGCGGGCCACCAGCGTGCAGAAGTGCGTCCGTACCCCGGACATCGAAGAGGTCGGCAAGACCACCCGCCACGGCACCTTCTTCCAGATGTGCGGCAACTTCTCCTTCGGCGACTACTTCAAGGAAGGCGCCATCAAGCTGGCCTGGGAGCTGCTCACCACGCCCCAGGACAAGGGCGGCTACGGCCTGGAGCCGGAGAAGCTCTGGATCACCGTCTACCTCGACGACGACGAGGCCGAGACGATCTGGCGCGACGTGATCGGCGTCCCCGCCGAGCGCATCCAGCGCCTGGGCAAGAAGGACAACTTCTGGTCCATGGGCGTCCCCGGGCCCTGCGGCCCCTGCTCCGAGATCAACTACGACCGCGGCCCCGAGTTCGGCGTCGAGGGCGGCCCCGCCGTCAACGACGAGCGGTACGTCGAGATCTGGAACCTCGTCTTCATGCAGTACGAGCGGGGCGCGGGCGACGGCAAGGAGGACTTCCCGATCCTCGGCGACCTGCCGTCCAAGAACATCGACACCGGTCTCGGCCTCGAGCGCCTGGCGATGATCCTGCAGGGCGTGCAGAACATGTACGAGACCGACACCCTGCGCGTCGTCATGGACAAGGCCACCGAGCTGACCGGCGTCCGCTACGGCCAGGCCAAGGACACCGACGTCTCGATGCGCGTGGTCGCCGACCACATGCGCACCTCCGCCATGCTCATCGGCGACGGCGTCACCCCCGGCAACGAGGGCCGCGGCTACGTGCTGCGCCGCATCATGCGCCGCGCCATCCGCAACATGCGCCTCATGGGCGCCACCGGCCCCGTGGTCAAGGACCTCATCGACGTCGTGATCGACACGATGGGCCAGCAGTACCCGGAGCTCATCACCGAGCGGAGGCGCATCGAGACCGTGGCCCTCGCCGAGGAGGCCGCGTTCCTGAAGGCCGTCAAGGGCGGCACCAACATCCTCGACACCGCCGTGACCGAGACCAAGGCCGCCGGCGGCACGGTCCTCTCCGGCGACAAGGCGTTCCTGCTCCACGACACCTGGGGCTTCCCGATCGACCTCACCCTGGAGATGGCCGCCGAGCAGGGCCTCACGGTGGACGAGGCCGGCTTCCGCCGCCTGATGCAGGAGCAGCGCGACCGCGCCAAGGCCGACGCCAAGGCCAAGAAGACCGGCCACGCCGACGTCTCCGCCTACCGCGAGATCGCCGACACCGCCGGCGGCACCGAGTTCACCGGCTACGCCACCAACCAGGGCGAGGCCACCGTCGTCGGCCTGCTCGTCAACGGCGTCTCCTCGCCCGCGGCCTCCGAGGGCGACGAGGTCGAGGTCGTCCTCGACCGCACCCCCTTCTACGCCGAGGGCGGCGGCCAGCTCGCCGACCAGGGCCGGATCAAGCTCGACACCGGCGCCGTCATCGAGGTCCGCGACGTGCAGCAGCCGGTCCCCGGCGTCTCCGTCCACAAGGGTTCCGTCCAGGTCGGCGAGGTGACGGTGGGCGCCTCCGCGTACGCCGCCATCGACGTCAAGCGCCGCCGGGCCATCGCCCGCGCCCACTCGGCCACGCACCTGACCCACCAGGCGCTGCGCGACGCCCTCGGCCCGACCGCCGCCCAGGCCGGTTCCGAGAACAGCCCCGGCCGCTTCCGCTTCGACTTCGGCTCGCCGAACGCCGTCCCCGGCACGGTCCTCACCGACGTCGAGCAGAAGATCAACGACGTGCTCTCCCGCGAGCTCGAGGTCACGGCCGAGATCATGAGCATCGACGAGGCGAAGAAGCAGGGCGCCATCGCCGAGTTCGGCGAGAAGTACGGCGAGCAGGTCCGCGTCGTCACCATCGGCGACTTCTCCAAGGAGCTGTGCGGCGGCACGCACGTCGGCAACACCGCCCAGCTGGGCCTGGTGAAGCTGCTCGGCGAGTCCTCCATCGGCTCCGGCGTGCGCCGTGTCGAGGCCCTCGTCGGCGCGGACGCGTACAACTTCCTCGCCAAGGAGCACACGGTCGTCGCCCAGCTCCAGGAGCTGGTCAAGGGCCGTCCCGAGGAGCTGCCGGAGAAGATCGCCTCCATGCTCGGCAAGCTGAAGGACGCCGAGAAGGAGATCGAGAAGTTCCGCGCGGAGAAGGTCCTCCAGGCCGCCGCCGGCCTCGCCGAGAACGCCCAGGACATCCGCGGCGTCGCCCTCGTCGTGGGCCAGGTGCCGGACGGCACCGGCGCCGACGACCTGCGCAAGCTGGTCCTCGACGTCCGCGGCCGCATCCAGGGCGACCGCCCGGCCGTCGTGGCCCTGTTCGCCACGGCGGGCGGCCGTCCGCTGACCGTGATCGCCACCAACGAGGCCGCCCGCGAGCGCGGTCTCAAGGCCGGCGACCTGGTCCGCACCGCCGCCAAGACCCTCGGCGGCGGCGGTGGCGGCAAGCCGGACGTGGCCCAGGGCGGCGGCCAGAACCCGGACGCCGTCCCGAAGGCCATCGCCGCGGTCGAGCGCCTGGTCGTGGAGACGGTCTGACCATGACACTGCGCCGCGGCCGCCGTCTCGCCATCGACGTCGGGGACGCCCGTATCGGGGTCGCCACCTGCGACCCCGACGGGGTGCTCGCCACGCCGGTGGAAACCGTTCCGGGCCGGGACATCCCCTTCGCCCACCGGCGGCTCCGGCAGCTCGTCGAGGAGTACGAACCCCTGGAGGTCGTGGTCGGCCTGCCCCGCTCGCTCAGCGGGCGGGAGGGGCCGGCCGCGGCCAAGGTGCGCGCCTTCGCCGCCGAACTCGCCAAGGGCATCAAGCCGGTGGCGGTCCGGCTGGTGGACGAGCGGATGACCACGGTCACCGCCGCCCAGGGCCTGCGGGCCTCCGGCCGCAACGCCAAGAAGGGCCGGTCGGTCATCGACCAGGCCGCCGCTGTGGTGATCCTCCAGAATGCTCTTGAGACCGAACGGGTATCGGGTAATCCGCCCGGCGAGTGCGTCGAAGTGGTTGTCTGATCGCGGTACGGTAACGTTCCGCGAGACGCGGCGACATTCGAACAGTCGTCGCCCACCACTTCAGAGGCGGAACCGGGTGCCGTGGCGGCGCGAGCCATGAGCACTCCGTCTCGCGGCTCTAGGGGATCGATGACTGAGTATGGCCGGAGCCCCGGCTCCGAACCGTGGCACCCGGGGGACCCGCTGTACGGCGACCCCGGGTGGAACGGGCACGAGGCCCAGCAGGGCCAGATGCCCTACGGCAGTGGCCCGCAGCAGCAGTATCCGCAGGAGCCGCAGTACCAGCAGCAGTTCGCCCAGCAGGGCCCGTACCCGGACCAGATGCAGGGCTACCCCCCGCAGCAGCAGGCGCACCCGCAGATGCACCCGCACGCCCAGCAGCAGGTCCACCCGCAGCAACAGCAGCAGGCGTACGGCGGCCAGGTCTGGGACACCGGCCAGGGCCAGTACGCCGTCGCCGACCCGCAGGCCCCGGCCCCGCAGGCTCCGCAGGGGTACCCGGACCAGGACCAGAACCTCCAGGCGCCCGACGCGTACGCGGCCGCCGACCCGTACGCGGGCGCGGAGCCGTACGCCCAGCAGCCCGTCGGCGGTTACCCGGGGGAGACCCCCGACCTGTACGGCACCGAGGAGTCCTACCCGCCGCCGGAGCCCCCGGGCCGCCGCCGCCCGGCTCCGGACCCGGAAGCGGAACCGGAAGCCGAGGAGGACGAGGAGGACGAGGAGACCGCCTCGACCGCCGGCGGCGGGCGCCGCGGGAGCCGTCCGAAGGGCAAGGGCAAGGGCAAGGGCAAGGGGAAGGACAAGCCGAAGCGGAGCCGTGCGTCCTGCCTGGTCGCCGCCGTCGTGATCGTCGGCGTCCTCGGCGGTGGCGGCTACTACGGCTACGACTACCTCAAGACGCGGTTCGGCCCTGCGGAGGACTACACCGGTGAGGGCACCTCCGAGTCCGTCGAGGTGCAGATCCCCAACGGTGCCGGCCTCTCGCAGATGGGCCTCATCCTGAAGGAGCACGGCGTGGTCGCCAGCGCGGACGCGTTCGTCGCCGCCGCCACGGCGAACAAGAAGGGCAGCTCCATCCAGCCCGGCGTCTACACGCTCAAGAAGAAGATGTCGGCTGCATCCGCGGTCGCGGTGATGATCGACCCCTCGAAGCTCAACGTCCTCGTCCTCCCCGAGGGCAAGCGCGCCGTCGAGGTGTACGAGATGATCGACAAGAAGCTCCAGAAACCCGCGGGCACCACGGCGGAGATCGCCAAGCGCGACCCCAAGGGCCTGGGCCTGCCCGCCTGGGCGGCCGACAACCCGAAGATCAAGGACCCGCTGGAAGGGTTCCTCTTCCCGGCGCGCTACGACGTCACCAAGGAAACGACCCCCGAATCGCTGCTCAAGCAGATGGTCCGGAACGCCAGCGACCAGTACGCGAACCTCGGCTTCGAGGCCAAGGCGAAGTCCCTCGGCCTGGAGACCCCGCTCCAGCTGGTCACGGTCGCGAGCCTGGTCCAGGTCGAGGGCAACAAGCACGACGACTACCGCAAGATGTCCGAGGTCATCTACAACCGCCTGAAGAAGACCAACGACGTCACGAACCAGAAGCTCGAGTTCGACTCGACGATCAACTACCTCAAGGGCACGAGCAACATCAACGTCTCCCGCGAGGAGACCCGCAAGCTCGACAACCCCTACAACACCTACCTCTACAAGGGCCTCACCCCGGGACCGATCAGCAACCCGGGCAGCGAAGCCCTCAACGCCGCACTCGACCCCGACAAGGGCGGCTGGATGTTCTTCGTGTCGGTCGACGGAAACACGACGACCTTCACCAAGACCTTCGCCGAGCACGAGAAACTGGTCGCGGAGTTCAACGCGCGTCAGAAGCAGAAGAACGGCGGGTAGGCAGAGAAGATGTCACGCATACGGGCCGCGGTGCTGGGTTCACCGATCGAGCACTCCCTCTCACCGGTGTTGCACCGCGCCGCGTACCAGGAGCTCGGCCTCGACGACTGGTCGTACGACCGCTTCGAGATCGACGAGGCCGCGCTCCCCGGGTTCGTCTCCGGCCTCGGCCCCGAGTGGGCCGGACTGTCCCTGACCATGCCGCTCAAGCGGGCGATCATCCCGCTGCTCGACGGCATCAGCGAGACCGCCGCCGCCGTCGAGGCGGTCAACACCGTCGTCCTCACCGAGGACGGCCGCCGCCTCGGCGACAACACCGACATCCCCGGGATCGTCGCCGCCCTCCACGAGCGCGGCGTCGACAAGGTCGACAGCGCCGCCATCCTCGGAGCCGGCGCCACCGCCTCCTCCGCCCTGGCCGCCCTCGCCCGGATCTGCACCGGCGAGGTCACCGCCTACGTCCGCTCGCGGCTCCGCGCCGAGGAGATGCTCCGGTGGGGCGAGCGGCTGGGCGTCCCCGTCCGCACCGAGGAGTGGTCGCAGGCCGCCGAGGCCCTCACCGCCCCCCTGGTGATCGCCACCACCCCGGCCGGTGCCACGGACAAGCTGGTCAGCGCGGTCCCCGACGCCCCCGGCACCCTCTTCGACGTCCTGTACGAGCCCTGGCCGACCGCCCTCGCCGCCGTCTGGTCGGAGCGCGGCGGCCGACTCCTCGGCGGCCTGGACCTCCTGGTCCACCAGGCGGTCCTCCAGGTCGAGCAGATGACCGGCTGCGCCGCCGGGCCGCTGGCCGCGATGCGCGCCGCGGGTGAGGCCGCCCTGCGCGACCGCCGCCACTGATCCGCACCCGACGGATCCGGCACCGCCGCGCATCCGACACCTGATGCACTCCACCGGTCGATCTTGCCCGGGCTTGGGGGCACCGGTCAGGGTGGGTCGGGTGCACCGCCGTCCCGCCAGCTGGACCGGGACCGGCGCACCGGCCCGGACGTGGGAGGATCGGGTATGGCGGGTCCGGGCCGCGCGCCCCCAGCAGCCACTGGGAGGTGCCCCCAGGACCGCGCCGCCGCTGTACCAGGCGCGAGCATGAGGAGCATCGTTGAGCAGGTTGCGTTGGCTGACCGCTGGGGAATCGCACGGTCCGGCGCTGGTGGCGACGCTGGAGGGGCTTCCCGCCGGCGTTCCGGTGACCACGGAGCTGGTGGCCGACCACCTGGCGCGGCGCCGGCTCGGGTACGGGCGCGGTGCGCGGATGAAGTTCGAGCAGGACGAGGTGACGTTCCTCGGCGGTGTCCGGCACGGACTGTCGCTGGGCTCGCCGGTCGCGGTGATGGTCGGGAACACCGAGTGGCCGAAGTGGGAGAAGGTCATGTCGGCCGACCCCGTGGACCCCTCGGAGCTGAAGGAGACCGGCCGCAACGCGCCGCTGACCCGGCCGCGCCCGGGCCACGCCGACCTGGCCGGCATGCAGAAGTACGGGTTCGACGAGGCCCGGCCGATCCTGGAGCGCGCCAGCGCCCGTGAGACCGCCGCCCGTGTCGCCCTCGGCGCCGTCGCCCGCTCCTTCCTGAAGGAGGCCGCCGGCATCGAGATCGTCTCGCACGTGGTCGAACTCGCCTCCGCGAAGGCCCCGTACGGCGTGTACCCGACCCCGGCGGACGTCGAGAAGCTCGATGCCGACCCGGTGCGCTGCCTCGACGAGGACGCGTCGAAGGCGATGGTCGCCGAGATCGACCAGGCCCACAAGGACGGCGACACGCTCGGCGGCGTCGTCGAGGTCCTCGCCTACGGCGTCCCCGTCGGCCTGGGCTCGCACGTGCACTGGGACCGCCGCCTGGACGCCCGCCTCGCGGCGGCGCTGATGGGCATCCAGGCCATCAAGGGCGTCGAGGTCGGCGACGGCTTCGAACTCGCCCGCGTCCCCGGCTCGAAGGCCCACGACGAGATCGTCGCCACCCCCGAGGGCATCAAGCGCACCACCGGCCGCTCCGGCGGGACCGAGGGCGGCCTGACCACCGGCGAACTGCTGCGCGTGCGCGCCGCGATGAAGCCCATCGCGACCGTCCCGCGCGCCCTGGCCACCGTCGACGTGGCCACCGGCGAGGCCGCGGCCGCGCACCACCAGCGCTCCGACGTCTGCGCCGTCCCCGCCGCCGGCATCGTCGCCGAGGCCATGGTCGCCCTGGTCCTCGCCGACGCCGTGGTGGAGAAGTTCGGCGGTGACTCGGTGGCCGAGACCCGCCGCAACGTGCAGTCGTACCTCGACAACCTGCACATCCGGTGACCGGCGGCCCCCTGGTCGTCCTCGTCGGCCCCATGGGATCCGGCAAGTCCACGGTGGGGGAGCTGCTGGCCCGGCGGCTCGGCGTCCCCTACCGGGACACGGACGCCGACATCGTCGCGGCCCAGGGCCGCCCGATCTCGGACATCTTCGTCGACGAGGGCGAGCCGTACTTCCGTGAGCTGGAACGGCAGGCGGTCGCCGCCGCCGTCGCCGAGCACACCGGAGTCCTCGCCCTCGGCGGCGGCGCCGTCCTCGACGCGGGCACCCGCGAGGTGCTGGCCGGCCTGCCGGTCGCCTACCTCTCGATGGACGTCGAGGCAGCCGTCCGGCGCGTCGGCCTGGGCGCCGCCCGCCCGCTGCTCGCCGTCAACCCGCGCCGCCAGTGGCGCGAGCTGATGGAGGCACGCCGCCCCCTGTACACCGAAGTAGCGCGCGTCGAGGTGCCCACCGACGACCGCACCCCCGAAGAGGTCGCCCAGGCGGTCCTCGACGCTCTGGAGTTGAAGGACGTATGACAGACCAGGTGACGCGGATCCACGTCGGCGGCAGCGCCGGACACGAGCCGTACGACGTGCTGGTCGGCCGGCAGCTGCTCGGCGAGCTCGGCGGCCTCATCGGCACCAAGGCCCAGCGGATCGCCGTGATCCACCCCGAGGCGCTGGCCTCGACCGGCGAGGCCCTGCGCGACGACCTCGCCGACCAGGGCTACGAGGCGATCGCCATCCAGGTGCCGAACGCCGAGGAGGCCAAGACGGCCGAGGTGGCCGCGTACTGCTGGAAGGCGCTCGGCCAGTCCGGCTTCACCCGCACCGACGTCATCGTCGGCGTCGGCGGCGGTGCCACCACCGACCTGGCGGGCTTCGTCGCGGCGACCTGGCTGCGCGGGGTGCGCTGGATCGCCGTGCCGACCACCGTCCTGGCGATGGTGGACGCGGCCGTCGGCGGCAAGACGGGCATCAACACGGCCGAGGGCAAGAACCTCGTGGGCGCCTTCCACCCGCCCGCCGGCGTGCTGTGCGACCTCGCCGCGCTGGAGTCGCTGCCGGTCAACGACTACGTCAGCGGCCTCGCCGAGATCATCAAGGCCGGCTTCATCGCCGACCCCGCCATCCTCGACCTGATCGAGGCCGACCCGGCCGCCGCCCGCACCCCGGACGGCCCGCACACCGCGGAACTCATCGTCCGCTCCATCCGGGTCAAGGCGGACGTCGTCTCCGGCGACCTGAAGGAATCGGGCCTGCGGGAGATCCTCAACTACGGCCACACCCTCGCGCACGCCATCGAGAAGAACGAGCGCTACAAGTGGCGGCACGGCGCGGCCGTTTCGGTCGGCATGGTGTTCGCCGCCGAGCTCGGCCGGCTCGCGGGCCGACTCGACGACGCGACCGCCGACCGGCACAAGGAGATCCTGGCCTCCGTCGGCCTGCCGCTGACCTACCGCGGCGACCAGTGGCCCAAGCTGCTCCAGACCATGCAGGTCGACAAGAAGTCCCGCGGCAACCTGCTGCGCTTCATCGTCCTCGACGGTCTGGCCAAGCCGACCGTCCTGGAGGGACCCGACCCGGCGCACCTGATCGCCGCGTACGGCGAGGTGTCCGCATGAGCCGCAAGGTGCTGGTGCTGAACGGCCCCAACCTCGGCAGGCTCGGCTCCCGCGAACCCGACGTGTACGGGGCCACTTCGTACGCCGGGCTCGTCGAGACCTGCCGGGAGTTGGGCGCGGAGCTCGGCTTCGACGTCGAGGTCCGCGAGACCAACGACGAGGGCGAGATCATCCGCTGGCTCCACGAGGCGGCCGACGGGAAGGTCCCGGTGGTCATCAACCCCGGTGCGTTCACGCACTACTCGTACGGGATGAGGGACGCGGCCGCGCAGCGCACCGCCCCCCTGATCGAGGTGCACATCTCGAACCCGTACGCGCGGGAGGAGTTCCGGCACACCTCCGTCATCGCCTCGGTGGCGACGGGCACGGTGGCGGGCTTCGGGATCGGCTCGTACCGGCTGGCGCTGCGCGCCCTGGCGGACGAGGTCGACCGCTGACGGTGCTGGTGGGCGGCACCGCCCCGGCAGTCATATAACGTTCTCGCATCAGTCGGTGGAACGAGACGGAGTGGCAGCGGATGCACCAGGGATGGGGGGCGGCCGGCAGCGGCGGCTGGGGCCCGCCGGGACACCAGCCGGCGGTGCCACCGCAGCCGCCGATACCGCCCGCACAGGGCTGGCCTCCGCCCCCGCAACCGCAGGTGCCGCCGCACCTGCCGCCGCCCGGGCCGGAGGCCACCGGGCACATCCCGCTGCCGCCCGTCGTCGCGGTGCCGGGGCCCGCAGCCGGCCCCGGCACCGGCGGCGGCACGGGCACGAGCACGGGCACGGGCACGGCGATGCTGGCCGTGCTGCTCATCGGGCCGGCGGGCGCCGGCAAGACCACGGTCGCCCGGCACTGGGCGAACTCGCGGCCCGTGCCGACCGCGCACATCAGCCTCGACGACGTCCGCGAATGGGTCTGCTCGGGCTTCGCCGACCCCCAGGCCGGCTGGAACGACCAGTCCGAGGCCCAGTACCGGCTGGCCCGCCGCACCTGCGGTTTCGCCGCCCGCAACTTCCTGGCCAACGGGATCTCCTGCATCCTCGACGACGCCGTCTTCCCCGACCGCCCCGTCGTGGGCCTCGGCGGCTGGAAGCGCCACGTCGGCCCCACCCTCCTGCCCGTGGTGCTGCTGCCCGGCCTGGAGATCGTCCTGGAGCGCAACGCCCAGCGCTCCGGCAACCGCCGCCTCTCGGACGAGGAGGTCGCCCGGATCCACGGCCGGATGGCCGGCTGGTACGGCTCCGGCCTGCCGATCATCGACAACTCGGACCTGGACGTGGAGGGCACCGCCCGGGCCCTGGACGAGGCCCTGGCCCGCGCGATCACCGCCTCCGCCTTCTGAGCTCCGCTGGAAGCAGGCCCCGTACGGAGGCGCTCACCGGGCCGGACACGCCGGGCGCTCGTAGTCTCGAAGACATGTCAGACGTGTACGCGGCCCGCCGTGGCCTGCTTCGCGACCGCTGTGCCGCCGCCGGAAACGCCGCCGCACTGATCACGCGTCCGGCGAACGTCCGCTACCTCGCCGGGGGCTCCCCGCGCGACGCCGTCCTCCTCGTCGGACCGGGTGCCGAGGACACCCTGTTCACTGTCGGGCCCCCGACCGGGGAGGTCGACGAGGGCCGCCTCGACGACCGGCTCGCCGTCAGCGTGCTGCCCACCCGGGGCGCCGACGCCGCGGTCGCCGCCGCCGACCTGGCCGGATCGGCCAGGGCCGAAACCCTCGCGGTCGAGGAGCACCACCTCACCGTCGCCCGGTACCGCGCCCTCGAATCCGTCGCGCCCCGGCTGCGGCTCAGCGACCTCGGCGCCGCTGTGGAACAGCAGCGCCTGGTCAAGGACGAGGAGGAGATCGCCTGCCTGCGGATCGCCGCCGAGATCGCCGACCAGGCGCTGGGCGAACTGCTGGAGTCGATCCTCGTCGGCCGTACCGAACGCCACCTCGCCCTGGAGCTGGAACGCCGGCTCGTCGACCACGGGGCCGACGGCCCGGCCTTCCCGACCTCCGTCGGCACCGGTCCCCATTCCGGGCGCTCCCGGCACCGTCCCTCCGACCGGCGGGTCGAGGAGGGCGACTTCCTCTCCGTCTGCCTCGGAGCGAACTACCGCGGATACCGGTGCGAGATCGGCCGAACCTTCGTGATCGGCACCAGCCCGGCCGACTGGCAGATCGAGCTGTACGACCTCGTCTTCGCGGCCCAGCGGGCGGGACGGGAGGCCCTGCTGCCGGGCGCCGCCTGCCGCGACGTGGACCGCGCGGCCCGATCCGTGCTGGACTCGGCCGGCCACGGGGAGGCCCTCGCTCCGTCGACCGGACACGGTGTCGGCCTCGAAATCGACGAGGACCCGCAGCTTGCACCTACGGCAATGGGTAAACTGGACGCTTGCGTGCCGGTCACCGTCGAACCGGGGGTCCACCTCCCGGGCCGGGGCGGGGTCCGGATCGATGACACGCTCGTCGTGCGCCCCGAGGCGGACGGCGGTCCCGAGCTACTCACCATTACGACCAAGGAGCTGCTCGCACTGTAGTCCGGTGTGCCGGGCTGGGCGCGCACCCCTGGTCTTCCAGTGCAGGAGATTCCGCAACCGTGGCTTCCACGAACGACCTCAAGAACGGCATGGTGCTCAAGCTCGACGGTGACCAGCTCTGGTCCGTCGTCGAGTTCCAGCACGTCAAGCCCGGCAAGGGCCCGGCCTTCGTGCGCACCAAGCTCAAGAACGTGCTGTCCGGCAAGGTCGTCGACAAGACCTTCAACGCGGGCGTGAAGGTCGAGACGGCCACCATCGACCGACGCGACATGCAGTTCTCGTACATGGACGGCGACTACTTCGTCTTCATGGACATGCAGACCTACGACCAGCTGCACGTCGACCGCAAGGCCGTCGGCGACGCCGCCAACTTCCTCATCGAGGGCTTCACCGCCTCCGTGGCCCAGCACGAGGGATCGGTGCTCTACGTCGAGCTCCCGGCCGCCGTCGAGCTGACCATCCAGCACACCGACCCGGGCGTCCAGGGCGACCGCTCCACCGGCGGCACCAAGCCGGCCACCCTGGAGACCGGCCACGAGATCCAGGTCCCCCTCTTCGTCACCACCGGCGAGAAGGTCAAGGTCGACACCCGCACCAGCGACTACCTCGGCCGGGTGAGCAGCTAACCGTGGCTGCCCGCAGCAACGCGCGCAAGCGCGCCTTCCAGATCCTCTTCGAGGCCGACCAGCGCGGGGTGCCCGTGCGCGAGGTCCTCGCGGACTGGGTCCGCCACGCGCGGTCGGACGACCGGCAGCCGCCGGTCAACGCCTTCACGATGGATCTCGTCGAGGGCTACGCCGACAAGGTGAAGCGCATCGACGACCTGATCGTCACCTACGCCGTGGACTGGGATCTCGACCGCATGCCGGTCGCCGACCGGAACATCCTGCGGCTCGGTGCGTACGAGCTGATCTGGGTGGACGAAACCCCGGACGCCGTGGCGATCGACGAGGCCGTGCAGCTGGCCAAGGAGTTCTCCACGGACGAGTCGCCCTCGTTCGTCAACGGCCTCCTGGCACGCTTCAAGGACCTGAAGCCGAGCCTGCGCCGGGGCGAGTAGCCCCCGGGAAGCCGCCCGGCACGACACAAGGGCCCGCAGCGCAGCCGCGCAGCGGGCCCCTGTGTCCGTCCGCGGGCGCTCGGCCGCCGACCCGGAAGGCACCCGTACGAGAAACCGGTGTGGGCCGGGAGCCCCTTCAGGCTCCCGGCCCACACCGGTAACGTTTCTGCTGGTCCGGGGCCGGATCAGGCGTCTTCGTGCGCCACGGCGCGACGCGCGTCCGCGTCCAGGACGCCCCAGCTGATCAGCTGCTCGGTCAGGACCGAGGGCGACTGGTCGTAGATGACCGCGAGGGTGCGCAGGTCGTCCTGGCGGATCGACAGCACCTTGCCGTTGTAGTCGCCGCGCTGGCTCTGGATGGTCGCAGCGTAGCGCTGGAGCGGACCGGCCTTCTCGGCGGGCACGCCCGCCAGGCGCTCCAGGTCGAGACGCAGCTTCGGCGGCGGCTCGGCCGCCCCGCCGGGGGTGGTGCCCGGCAGAAGCTCCTGCACCGGCACCCCGTAGAAGTCCGCCAGCTCGGCGAGGCGCTGGACGGTCACGGCGCGGTCCCCGCGCTCGTACGAACCGACCACCACGGCCTTCCACCGGCCCTGCGACTTCTCCTCGACACCGTGGAGGGAGAGGCCCTGCTGGGTGCGGATGGCGCGGAGCTTGGCCCCGAGCTGTTTGGCGTATTCGCTGGACATAACGCTCCCGGACGCTGTGACGCTGTGACTACATGGAGACCATGCGGCTCCGCCGCGCGGCTGGTAACTCACTGTGAGGTTACGCAGCGTGACTTGGATGCGTCAAGCCGAATGCCGTCGCTCGCCCACGCAAGAGCGGCGCGGCGCCGCCCCGGTTCGGCTCCACCGAATCCCCCTGGTACCGTGGACGGCGTTGTACAGACGTCCTTTAAGGTCCGTCCCGTGAGGCGGAGAAGGAGGTCCTTTCCATGGACGCTCAGGCTGCCCAGAACGCCATTGGCGCTGGCGCCGATGCGATGCGCCCCGTGCTCGAGGCACAGGACATCGCGCGGGTGCTGACCCGCATCGCCCACGAGATCGTCGAACGCGCCAAGGGCGCCGACGACGTGGTGCTCCTCGGCATCCCCACCCGCGGCGTGTCCCTCGCCCGCCGGCTGGCCGCCAAGCTCGAAGAGATCACCGGATCGAAGATCCCGGTCGGGTCCCTCGACATCACGATGTACCGCGACGACCTGCGGATGAAGCCGGCCCGCGCCATCGGTCGCACCGAGATCCCGGGCGACGACATCGACGGCCGCCTCGTCGTCCTCGTCGACGACGTCCTCTTCTCCGGCCGCACCATCCGGGCCGCCCTCGACGCCCTCGGCGACCTCGGCCGCCCCCGCGCCGTGCAGCTCGCGGTCCTCGTCGACCGCGGCCACCGGGAACTGCCGATCCGCGCCGACTACGTCGGCAAGAACCTGCCCACCTCACTGCGGGAGACCGTCAAGGTCCAGCTCCAGGAGGAGGACGGCCGTGACGCCGTACTGCTCGGCCAGCAGACCGCCCCGGCGGTCGCGCAGCAGCCGTAGCCGTACCCACGGACCCCCGTACGCCCGTACGAGTGAAGGGCCCCGCTCCCGGGGCCCGCGCGCCGGCCTGCCCTGCCCGCACGCCGGCGAGCCAGCCCCGCCGCTCTGACCTCCCCCGACTTACGGAGCACCCAGATGATGCGCCACCTCATCTCGGCCGCCGACCTCACGCGCGACGACGCCGTCCTGATCCTCGACACAGCCGAGGAGATGGCCCGGGTCGCCGACCGGCCGATAAAGAAGCTGCCCACCCTCCGAGGCCGCACGATCTGCAACCTCTTCTTCGAGGACTCCACCCGCACCCGGATCTCCTTCGAGGCCGCCGAGAAGCGGCTCTCCGCCGACGTCATCAACTTCGCGGCCAAGGGCTCCTCGGTCTCCAAGGGCGAATCCCTCAAGGACACCGCCCAGACCCTGGAGGCCATGGGCGTCGACGCCGTCGTCATCCGCCACCACGCCTCCGGCGCCCCCTACCGGCTCGCCACCTCCGGCTGGATCGACGCCCCCGTCATCAACGCCGGCGACGGCACCCACCAGCACCCCACACAGGCCCTGCTGGACGCCTTCACCATGCGCCGCCGCCTCGTCGGCCGGGACGCGGGCCTCGGCAAGGGCCTCGACGGCCGCCGGATCACCATCGTCGGCGACGTCCTGCACAGCCGCGTCGCCCGCTCCAACGTCGACCTGCTGCACACGCTCGGCGCCGAGGTCACCCTCGTGGCCCCGCCCACCCTGCTCCCCGTCGGCGTCGGCACCTGGCCCTGCGAGGTGTCGTACAGCCTCGACGAGGTGCTGCCGAAGTCCGACGCCGTCATGATGCTGCGTGTGCAGCGCGAACGCATGAACGCCGCGTTCTTCCCCACCGAGCGCGAGTACTCCCGCCGCTACGGGCTCGACGCCACCCGGATGGCGAAGATGCCCGAGCACGCCGTCGTCATGCACCCCGGCCCCATGGTCCGCGGCATGGAGATCACCGCCGAGGTCGCCGACTCCGACCGCTGCACGGTCGTCGAGCAGGTCGCCAACGGCGTGTCCATCCGCATGGCCGTCCTGTACCTGCTGCTCGGCGGCTCCGAGCCCGCCGTCACCACCACCACCGCCGCCCGCACTGCCGAGGAGACCAAGTAACCATGACCAAGATCCTGATCCGCGGTGCGAAGGTCCTCGGCGGCGAGGCGCAGGACGTCCTGATCGACGGCGAGACCATCGCCGCCACCGCCCGGCAGGGCGAAATCGACCGGAGTGGTACCGGACTCTCCGCCGACGGCGTCGACACCGTCATCGAGGCCGCCGGCCAGGTCCTCCTCCCCGGCCTCGTCGACCTCCACACGCACCTGCGCGAGCCCGGCCGCGAGGACTCCGAGACCGTCCTCACCGGCACCCGCGCCGCCGCGTCCGGCGGCTACACCGCCGTCTTCGCCATGGCGAACACCTTCCCCGTCGCCGACACCGCCGGCGTCGTCGAGCAGGTCTACCGGCTCGGCCAGGAGGCCGGCTACTGCGACGTCCAGCCGATCGGCGCCGTCACCGTCGGCCTGGAGGGCAAGAAGCTCTCCGAGCTCGGCGCCATGCACGAGTCCGCCGCCAAGGTCACCGTCTTCTCCGACGACGGCAAGTGCGTCGACGACGCCGTGATCATGCGCCGCGCCCTGGAGTACGTGAAGGCCTTCGGCGGCGTCATCGCCCAGCACGCCCAGGAGCCCCGCCTGACCGAGGGCGCCCAGATGAACGAGGGCATCGTCTCCGCCGAGCTGGGCCTGGGCGGCTGGCCCGCCGTCGCCGAGGAGTCGATCATCGCCCGCGACGTCCTCCTCGCCGAGCACGTCGGCTCCCGCGTCCACATCTGCCACCTCTCCACCGCCGGCAGCGTCGAGATCGTCCGCTGGGCCAAGTCCCGCGGCATCGACGTCACCGCCGAGGTCACCCCGCACCACCTCCTCCTCACCGACGAGCTGGTCCGCTCCTACAACCCCGTCTACAAGGTCAACCCGCCGCTGCGCACCGAGCGCGACGTCATGGCCCTGCGCGAGGCCCTCGCCGACGGCACGATCGACATCGTCGCCACCGACCACGCCCCGCACCCGCACGAGGACAAGGACTGCGAGTGGGCCGCGGCCGCCATGGGCATGGTCGGCCTGGAGACCGCCCTCTCCGTCGTCCAGCAGACCATGGTCGAGACCGGCCTCCTCGACTGGGCCGGCGTCGCCGAGCGCATGTCCTTCGCCCCGGCCCGCATCGGCGGCCTCTCACACCACGGGCGCCCCGTCTCGGCAGGTGAACCCGCGAACCTCGTGCTCGTCGACACCTCGTACCGTGGTGTCGTGGACCCCGCACACTTCGCCTCCCGCAGCCGCAACACGCCCTACGAGGGCCGCGAGCTTCCGGGACGCGTCACTCACACCTTCCTGCGGGGCCGTACAACGGTCGTGGACGGGAAACTGGCGTGACACCTGGAGCAATCCGACTGGCCGCAGGGGCTGCCGAACAGAAGTCGGCGGAGGTGACGGACTGGGGCGCCCGCATCGCGTGGGTGATCGGTCTGCTCCTCTTCATCGCCTTCGTGTACTGGCTGATGCGGCAGGGCTGGAAATGGCGCGGCGCCCTGCAGGGCAACCTGCCGGAACTGCCCGCCGCCCCCGGCGGACTCCCCGAGCACCGGCTGGTCCTCACCGGCCGGTACCACGGGTCCACCACCGCCGGGCAGTGGCTCGACCGGATCGTCGCCCACGGTCTGGGCGTGCGCAGCCGCGTCGAACTCACGCTCACGGACGAGGGCCTCGAAGTGGTCCGTCCGGGTGCCACCGACTTCTTCGTACCGGCCGCGCAGCTGCGCGGCGCCCGCCTCGACAAGGGGATCGCGGGCAAGGTACTCACCGAGGGCGGTCTGCTCGTCGTCACCTGGGCGCACGGCGACACGCTGATCGACTCCGGATTCCGCTCCGACCGGGCGGCCGAACACGCCGCCTGGGTCGAAGCCGTCAACCACATGAACACATCCACCACGACGGAAGGCGCCGAACGATGACGACCTCCACCAGGGGAGCAGCCAAAGCTCCCGCCGTACTCGTCCTGGAGGACGGCCGCATCTTCCGCGGCCGCGCCTACGGCGCAGTGGGGGAGACCTTCGGCGAGGCCGTGTTCTCCACCGGCATGACCGGCTACCAGGAGACCCTCACCGACCCGTCGTACCACCGGCAGGTCGTCGTGATGACCGCCCCGCACGTCGGCAACACCGGCGTCAACGACGAGGACCCCGAGTCGGCCCGCATCTGGGTCTCCGGCTACGTCGTCCGCGACCCCGCCCGCATCCCCTCCAACTGGCGCTCCCGGCGCTCCCTCGACGAGGAGCTCGCCGCCCAGGGCGTCGTCGGCATCAGCGGCATCGACACCCGAGCCCTGACCCGCCACCTGCGCGAGCGCGGCGCCATGCGCGTCGGCATCTTCTCGGGCGAGGCCTTCGAGGGCGTCCGCGACGAGGCCCTGCTGGCCCGCGTCCAGGAATCCCCCCAGATGAAGGGTGCCAACCTCTCCGCCGAGGTCGCCACCAAGGAGCCGTACGTCGTCCCCGCGATCGGCGAGAAGAAGTTCACCGTCGCCGCCGTCGACCTCGGCATCAAGGGCATGACCCCGCACCGCATGGCCGAGCGCGGCATCGAGGTGCACGTCCTGCCCGCCGCCGCCACCGTCGAGGACATCTACGCGGTGCAGCCGGACGGCGTGTTCTTCTCCAACGGCCCCGGCGACCCGGCCACCGCCGACCACGCCGTCTCCGTCATGCAGGGCGTCCTGGAGCGCAAGACGCCGCTCTTCGGCATCTGCTTCGGCAACCAGATCCTCGGCCGCGCCCTCGGCTTCGGCACCTACAAGCTGAAGTACGGCCACCGCGGCATCAACCAGCCGGTCCAGGACCGGACCACCGGCAAGGTCGAGGTCACCGCGCACAACCACGGCTTCGCCGTCGACGCGCCCCTCGACAAGGTCTCCGAGACGCCCTACGGCCGCGCCGAGGTCTCCCACGTCTGCCTCAACGACAACGTGGTGGAGGGCCTCCAGCTGCTCGACCAGCCGGCCTTCAGCGTCCAGTACCACCCCGAGGCCGCCGCGGGCCCGCACGACGCCGCGTACCTCTTCGACCGCTTCACGTCTTTGATGAGCACCGCCCTGATGGAGGCCGAGCGTGCCTAAGCGCACCGATATCCAGTCCGTCCTGGTCATCGGCTCCGGCCCGATCGTCATCGGCCAGGCCGCCGAGTTCGACTACTCCGGGACCCAGGCCTGCCGCATCCTCAAGGCCGAGGGCCTGCGGGTCATCCTGGTCAACTCCAACCCCGCGACGATCATGACCGACCCGGAGATCGCCGACGCCACCTACGTCGAACCGATCACCCCCGAGTTCGTCGAGAAGATCATCGCCAAGGAGCGCCCCGACGCCCTCCTGCCCACCCTCGGCGGCCAGACGGCCCTGAACACCGCCATCTCCATGCACGAGCAGGGCGTGCTGGAGAAGTACAACGTCGAGCTCATCGGCGCCAACGTCGAGGCCATCAACAAGGGCGAGGACCGCGACCTCTTCAAGGAGGTCGTCGAGGAGGTCCGCCGGAAGATCGGCCACGGCGAGTCCGCCCGCTCGGTCATCTGCCACACCATGGACGAGGTCCTCGCCGGCGTGGACACCCTCGGCGGCTACCCCGTCGTCGTCCGCCCCTCCTTCACCATGGGCGGCGCCGGCTCCGGCTTCGCCCACGACGAGGAGGAGCTGCGCCGCATCGCGGGCCAGGGCCTCACGCTCTCCCCGACCACCGAGGTGCTCCTGGAGGAGTCCATCCTCGGCTGGAAGGAGTACGAGCTGGAGCTGATGCGCGACAAGGCCGACAACGTCGTGGTCGTCTGCTCCATCGAGAACTTCGACCCGATGGGCGTCCACACCGGCGACTCCATCACCGTCGCCCCGGCGATGACCCTGACCGACCGCGAGTACCAGCGGCTGCGCGACATCGGCATCGCGATCATCCGCGAGGTCGGCGTCGACACCGGCGGCTGCAACATCCAGTTCGCCGTCAACCCCGAAGACGGCCGCATCATCGTCATCGAGATGAACCCGCGCGTCTCCCGGTCCTCGGCGCTCGCCTCCAAGGCCACCGGCTTCCCGATCGCCAAGATCGCCGCCAAGCTGGCCGTCGGCTACACGCTCGACGAGATCCCGAACGACATCACCGAGAAGACCCCGGCCTCCTTCGAGCCGACCCTCGACTACGTCGTCGTCAAGGCCCCCCGCTTCGCCTTCGAGAAGTTCCCGGCCGCCGACGCCACCCTCACCACCACGATGAAGTCGGTGGGCGAGGCCATGGCCATCGGCCGCAACTTCACCGAGGCCCTGCAGAAGGCCCTGCGCTCCCTGGAGAAGAAGGGCTCGCAGTTCACCTTCACCGGCGAGCCCGGCGACAAGGACGCGCTGCTCCTCGCGGCGGTCCGCCCGACCGACGGCCGCATCAACACCGTCATGCAGGCCATCCGCGCCGGCGCCACCCAGGAGGAGGTGTTCGCGGCCACCAAGATCGACCCGTGGTTCGTCGACCAGCTCTTCCTGATCAAGGAGATCGCCGACGAGCTCGCCTCCGCCGAGCGCCTCGAGCCCGCCCTGCTCGCCGAGGCCAAGCGGCACGGCTTCTCCGACTCCCAGATCGCCGAGATCCGCGACCTGCGCGAGGACGTCGTCCGCGAGCTGCGCCACGCCCTCGGCGTACGCCCCGTCTACAAGACGGTCGACACCTGCGCCGCCGAGTTCGCCGCGAACACCCCGTACTTCTACTCGTCCTACGACGAGGAGTCCGAGGTCGCCCCCCGCGAGAAGCCCGCTGTGATCATCCTCGGCTCCGGCCCGAACCGCATCGGCCAGGGCATCGAGTTCGACTACTCCTGCGTCCACGCCTCCTTCGCCCTGAGCGACGCCGGCTACGAGACCGTGATGGTCAACTGCAACCCGGAGACCGTCTCCACCGACTACGACACCTCCGACCGCCTGTACTTCGAGCCGCTGACCCTCGAAGACGTGCTGGAGATCGTCCACGCCGAGTCCCTCGCCGGCCCCATCGCGGGCGTCGTCGTCCAGCTCGGCGGCCAGACCCCGCTCGGCCTCGCCCAGGCGCTCAAGGACAACGGCGTCCCCGTGGTCGGCACCTCCCCGGAGGCCATCCACGCCGCCGAGGACCGCGGCGCCTTCGGCCGGGTCCTCGCCGAGGCCGGCCTGCCCGCCCCCAAGCACGGCACGGCCACCACCTTCGCGGGAGCGAAGGCGATCGCCGACGAGATCGGCTACCCCGTCCTCGTCCGCCCGTCCTACGTGCTCGGCGGCCGCGGCATGGAGATCGTCTACGACGAGGCGCGCCTGGAGTCGTACATCGCCGAGTCCACCGAGATCTCCCCGACCCGCCCGGTGCTGGTCGACCGCTTCCTCGACGACGCGATCGAGATCGACGTCGACGCCCTCTACGACGGCACCGAGCTCTACCTCGGCGGCGTCATGGAGCACATCGAGGAGGCCGGCATCCACTCCGGCGACTCGGCCTGCGCCCTGCCCCCGATCACCCTCGGCGGCTTCGACATCAAGCGCCTGCGCGCCTCCACCGAGGCCATCGCCAAGGGCGTCGGCGTCCGCGGCCTGATCAACATCCAGTTCGCGATGGCCGGCGACATCCTCTACGTGCTGGAGGCCAACCCGCGTGCCTCCCGCACCGTGCCCTTCACCTCGAAGGCCACCGCGGTCCCGCTCGCGAAGGCCGCCGCCCGCATCTCGCTCGGCGCCACCATCGCCGAGCTGCGCGCCGAGGGCATGCTGCCGAAGACCGGCGACGGCGGCACCCTGCCGCTGGACGCGCCGATCTCCGTCAAGGAGGCCGTGATGCCGTGGTCGCGCTTCCGCGACATCCAGGGCCGCGGCGTGGACACCGTCCTCGGCCCGGAGATGCGCTCCACCGGCGAGGTCATGGGCATCGACTCGGTCTTCGGCACGGCCTACGCCAAGTCGCAGGCCGGCGCCTACGGCCCGCTGCCCACGAAGGGCCGCGCGTTCATCTCCGTCGCCAACCGCGACAAGCGCTCGATGATCTTCCCGGCCCGCGAGCTCGTCGCCCACGGCTTCGAGCTGCTCGCCACCTCCGGCACCGCCGAGGTCCTGCGCCGCAACGGCATCAACGCCACCGTGGTCCGCAAGCTCAGCGAGGGCGAGGGCCCCGGCGGCGAGAAGACCATCGTCCAGCTCATCCACGACGGCCAGGTCGACCTGATCGTCAACACCCCGTACGGCACCGGCGGCCGTCTCGACGGCTACGAGATCCGCACCGCGGCCGTCGCCCGCGGCGTCCCGTGCCTCACCACGGTCCAGGCACTCGCCGCGGCCGTCCAGGGCATCGAGGCCCTGGGCCACGGCGAGGTCGGCGTCCGCTCCCTCCAGGAGCACGCCGAGCACCTGACCGCCGCACGCGACTGACAACCCGTACGGACAGGGGGACACCACGAGCGCGACGCGCGGCGGTGTCCCCCTCTTCATGAGCGCACAAGGGAACTCCCGGACTATGTACAAGCTGTTCTTCAACCTGGTCTTCAAGCGGATGGACCCCGAGGAAGCCCACTACCTGGCCTTCCGCTGGATCCGCCTCGCCGCCCGCACCCCGGTGCTGCGCACCTTCGCCGCGGCCGCCCTCGCCCCCCGCCACAAGGAGCTGCGCACCGAGGCCCTCGGCCTGCGCATGCACGGTCCCTTCGGCCTCGCCGCGGGCTTCGACAAGAACGCCGTGGCCATCGACGGCATGTCCATGCTCGGCTTCGACCACGTCGAGATCGGCACGGTCACCGCCCGGGCACAGCCCGGCAACCCCAAGAAGCGGCTGTTCCGCCTCGTGCCGGACCGCGCGCTGATCAACCGGATGGGCTTCAACAACGAGGGCTCGGCGGCCGTGGCAGCCCGCCTGGCCGCCCGCAAGGCGGTCTTCCGGACCGTCGTGGGGGTCAACATCGGCAAGACCAAGGTGGTGCCCGAGGAAGAGGCCGTGGCGGACTACGTCACCTCCACCGAGCGCCTGGCCCGCCACGCCGACTACCTCGTCGTCAACGTCTCCTCGCCGAACACCCCGGGCCTGCGCAACCTCCAGGCCACCGAATCCCTGCGCCCCCTCCTCACGGCCGTTCGCGAGGCTGCGGACCGCACCGTCACCGACCGCCGCGTCCCCCTCCTGGTGAAGATCGCACCCGACCTCGCCGACGAGGACGTGGACGCGGTCGCCGACCTCGCCCTGGAGCTCGGCCTGGACGGCATCATCGCCACCAACACCACCATCGCCCGCGAGGGCCTGGGCCTGAAGTCCGACCCCGCCCTGGTCAAGGAGACCGGCGGCCTGTCCGGTGCCCCCGTCAAGCAGCGCTCCCTGGAAGTCCTGCGCCGCCTGTACGCCCGCGTGGGCGACCGCCTGGTCCTCGTCGGGGTCGGGGGCATCGAGAACGCCGACGACGCCTGGCAGCGGATCCTGGCCGGCGCCACGCTCATCCAGGGGTACAGCGCGTTCATCTACGAGGGCCCGTTCTACGCCCGCGCCATCCACAAGGGCCTGGCCGCCCGCCTGGCCGCCAGCCCGTACGCCACCCTCGCCGAGGCCGTCGGCGCCGAAACCCGAAAGGCCGCCTCGTGATGCCCCTCTCCTTCGGTACCCGCCTGCGCTCCGCCATGGACGAGCGCGGGCCGCTCTGCGTCGGCATCGACCCGCACGCCTCCCTGCTGTCCTCCTGGGGGCTGAGCGACGACATCGCCGGCCTGGAGCGGTTCTCCCGCACCGTGGTCGAGGCGCTCGCCGACACGGTGGCCGTCTTCAAGCCCCAGGCGGCCTTCTTCGAGCGCTTCGGCTCGCGCGGCATCGCGGTCCTGGAGCAGACCGTGGCCGACGCCCGGGCGGCCGGCACGCTCGTGGTCATGGACGCCAAGCGGGGCGACATCGGCTCCACCATGGCCGCGTACGCCGAGACCTTCCTCCGCGAGGACTCGCCGCTGTTCTCCGACGCCCTGACCGTCTCCCCGTACCTCGGCTACGGCTCGCTGGCCCCTGCCGTGGAGCTGGCCCGCGAGTCCGGCGCCGGCCTGTTCGTCCTCGCCCTGACCTCGAACCCCGAGGGCGCCGAGGTCCAGCGGGCGGTCCGCGAGGACGGCCGCACCATCGGCGCGACCATGCTGGCCCACCTGGCCGAGGAGAACGCGGGCGCCACGCCCATGGGGTCCTTCGGCGCCGTCGTCGGCGCGACCCTGGGCGACCTGTCCTCCTTCGACCTGGACATCAACGGCCCGCTGCTCGCCCCCGGCATCGGCGCGCAGGGCGCCGAGGCAGCCGACCTGCCGCGGGTCTTCGGCACGGCCGTGCGCAACGTCGTGCCGAACGTGTCGCGCGGGGTCCTGCGGCACGGGCCGGACGCCGGCGCCCTGCGCCGTGCGGCGGCCCGATTCGCCGACGAGATCCGCGTGGCCGTCGCCGCCTGAGCGCGCCGACCGGGGTGCGCGTCGTACGGTCTGACGAAAATCGAACGTCTTTCACCGGACAAAACCAGGGTGGTTTGTCCGTGATGTACGGTTCAGTGGAGGCTGACCAGGACTTTTCGTCCGTTCTCGCTGACTGGAGCGGTTGTGGCCGCTAGTCTCCGACCAGAGTGAACGAGCAGCGAACGAGTTCCACCGCTGTTCGGGCCCTCGCCTGGTGTGGCGCCCTCGGGCTCCCCACCGGTCCGTATATCCGACAGTTCGACATCCGAGGTGACGTAGGCGTGGCTCTTCCGCCCCTTACCCCTGAACAGCGCGCAGCCGCGCTCGAAAAGGCCGCCGCGGCTCGCCGGGAGCGGGCCGAGGTGAAGAATCGACTCAAGCACTCCGGCGCCTCGCTCCAAGAGGTCATCAAGACGGGCCAGGAGAACGACGTCATCGGCAAGATGAAGGTCTCCGCCCTGCTGGAGTCCCTGCCTGGCGTGGGCAAGGTCCGCGCCAAGCAGATCATGGAGCGCCTCGGCATCTCCGAGTCCCGGCGTGTCCGAGGTCTCGGCTCCAACCAGATCGCCTCCCTGGAGCGTGAGTTCGGCACTCCTGCCGGCTGACGTGTTGCCCGGAGTTCCTCCGGCGTTCTCAGGCAGTCCCGAGAACCTGGATAATCGCTCTATGGCAGCAGAGGTTCGTCCGCGGCTGACCGTGCTCTCCGGCCCTTCGGGTGTCGGCAAGAGCACGGTCGTCGCGCATATGCGCAAGGTCCACCCCGAGGTGTGGCTCTCGGTGTCGGCCACCACCCGCAAGCCGCGGCCCGGTGAACGACACGGAGTCCACTACTTCTTCGTCAACGACGACGAGTTCGACAAGCTGATCGCCAACGGCGAGCTGCTGGAGTGGGCCGAATTCGCGGGCAACCGCTACGGCACACCGCGCGGCGCGGTGACCGAGCGACTGGAGAACGGCGAGCCCGTTCTCCTGGAGATCGACCTCCAGGGCGCCCGCCTCGTGCGCGAGTCCATGCCCGAGGCCCGGCTGGTCTTCCTGGCCCCGCCGAGCTGGGAGGAACTGGTCCGCCGGCTCACCGGCCGGGGCACCGAGTCCGCCGAGGTCATCGAGCGCCGGCTGGAGACGGCCAAGGTCGAGCTGGCCGCCGAGTCCGAGTTCGACACCACCCTGGTCAACACCTCCGTCGAGGACGTGGCGCGCGAGCTGCTAGCCTTGATGGACGTTGTGTGATCGCTGGCCGGTGCTCCATCCGCTCCGGATGACCCGCTCGGCCAACGTCTGATCTTTCACCCGTATCTTCGGAAGGTAGAGCGTGTCCTCTTCCATCACTGCGCCCGAGGGCATCATCAACCCGCCGATCGACGAGCTGCTCGAGGCCACGGACTCGAAGTACAGCCTCGTGATCTACGCGGCCAAGCGCGCGCGTCAGATCAACGCGTACTACTCGCAGCTCGGTGAGGGCCTGCTCGAGTACGTCGGCCCCCTCGTGGACACCCACGTCCACGAGAAGCCGCTTTCGATCGCGCTGCGCGAGATCAACGCGGGTCTGCTGACCTCCGAGGCCATCGAGGCCCCGGCCCAGTAAGGCACCGAGAATTCCTTGCACCACAGGCCCGGCAGCACATCTGCCGGGCCTGTGGTGTGTCATAGGTACGTAGCAACGGTCAGCCGAAGGGGCGTGTGTGGTGGGTAAGCCGAAGGTCGTGCTCGGGGTGAGCGGCGGGATCGCCGCCTACAAGGCGTGCGAGCTGCTGCGCCGGCTGACCGAGTCCGGCCACGACGTACGGGTGGTCCCCACCGCGTCGGCCCTCAACTTCGTCGGCGAGGCCACCTGGGCCGCCCTCTCCGGAAACCCGGCGGGAACGGAGGTCTGGGAGAGCGTCCACGAGGTGCCGCACGTGCGCATCGGCCAGACCGCAGACCTCGTCGTCGTCGCCCCCGCCACCGCGGACATGCTGGCCAAGGCCGCCCACGGCCTGGCCGACGACCTCCTCACGAACACCCTGCTCACCGCCCGCTGCCCGGTGGTCTTCGCCCCCGCCATGCACACCGAGATGTGGGAGCACCCCGCCACCCAGGAGAACGTGTCCACGCTGCGCCGCCGCGGCGCCGTCGTGATCGAGCCCGCGGTCGGCCGGCTCACCGGCAAGGACACCGGCAAGGGCCGGCTGCCCGACCCCGAGGAGATCTACGAGGTCTGCGTCCGGGTCCTGGCCCGCGGGGCGGCGGCCGAGCCCGACCTGGCCGGGCGCCACGTGGTGATCAGCGCCGGCGGCACCCGCGAGCCCCTCGACCCGGTCCGCTTCCTCGGCAACCGCTCTTCCGGCAAGCAGGGCTACGCGCTGGCCCGCACCGCCGTGGCCCGGGGGGCGCGGGTGACCCTCGTCGCCGCCAACACGGCGCTCGCCGACCCGGCCGGGGTGGACGTCGTCCGCGTCGGCACCGCCGTGCAACTGCGGGAGGCCGTGCTCAAGGCGGCCGCCGACGCCGACGCCGTGGTGATGGCCGCGGCCGTGGCCGATTTCCGGCCGGCCGCGTACGCCTCCGGCAAGATCAAGAAGAAGGACGGGCAGGATCCCGCCCCCGTCGCCCTCGTCCGCAACCCCGACGTCCTCGCCGAGATCTCGGCCGACCGGGCCCGGAAGGGGCAGGTCATCGTCGGGTTCGCGGCGGAAACCGACGAAGTTCTGGCGAACGGGCGCGCCAAGCTCCTCCGCAAGAAGTGTGACCTTCTCGTCGTGAACGAGGTCGGCGAGGCGAAGACCTTTGGATCCGAGGAGAACGAAGCGGTGATCCTTTCCTCTGACGGTCAAGAGGTAGCAGTCCCCTACGGTCCCAAGGAGGCCCTGGCGGACGCCGTTTGGGACCAGGTCGCCCCCCGACTCACCTGACGGAAGGCCCTTCTCGAAGCCGATTCCATGAGCCAGAATGGAGTGCCGCAGGTCACACGCCTCCCAGAAGGCGAGACGGGTGGTCCGGCGAACGGTGGCGACCGATAAACTGCATTCGGAACGTGACCGGGCGCAGCCCCCGGTAAGGTTTCGCCAAATGATCAGCCAGCAGCCGCTGCAACCCCAGGGAGCGATGTGTCCCGCCGCCTGTTCACCTCGGAGTCCGTCACCGAGGGCCACCCCGACAAGATCGCTGACCAGATCAGCGACACGATCCTCGACGCACTCCTCACGGAGGACCCGACCTCGCGTGTGGCCGTGGAGACGCTCATCACCACCGGTCTCGTCCACATCGCCGGCGAGGTGACGACGAAGGCGTACGCGCCGATCGCGCAGCTCGTCCGCGACAAGATCCTCGAGATCGGCTACGACTCCTCGAAGAAGGGCTTCGACGGCGCCTCCTGCGGCGTGTCGGTGTCCATCGGCGCGCAGTCCCCGGACATCGCGCAGGGCGTCGACACCGCGTACGAGCAGCGCGTCGAAGGTGACGAGGACGAGCTCGACAAGCAGGGCGCCGGCGACCAGGGCCTGATGTTCGGCTACGCGTGCGACGAGACGCCCGAGCTGATGCCCCTCCCGATCCACCTCGCGCACCGGCTCTCCCGCCGCCTGTCCGAGGTCCGCAAGAACGGGACCATCCCGTACCTGCGCCCCGACGGCAAGACCCAGGTCACCATCGAGTACGACGGCGACAAGGCCGTCCGCCTCGACACGGTCGTGGTCTCCTCGCAGCACGCCTCCGACATCGACCTGGAGTCGCTGCTCGCGCCCGACATCCGCGAGTTCGTCGTCGAGCACGTCCTCAAGGAACTCGTCGAGGACGGCATCAAGCTGGACACCGACGGCTACCGCCTGCTGGTCAACCCGACCGGCCGCTTCGAGATCGGCGGCCCGATGGGCGACGCCGGCCTGACCGGCCGCAAGATCATCATCGACACGTACGGCGGCATGGCCCGCCACGGCGGCGGCGCGTTCTCCGGCAAGGACCCGTCGAAGGTCGACCGCTCCGCCGCGTACGCGATGCGCTGGGTCGCCAAGAACGTGGTCGCCGCCGGCCTGGCCTCGCGCTGCGAGGTGCAGGTCGCGTACGCCATCGGAAAGGCCGAGCCCGTCGGCCTCTTCGTCGAGACCTTCGGCACCGCCAAGGTCGACGTGGCCAGGATCGAGGACGCCATCGGCGAGGTCTTCGACCTCCGCCCGGCCGCGATCATCCGCGACCTCGACCTGCTCCGCCCGATCTACGCCCGGACCGCCGCCTACGGCCACTTCGGCCGTGAGCTGCCGGACTTCACCTGGGAGCGCACCGACCGCGTCGACGCCCTGCGCGCCGCCGCCGGTCTGTAGGACGGTCCGCAGGACCCAAGCGCACCCGAGCGCGCTGCGTACGGCCCCGGCCCCTGTGGTCCGGGGCCGTACGCGTTCCCCAGCGGACCGTGCGCGTTGCCCAGCGGGCCGTGCGCGTTGCCCAGCGGGCCGTGCGCGTTGCGTCGCCGCCGGCCGACACCTCGGGAGGCCGCCCGCACCCCGTCCGCTGTCGGTGGGGTTTGGTAAGAATGCGGGTGTGAGCAGCGAGAACGATTCCGGCCGGGGGGGCGGGCACAAGGCGCCCGGCGACCCGCCGGAGCAGCTTGCGCTCATGCGCGAGATGGTCGCCGAGGCCAAGGCCAAGGCACCCAAGGCCAAGCCGCGCACCTGGCGGGGCGCGGCCCTCGCCCACGACCTGCCGATCGCCCGAGTCCTCGTCAACAAGGGCGTGCTCCACCTCGACCAGCTCTGGGACTACGCCGTCCCCGAGGAGCTCTCCGAGGCCGCGCAGCCCGGCGTCCGCGTCCGCGTCCGCTTCGGCGCCGGCTCCCACCACGTCCACGGCGGACGCCGCGAGGGCGGCCGGCTGATCGACGGGTTCATCGTCGAGCGGCGCGCCGAGTCCGACTACAGCGGGGCGCTGGCCGCCCTGGCCCACGTCGTCTCGCCCGAGGCCGTGCTCACCCCGGGCATGCTCGCCCTCGCCCGCGCCATCGCCGACCGGTACGCCGGCAGCCTCGCCGACGTCCTCCAGCTGGCCCTGCCCCCGCGCAACGCCCGCGCCGAGTCCAAGCCCTCCCCGGAGCCGCTGCCC